>BNUB01000001.1 GCA_025997045.1 Betaproteobacteria bacterium
TCGACCCCGCTGAGTTGGCCGGTGCGGTGCGCAGCCACTGGGCGATCGAGAACGACTTGCACTGGCGTCTGGATGTCACATTGCGCGAGGATGCCTGTGCAGTTCGCCGAGACTACGCTCCGCAAAACCTCTCTATCCTGCGCAGATTAATCCTCAATATAATCAAGCAAGAGCCAATGCCTTCTCGCAAACTCAGTCTGCGTTTGCGACGAAAGTTCGCGGGATTGTTTGATGATGAGAGAATGCGGGTTCTCGGGATTGTTAAAAAATATGCTGATTAGGTGCAATCGCCCTGCACCCCCACCCCTCTATATAGTAGGAGTCGCACATGCCCACCATTTTTTACCTGATCGCCACCGTCGCCGCTTTGCTCTTGGCCCTGTTTTTCTTTTGCGTCTGGCTTGCCGCCCAGGCGCAAAAGCCCCGCGATTTGCGAACGGAAGCCGAAATAAAAAGACTTTTCCAGCAATCGGCCCCGCCTTCTCAGCCTCGTATTTTCGCCGGGAAATACAATGGTCGAGAACTTTTTGCGAGCACCAGCAAACGCGCTTTAGTCATCGGTATTCCGGGAACCGGCAAAACCTCTTTTCTGGTAAATCAAATAATCCGCGCCTCTAAAGCGGGATTGTCTTTTGTCGCAATCGACATAAAACCCGAATTGCACCAACTCACCTGCTTAATATTAAAACTGGCAGGGTATCGAGTAATAAGGGTCAATCCCGCTTCTGTTGATCCAGATTCAAACCACTATAACCCTCTGTCCGAAATAAGCGATGAAACGCAAGTTTCAGAAATTTGTATAAGCGTTTTACCGGTTCCCGCCGGAAAGGATGACACTTTTATCACGCCTCAACGTGAATGGCTGGAAGCCGCCATTTTTCATCTGATGGCTAAAAATCAGGGCACGAGTTTTCCGGAAGTATATTCATTTTTGAGCGAACATTCGCAGGTTGAGATTGTCGGAATTCTTAGCAAATCTGACAGCCAACAGGCGCGGGATATTTCCTCTCGGATCGCCGCCGGTTTGGCTGGCGGCAGCTATCTTTATCAAAATAGTTTCGCGGATTGCCAGCGGAATCTAAAGCACTTTGGTTATGAGAGCGTTAGGAATGCTTTTGGTAGTTCTGATTTTGTGGTCAGCGAATTGGGCAAGGGCGACATCCCAACTGCTGTTTTCCTGCAATTTGAAGAACAAAAATCAGCCGCGTTGAAGCCTTTACTTTCCCTTTTCGTCACTTCTATTTTAAACGTGCTTATCTCGACCGCCGGAAACAGAAAGCCAATCGCTTTGTTTCTGGACGAATTAGGAACTATGCCGCAAATTCCGAATCTGGAAAATAAGCTTAACACCCTTCGCTCCCGTCAGATTCCGGTTTGGATGTATTTCCAATCTGCCGAACAAATCGAGTGGCAATACGGCAGGGGCGCGATTGATGTTTTTTTCGGCTCTGCCGATCTCAAGCTTTTTTTCAGGCTGGACGATGATAAAACCCGGAAACTGGTTTCCTCTTTGGTAGGCACCACAGAAAAAATGATTTATACTAACAGCCGAAATGGTCGCCAGAATACGCGCACCTCACGAAAGGAGCGCGTTAATGTAATTGAGCCGCACCAACTGGGGGAATTAAAAGATCATGAAGTTGTCTGCCTTTTTGGGGGCGCTTCTGCAATCGGGAAGGCGACGCCTTTTTTCAAGGAGAAGCAAAAATGAACCAGAAAGCGCAGGAAATAATCACGGACGACGACCTAGAATCGTTGGCCGAAATGGCCGGCGAGATTACGGCCTTCGCCAGGGAACGCAGCGAGAGGGCGCGAGAACGGATAGCCGGGGTGATGGAAGAGGCTATTTTAGAAATCAAGGCGGAAGCGAAACAAATGCCGAGGATGTCAAAGGCAGAAAGGCAAGCGCGGGCAACCTTGGAGGAAGCATGGCGGGCATTGTGCGCGGCGGAGGGAGAGCGGGACGGCGCAGAATGGGAAATGGGAACGCACGACGGCTTTGTCATTTGGCGGAAAGCTGCCATTGAGGCTCAATTTGCAAAAAAGTATTGGACGGAAGCCGGGGAGAAACTTGACCGAATTTTGGCCAAGGAAGCCAAGAAGAAATAACACGCGGCCCGCCCCCGCCCGAAAGGGCGGGTGGAAGAGATCAAAACTCTAGCTATATGACAAATCTGAGACACCGCCAGCGCACCACTTCCACGCCACCAGATCAACGCCGAGGCACCAACAGCGCAAGGCGTCAGGGTCGGCCACCGGTGAAATAGGGGCTTGTGGTTTATTACTAAATGGGTATAATATGAACACGTAAACACAGACAGACTACTTGCCTGACTAGCCAAACGGAATAATTTGTATGACAGGCGAAGACATCAAACCGCTATGGTGGGTCGGATCAAGCAAGCGGGATTTACAGGACATGCCTGATGAGGTGCAAGACACCTTTGGTTTTGCGCTGCACATGGCGCAGATTGGCGCAAAACATGCCAAGGCCAAGGTGCTGAAGGGCTTCGGCTCAGCGGGGGTGCTGGAAGTCGTCGAGGATGCTGATAGCAACACTTACCGCGCCGTCTATACGGTGCGTTTTGTCGATGCGGTGTATGTCCTGCACTGTTTCCAGAAAAAATCACACCAAGGCATCGCTACGCCAAAACAGGACATGGAACTGGTGGTGCAACGGTTGAAGATCGCGGAAACGCAGGCAAAAGGAGCACAAAAATGACAGCAACTGAAGTCACCGCAGGCAGCATCAACGTTTATGCCGATCTAGGGATGCCGAACGCCGACGAAATGCTGGTCAAGGCGCAGCTAGTGGTGAAAATCGCCGAGATCATCAAAAGCCGGGGCTGGACACAACAGCAGGCGGCGAAGGTCAGCGGGATTCCGCAGCCGAAATTATCCAAAATGCTGCGTGGACAATTCCGTGGCATCAGCGAGACAAAGATGCTGGAAGGTATCGTGCGCATGGGGCGGGATGTACACATCGTGGTCAGCCCCGCACGTGCCGACCACACCGAGGGTGCCGGACACCTTGATGTGGTTTTTGCCTGATCATTTTGCGCTTGACATCCTCCCCCGTGTTTACGCGGGGGAGGATGTCAATGTCACGAGAAAGAAAGTTCAATTTAGCTTCTTCGCTAAATCTGTCGGGGATGCGTGATAATATCGCTTTAGCATATTTATTTCTTTGTGCCCTGACACCATCGAAAGCTCTACGATATTCGGTAGCTTCTGGGCAAGCCTTGAGATCGCCTCGTGTCGAAGATCGTGAAAATGGAAATCGCATATTTCGGCGCGGGCACAAGCCCGCTCGAAACCCTTTTTGACGGCATCCGCTGAGACCGGAAAAACCCGGCCATCCTTGCTCTGTGGCAACGCCCTCAGCACCGCCAGCGCCTTCGATGACAACGGCACAACCCGCCTTTCCCCGTTTTTCGTGTCCGATAGTGTGGCCGTCATGGCATCCAGGCTGACATCCTTCCAGCGCAGCGCCAGGAGTTCCCCGCGCCGCATGGCCGTTTCGATGGCAAAAATAACCAAGGGCCGCAGCCAGGTATTCCGCGCACCCGTTCCCCCCGGTGTTGCGGTTTCAACATCGAGCGCATCGAGCAGGCGCGATTCTTCATCCCCCTTGAATCGCCTCTCCCTTCCCCGTGAATCGTCGGGTCGCTCTATCAGTTCGACCGGGTTCTGAGGGATGCTGATACCCCATTCACGGCGTGCCTTGTTGATCGCCGCCGAGATGATATTCAACTCACGTCGCACGCTGGGGGCGGTGACTGCTTTCAGCCGCTCATCCCTGTATTCCGCAAGCATTTTTGATGTCAATGCGGCAATTTTCGTTTCCACGAGTTGTTTATGATCCCTGAGTATTGCATTGATCCGGAATTCTTCGGTGGCCGCGCCCTTGTGACCCGGCACAACGTCGCGCTTGTACCTCGCCAAAATATCGGCGAGCGTGTTTTCTTCCGCGCTTTTCCGGTCTATGTAAAGGCCGCGATCCATTTCACTTTCGACGTCGCGCTGCCAGCGTTCTGCTTCGGGGCGCGTGGAGAAGGTGCGGGTCTGGTCGGGGTACCCTTTCCGCCGGATTTTCACCTGGTATTGCGCCGTCCCGCGTTTTGTTATCGTTCCCATTTCATCTGTCCTTTTTTCAGGTTGGTTACCAGCCCAAAATATACCACGTTATGCCGTCGACATGCGGCGATTCAGCCGTCCGCCGCTCGATCCACGCGGCGGCGCGGCACGGCCTGCCAGCCTGCCACGGAGCTGAGGCCGTCGACGTCGGCGCGCGCACTTCTGCGCCGACCACCGCTCTATTTACCCCCTGAGAGCTATCAGAACGGCTCATGCCGCGTTTTTTCGCGTTGGTTGGTAGGGAGGGCACAACCCACGCAAAAAAACGCGCCTGAGCCGGTTTTGCGGCTTCCTGGGGGCTTGATATACAAACAAGGACAAAGGCATAAAACATGCGAAAGGCTGGGCAAGCTGGGCTCCGATTCCGCTACACCCGTTGGTAAGTGGACTTCGCCCACAGGCGCAGTAAACCCGCGCCTGTGGACGATTCCGCCGGGAGGCGGAACCGCCCACTTGCCAACCGGCTTCGCTGATGGCTGGGGGCTCGCGCCCCCCCCAGGCCCCCCCCTTCGCCCTTTGGGCGACGGCGATGCGCTATGGCGCAGGCAAGTCAAAACCGCGAGCCGGACGAAACGGTTTACTGTCCCAAAATCGTCCCAAAAAGTCAATATTTTGGCCGCAAATGGCTTATGTATCACGTTTTCAAGTGCCCTCCGAAGGCAGGGGTCGAACGTTCGAATCGTTTCGGGCGCGCCAAATTGTCTCCCCGTCCTGGGGGGCCTGCATCTTATGCCAAGAGATACCGTCAAGACCCGCGATGGGCGGGTGTTTGAACTGCCGACTGATGAAGAGGACGCCGAAATCCATGCCGCAGCGATGGCCGATCCTGACGCACGGCCCTACACCGATGCCGAACGTGAGGAAGCCCGCACACGTCGCCAGTTCGGTCGTCCGTCCATTGGCCGCCCGCCTTACGGGGAACCCAAGATTTAGTTGGTGAAAAACAGTTTAGCCATTGCCAATGCAAGCCCTGCGGCTGCGATGATGGCGCCGACGTTCCATTTGATGATGCTTGCCTCTATCCTGGCTACTTCCATCCGCGCTTTTTCAGTTTCAGCGCGTGCTTTTTCCACGTCGCCTTGTGTTGCACGCTGCCGAGAGTGCATGGCGTAGCGTTGATCGATGGCTTTGTTGATAAACGTGGCGATATCCTGAGCGATAGCCTGAGCCTTTTCCTCGCTCACTCCCGCCCCTCTGAAGCCTTGGTAGATTTCCAGTTCCATCATGATCTCCTTTAATGTCAGTCTGGCGTGCTTGGGCGCATATACTAAAATGCGCTACCGCATCTCGTCAAAAGACTCCCGGAGCGCACCGAAAACCAACCGGGCATTGGCGCAGAAACTGTCGTCGAGCACGCTGCCTGCGCCGCGTAGCGCGAGGCGGTAGGCGGAATCGCTACCTTCCGGGTAATCCCCGTCTTCCCATTTCTTCCTTGCTGCTTGCCGGGCTTTTGTTTCTTCACTGGTGATAAATGCCCAGGCCGCTTTGGGGGAAAAGTGCAGCGGTGCGCGTAATCCCTGACGGTACAGGCGGAGCAAATCCTCGAGTTGGCGACGTGCGGCATCCGGGGACACAGGACGCAGGACAAAACTACCGGCGCGCGCCACGCCACGGGTCGAGCATTCCATGCCCGCAGGCGGCGCGGCGCATAGCGCCAGATGGTCGAGCCAGGCCTTGAGGTAATCCGTCACGCGGGCATCGTCGTAGCGATGAACCAGCAGCCCGTCCGCGCCCAGATCGCCAAATCCGGCATGCAGACTCCACGCTTCGCCGTCGAGTTCAAACTCGAGTTGCAGCGTATGCACCGGCAGGCGGGGCGCGGCCTTGAGTTGGCGCAGCTCGCGGTAATAGGCCGTCATCCGTCCGATCTCGTGCCGCAATTCGGCCTCGCCCAGCGCACCTGCGGGAAACTCGCCCCCGGCACGGGCAAGTGCGATGAGCGCTTGCGGCTCCAACGGCGCGTCGCCCGTGTCCAGCGCCGTCTGCAGGCGCTCGACCAGCGCCCACCGCGCCGGGTTGTCGGCGATGAAAGGTTCGGCGTCGTCCAGTTCGTCTTCGGCTGACGCCAGATCCAGCCCCAGCCGTTCGCGCAGCAAAAAGCGGCAGGGATTAGTGAAAAACCGCTTTAATTGCTCCAGCTCGACCTGACGCCAGTGCGCCTCCGGAGGGGCGAGCGGGGCGGAGAAAAAGGGCGCGGCGGCGGTAAAGCCTTCGTCGGGAAAGTCGTTGTTGCGCTCGCTGTCGTCGTCTGCCGCCAGCGGGTCTGACGCCTCCATGCGTTCCACCGGGGGATGCGGCGCGGCAAGCGCACGGGCGTAGTCGTCGCGGAAGCTCTCCAGACGCGCGTCCGGTTTTCCGCCCTCGGCGAAATAATCGGCGGAAAAGGCCTGGAGGGGATGCACCACGGTCAGCCGCTTTTTCACCGCATCCGCGCTCGCCTCGCTGTGACCACCCGCCTGGGTCGCGGCGCCCAGCACGTCAAAAAGTTCGTCGACCACGACCGATGGCGGCAATTCGGTGTTGTCGCGCACGCTGCGGCCGACGCAGGACAGGTGCAGTACGTCACGCGCTGCCAGCACGACATCCAGGAACAGATTGCGGTCGTCCTCACGGCGCTGGCGGTCGCCCTTTTCTTTGTGTGGACACGCGGCGATGAGATCAAACTCGTCCGGGCGATCGCGCCCCGGAAATGCGCTGTAATCAAGACCGATGACACACACCACGCGGTAAGGCAGTCCACGCAGCGCCGGCAGGGCGCTGAAGGTCACGCTGCCACCGGGCACGCCGCCGTGCAGGGTTTCATCCAGGCGGGCGAGCAGGGCGGGATGCACCACGTCGAGGCCAAGCGGACGCGCTTCCTGTTCTCCGGCGCCTGCGGCCATGTCATCGACGAGCGCATTGATCGCTGCCCGCACGGCGCCCAGTTCTTCGGCGTGCTCCGTCGGCTCATGACCGCCCCCCGCTACCCACTCCGCCAGCACGCTGAGCAAGACCGTGCGCCAGCCGGCGGCATCGTGTGGGGTCTGGAGCAGCGCACGGTGGTGACGCAGGGTCTCGACAAAGCGCCACAGCCGCCCCAGCACCTCGCCATCGCTGTTTTCCGGCGCCAGCCGCGCCCCGGTGTGGCCTTGAAACAGGGCGCGCCCTGCGGCCTCGCCAGCCGACCATGACAAAAAGAGGCGGTCAAAGCCTTCCTCGAAGGTGTGGGCTGGGTCAGCGTTGAGGTTGGTCGCATCCGCCTGCGTCAGTCCCCAGCGAACCCCTGCGCCTTCGAGCCAGCCTCGCACCCGGTCGAGCGCGGCTTCATCCAGCGCAAAGCGGGCCGCGACCAGCGGCTGGCGCAGGAGATCAAAGACCTGGCTCACCGGCATACGTCCGGCGACGAGGCTCAGCACTCGATCCAGCACCTGCGCCACCGGGTTCTCCACCGTGTTGCCCAAGCCGGTGATCCGCCACGGAATCTGGCGCTCACGCGGTGCGGTGCCGAATACGGCTTCGATCAGCGGGGCGCAGGCCGCCAGGTCAGGCGTCAACACCACGACTTCGTCCGGCCTCAGCATGGGGAGATCGCGGAACAGGGCGAGCAGGCGGTCGTGCAACACCTCCAGCTCCCGCGTGCGCGAATGGCAAAGATGAAGCTCGATGCTGCGATCTTCCGCCTTGAGCTGAAAGCTGCCGGGGGTGAAATCTTTCAGATCGAGAATGGCGTTGTGCACCTGCGCGAGCAGGTGGCGTCCGGGGTGGCAAGCGAAGTGTTCTTCCTCCTCCACCTCGTGTTCGCCTTCGAGCAGCAATTCGATGAAGGCCTGGGTCTGTTTGCCCCAGGCTTCCAGCAGGCCGTTGCGGGTCTCGAAAAACAGCGCTTGCTGGCGCCCGGCGAGCCACGACAATCGCCGCGTGTCGACGATGTCGCACCAGTATTCGCGGCAGGGGTTGAACACATACAGCTTGACTTCGACCACCCGCGCCAGCGCACGCAAGAGGTCGAGGTCACGCGGCGGCAAGCCGGTCGGGGCGAAAACATGCACGGACGCGGGCAAGGCGCAGGCCGCAAGCTCGTGGTCTGCCATCGCCTCTGCACGGCGCAAAAAGTCGATGAGCGGCAAGCCCGCATCCAGACGTCGCCACAGCTCGCGCTGCCAGGCTTCATCATCACGGGCCGTTGGCGCCAGCTCCGCAGGGATGGTTTTGCCGCCGCGCCAGATTTCGAGCCATTGGGGGCGAAAGTTGAGGTAATGATCGAACAGCCGCGCCAGCCGCCGGGCAAACTCGAAGCGCATGTGCGCATCCGCTTTACTGCGGTAAGCGTCGAGCCTGGGATACGCCGCCACCCAATCTTCTTCGAGCAGGGCAAAAATCCGCCACGCCAGCGCCGCCGGTGCATAAGGGGAGCGCGGCGGCACATCGACCACTTTGCCAATCTGGCGCCACAACCACTCACCGGGATAAGCCAGATCCAGATTGGCGCACACGCCCTCGCGTGCGGCCACGGCCAGCTCGATGCTGCGCCGCAACGCGCTGTTGGGGACAAGCACCTGACGCCGGGCAAACGGCCCGCCCTGGCCCTGCTCCGTGCCCAGCCGTTCGAGCAGGGCATCCAGCAGATTTTCACAGCGGTTGGAAAAAATGATCGAGAACATGGCAGATCCAGAGCAAGGCGGGTGATGTTCTCATGTCACGTGACGCTTGACTACCTGCCCCGTCTCGCGGCTATAATCGCGCCCCTTTGGTTCTCGCGCCATTTCACGCAAATGAGCGGGAGCAGGCTCTGGTGGTGAAATTGGTAGACACGCTATCTTGAGGGGGTAGTGGCGAAAGCCGTGCGAGTTCGAGTCTCGCCCAGAGCACCAATGGCTAAAGTTTGAACAGTTTGGGGATTTGTGATGAGTGATCTACAGGTTGCTGAGTTGTCAGACTTTGAGCGCGGTCTGATGCTATCCGTACAGCAAGCCAAGCGGGGCGAAGGTGTTGTGCACACTCGGTCGCAGATTCTAGCGCGAAGGGATACTGTAGATTTGCGGCTTGATGACGATATCCTCTCCGCTTTGCGTTCTACCGGCGATGGCTGGCAGTCGAGAGTCAATGATGCGCTTCGTTCTTCTCTCCGGTTATCCGGGCTTTTGCCTTAATTCTGGGTAGTTGTTTGTCTGTGCGGTTTGGCTGATTTGGCTAAACCGCTTTTTTATTTCGTCGATACATTGTATTCCTGTTGAATCCCTATATTTAACGCATCATAACGATGTCCGCACACGCTTGTTCAGTTGGCGGAAATTATGTTCTACCTCGCGGAAATCGGTCGGATCACGACCCTCACCCCTGCACTCGTGCCAGCAACAAGGTATTGGCAAACGGCGTCCCCGCATCCATCGGCTGGGCGCTGACTTCAAATCCCAGGCGTTCGAGTTGCGCTTGCCAGTCGGCGGCGGGGCGGCAGTACAGGGTGCCGAGGCGGTGGCCGCGGATGCGGGTGACGAGGCGGTCGACCCAACTGCACAGTTGGAACGGCCAGCCGGCGGCGGCGTCGCCGACACGCAGGATCAGCAGGCCGCCGTCGCTCAGGGTGGCGCGGGCGCGGGTGAGGACGGCGTCTTGCGCGGCGGGGTCGATGTAGTGGAGGGAGTCGAGAATCACCACGACATTGGCGGCGCCGAAAGCGGCGTGGCGGATGTCGCCCTGCTCGACGGTGAAACCGGCGGGCAGGGCGGCGCGGGCGCGGTCGACGTCACGGGCCATTAATTCGATGCCGCGATAGGCGGTGAGTTGCGGCGGCGCGGGCCAGTCGGCGGGCCAGTCACCGGCTCGATGCAGGCGGCGGGCGGCGGGCAGGAGGTTGGCGAGCAGGCATTGGCCGCAGCCGAGGTCGACGATCCGGGTGGCGGGGGGGAAAACGCCCTGGGCGATGAGGTTGAAGAAGACCGGATCGCGGCCAAGCTTGCCACGGGCGAAATGCCAGGCGAAGCGACCGCGCTGGCGGTAGGGGGCGGTGGCGGCGTTGAGCAGGCGACGCCAGAAAACACGGTGGGCGCGGTTTGTCATGGTTGGCACGGGTTCAATGTCACCGGGGTCAGGCCGGCGCGGGCGATAGCGTCTAACAGGGGCGGGAGCACGGTGAGGATGACGGGCTGGCCTGCCGCATCGCGGGCGGCATTGCCATCGTGAAGCAGCAAGATATCACCGGCGGCGAGTTTGCGGGTCAAACGGGCGAGGACGAGCGCGGCGCGACCGTCGCGGGTATCGAAGCCGCGTTTGCTCCAGCTTGCCAGGGTCAGTCCGAGCGCGGCGAGCACCGGCTCCAGGAAGGGGTTTCGCAGTCCGGCGGGGGCGCGGAAAAAGCGTGGCGGATGGGGGCTGAAACGGGCCAGGGTGGTCTGGGCGCGGCTGATGTCGTCGCGCATCCGCGCCGGGCCGAACAGGGAGAAATGGTGGCGGTGGAAATAGGAGTGGTTTTCCAGCGCGTGGCCCCGGCGCACGATGTCGGCGACCAGCGCGGGGTGGGCGGCGGCGCGCTCGCCGATGCAGAAGAAGGTGGCGCGCACCTGGTAGCGGTCGAGCAGGTCGAGCACGGCGGGGGTGACTTCCGGGTCGGGGCCATCGTCGATGGTGAGCGCGATTTCACCACGGGCGATGGCGGCGGGCGGCAGGCGCGTCCAGTTGGGGCCGAGCAGGCGGCTGCGCGGCCATAAACCGGCGGCGGTGAGGGCGAGGTGGGCAAGGCATACGGCCACGAGCGCCCACGGCCAGCACGCCGGGCGCAGCACCACGGCCACGAGCGCGCCGGGGTGAATCAGGAGGGCGGTGAGGATGAGCGGCGTGGGACGCCAGCGGCGGGGGGGGGTCATGAGCGTGCTCATGGACGTGTTTTGGTCTGGCGGTAGAGCATCGCCGAAAACACCAGCGCGAGGATGGTGCCGGGGGCGACGGTCATGCCGATGGCCTGCAGCACCGGCACCGAGGAGAAGGCGAGCATGCCGTAACCGGCGACCGTGGTGAGATTGGCGAACAGGAGCGAGGCGTAGGTGTGCGGCGCGATGGGGCCGTCGTCGCGGTTGAAAAACAGGGTGTAGTTGGAACCTACGGCGACGATCAGGAGCAGGCCGACGAGGTGGAGCAGGATCAGGTGTTGCCCGCACAGGATGAGCGCGGCGAGCACGACCAGAACCGAGGCGCTGAGCGGGGCGACGATGCGCAGCATTTTCAGCGGGCTGCGCAGCAGGCAGGAGAGCAGGAGCGCGATGATGGCAATGCTGATCGTGGTGAGCTTGAGAATCTCGTTGAGATAGCCAAGGTAGAGCGAATCGGACGCGGTCTTGATGTCGAGAAAGATCGCCGCGCCCCCATCGTCGCGGTCGTGCTCGCGCTTCCAGGCGTCGAGCGCCTGGTTGACCGCGCTGGCGTCGACTTCGGCCTCGCCGGTCGCGGGGGTGGACAGCGGCAGCAGGGCAAACACGCCGTGGTCGGTGGTGAGCAGCATCGCCTCGACCGCCATCGCCAGCGAGGTGCCGGCCAGCGCCGCAGGGGTGAGCGGAGCCTGGGTGCGGGCGGCCTCGACTTCATCCAGGAAAGGCGTCAGTTTGTCTGCGGCGAGGGGCAAGCCGTGCGCGGCGAGCGCCAGGCGGCGCGCGAGCTCGTCGCGGGCGGGTAGACTTTGCAGGCGGCGCTGCTGGGTCGCCACGCTGGGGAGGTAGCGCGCCGGACTGTCCCAGCCGGAGATTTTGCCCTCCGCTTCGAGGCGGTCAAGCACCGGGCTCAGGGTTTCGGCGCGGGCGAGCACGTGCTCGATATCCGTGCCTTGCAGCAGCACCAGATAGCGGGTGTCGGGCGCGGCCAGATCGTGGCGCAGGCGCTGGTCGAGCAGGACGTCGGCCTTGGAGACGGGCGAGAGCGCGAGCAATTCGTGTTGCCACACCGGCTCGGTGCGGGTGACGAGATAAGCGAGGCTGGCGAGGGCGAGCACGGGCACCAGCAGACGCCAGCGTGCGGAGGCCGCCACCAGCCGCGCCAGACGTTCGCCCAGCGGGCGCAGATCGCGGATGCGAAAGCCCGCCGGCAGCAGCGCGGGCAACAGGTAGCGGGTGATGAGGACGGCGGTGATGAGGCCGACCAGCGAGTAGAGGCCAAGCTGGGACAGGCCGGGAAAGTCCGAGGCGAACAGGGCGACAAAGCCGCAGCCCGAGGTCAGCAGCCCGAGCATGATCGTCGACCAGAAGCGCGACGGCACGGTGCTCGCGCTGCCGCGCTGAATCAGCAGGTAGAGCGCATAATCCACCGCCTCGCCGATCAGCGTGGTGCCAAAACCCAGGGTGAGGCCGTGAACGACGCCAAAGCCGAGGCTGACGCTTGCCACCCCCGCCAGCGCGCCGGTGATGACCGGCACCAGCCCGAGCAGCAGCACGCTCACCGAGCGAAACACGAGCAGGAGCAGCACCACGATAATCACCGTGCCCGCCGCGGCGATGCGGCTGACTTCGCTCTTGATCGTTTCCCGTGAATGCACGGCAAAGACGCCCGGCCCGCTCACCTCCAGACGCAACAAGCTCGCGCTGTCGGCGGGAAGCGCGGCAGAAAATGCGGCGCGAATCGCCTCCAGCGCCGCTTCCTGCGCGTCCAGATCGTCCCCGCCCGCACGGGTGAGGGCGAGCAACAGGGCGGTCGAGCCGCCCTGACTCATCCACACGCCCTCGGTCAATGTCGGCCCGGCGCGGTTCAGCCCGGCCAGCAGCGCCATCATCTCGCCGCTGGGGTCGCGGGTGACGAGGGGCTTGGCGAACAGGCCCGCAGAGGAGGCGAGCAAATCGACGGTTTCCTGCAACGCGGCGCGCAAACCTTCCACTTCAAAGCGCGCCGCGTCGACTTTGGGCGAGAGCGCATAGCGGTGTTCAAACAACAGCTTGCGGTCGGCCTCAAAATGGACGCTTGCGCCGTTGTTGACTTCGGCGAAACGCGCATCGGCGCGCAAAGTTGCGGCCATCTGGCGTGAGACAGCGGCTGACTCCGTGGATTTTCCGCCCTCGATGCCTACCAGAAACAGGCGCGAGGCCATCCCGTTCTTGAGCTGATCGACCAGCAACTGATGCCCGACATCCGGCGAGTCGGGCAAAAATACCGACATATCGGTGGTAAAAGTGGTGCGTGCGGCGATGGCCGCGAGCACGCCCAGCAGCGCCAGCCAGAGCAGAAAAGCGCCGGAGCGACGACGCCAGCTCATTTGGCCGCTGTGTCCGGCGCGGGCGCGTCGATACGCAATTCGCTGCGGTCGCCATCAGCCTGCAGGATGTCGATACGCTCGATCCTGCCATCGCTGCCGCTGACCTGAATGCGCAGTACGATCTGCGCCAGCGCCGGGTCGGACGGCAGCAGACTGAGCTTCCACTGCGCACGCGCTCCACTCAGGGACAGCGCGTAATCACGTTCGAGTGTGTGCCGTTCTCCAGCGAGCGTGGCGCGAATAGCGCCGATCAGGGCGCCAGCGGCGGGGTAATCGCGCACGCTCAAGGTGTGGGTTTTGCCCTCGCGGGTCAGTATCAACTGGCTGCCATCAAAGATCATGGTCTCCACCACCGGGGTCTGGCTGTGGCGTTCGAGACGGTTCGGCGGCACGTACACCAGCTCGCCACTGATCACGAGCGGCTGGTCGAGCAGCACGAGGTGACGGGTCTCGGTGAAATGCACCCGCCCTGCGCCATTGGCCGCCAGACGCTGCATCAGTTGGTCGATATCCCATCCGGCGGCGTGCGCGGGCACAACGAAAAGGGCGAGGCAGGCGAAGCAAAAGCTGACAAAAGCACGCATGGATTCAGTGAAATTCGTCCCAGAAATCAAAATAGTTGAACCAGTTCGACGGCGCTTCAAGGCAGCATCGGGTCATTTCATCGGCATAAGCCGTCATCGAACGTTCAATCGCCGCCGCACGTTCTGTCGCGGCGAGACCGGCGAAATCGGCAATCGGCGCGAACCGGATAGTGTAGCGGTTATCGCCGCAGTACAGCCCGGCCATGAAGATGACCCGCGCCCCCAGCATCGCCGCCATGCGAAACGGCCCCACCGGCAGCGCTGCGGGCTGGCCCAGCACCGGCACCTGCGCCCGTGGCTCATCGCCCGGACTGCGGTCGGCGAGCACGCCGACCAGTGCGCCGTGGTCGAGCTGGTCGCGGATCTTCAGCATCGCGTCCAGCCGCCCCAGCGCGATCACTTCTGGGCGGTGAGTCGGGTTGATCGCGGCGAGCAGGGTGTTGATCATTTTGGCGTTGTCTTCAAACATCGCCATCGCAATCTTGAGATCGGGCCGGGTGTTGCCGACTGCGCGGATGACCTCGAAGCTGCCCAGATGAGCGCCAAACAGCAAGGCTCCGCGCCCCTCGCGCAACATCTCGTCGATCAAGCCGACGCCTTCGAGGCGGATGTCGAACAGGTCGAAACGGTCGCGCAGCAGATAGATGCGGTCGTGCACCGTGGCGGCGAAGCTGAACACATGACGAAAGCCGTCGCTGACGATGGCCTTGCGCCCCAGGGCACGGCGGAGATAAGCCTTGGAGGCGCGCCGGGCGGCGGGGGCGAAGGCGACGAAATACGCCGCGATCAGGGCGAGGATGACGCGGCTGGCGCGTCGCCCGAGCGTCAGCGACAACCACGCCATCAGCCGCAGCGCCAGCATGTTGCTGCGCTCCGGGCGCTGCGCCCATTCGGCGGTCACTTCCGGCCTGGGCGCACTCATGCTGCCCCCGTGGCGGGGTTCAGGCTGCCGCTTGCGATCACGCCCGCGCCATCACTCAGGCTGAAAGCGATCGCGCCGTTTGCGCCCGGCGCCTGCCATTCCAGTTGCACGTCCACGCCGGGTTTGATCGCACGGATAAATTTGACGCTGCCCACGCGCCAGCACGGCTCCTGCAATCCCGACTCGGCGGCAAGCGCCCGTGCGGCGCGGTCGAGCAGCACCACGCCGGGCACAATCGGCCGTCCGGGAAAGTGACCGACACACGCCGGGTGATCGGCGGCGAGCGTGAGCGAGCGTGAGCGTGCGTGTCGCGCTTTGCCCCTGGCCTGATAGTGGGCGGCGAGCAGCGCCTCGCAACTGGCGCGTGGCAGCTTGCCGGTGGCGTTGCGCGGCAGGCTGTCGCGGTAGATCAGCGGGCGCGGCATGAAGGCGGCGTCGATGCGCTCACGCAGCGCGGCGCGCAGATGCGCTTCATGGATGTCGGGCGCGACCACGAACGCCGCCAGCCGGGTCACATGGCCGTCGCGCTCGGCGGCGGGCAGATGAAAAGCGCCGTCGCGCACGCCGGGAATCGCGCACAACTGGCGGTTGAGATAGTCGAGCGAGGTGCGTTTGCCGGCGATGTTGATCAGGTCTTCATTGCGCCCGCGCAAGGAGAAATGGCGCGCATCGACAATCTCGATCAGATCGCCGAGTGGCGTCGGGGCGTCGATCTGCTCGCCACTGATCCAGTATTTCCCCGCGCTGACAGTGAGCTGCACATCGCGGGTCAGCGTCCACGTGGGGGTCGTGGCGCTGCGCCGGGTGGCGATCTGGCCGGTTTCGGTCGAGCCGTAAATCTCGAACAGCGGCGCACCGAAACCGGCTTCGGCGCGGTGAGCGAGCTCGACGGGCAGCGGCGCGGTGGCCGAGATCACCCGGTCGATGGTCGGCAGCGGGATGCCTTCATCGAGCACGGTGCGCAGATGAAACGGCGTCGTCACCAGCACCACGGGCGCGGGGGCATGGGCGAGGGTCGCGGCAATATCGGCGGGATAAAATGGCCGCCCGGCATCGAACGCGCCGCCGGTGAGCCAGGACAGCAGCACGGTGGATTCAAACCCGAACATGTGCTGCGGCGGCACGGTGCCCACGAAGGTCGCGGGCCGCGTCGGGTCCAGGCCCAGCGCCGCGGCGGTGGCGTGGGTGCTGATCGCCAGCCGCCCCCAGCATTTGCGGTGCGGCTGCGGCACGCCGGTAGAGCCGGAGGTAAACACCCAGGCGATATGTTGCGCGGGGGCGAGGCGGGGCACGTCCCGCTCACCTGTCACGGCCTCAGCCGCCGTGCTCAAGGTCGGGAACGCCGTCACCGGCAGCGGGTAGCGATGGGCGTCAGCCTCACCGCCGTCGCTGAGGATCTGGCAATCGGGGGCAAACGCCGCCATCTGGCGCAGCGTCTCGGGGGTGTGGGTCGAGGGCAGCAAGCTGATGCGCCCCGTCACCATATTGGCCGCCAGCCCCACGGCGAAGTGGTAGCGGTCGGCGCACAGGTTGAGCATGTGGCGGCAGTCGGGCAGCACGGCGACGACGCGGGCGATGTCGGCGAGGAAGCGGCGCAGGGTGATGGCGTCATCGCCACGGCGGGCGACGATGGCCTCGGGATGAAGGTGGGCGAGGAGCGGCAGCAGAGACACGTGGGATCGTATGGGCCTTAGGGCCTTAGCGTGCGCCGCGAGAGGCATGGAGAAAGGCGCGAATCGACTCGACCAGCCCGGTGCGGTAAGCCTTGGGTAACACGATATGGCGCATGACGAATTCAGCGCCGAACATCAGGCCGATGAGCAGCGGGGTGCCGAAATTGATGAAAACCGACCACGACGCGATCTGCCCGCTCCAAAAGAGCAGCGCCGATACCGCCGGGAGCGCGACGAAAAACAGCGCCCAGGCCAGGGTCACGCGCCGGGTGTAGCGCGCTACCACCGGGGCCAGCGTGCCGTGGCTGATGCGGGCGAAACGGCTCACCACCGGCTCGGCGCCGGGGGCCAGGCTGCGCCCGAATCCGGCGGCCAGGAGCAGGAACACGCCGCAATGCTGGAGAAAATAAACCCACTCGAACCCGGCTTCGATGAGCGCCCAGTTCCACCCCAGCGCGGCCACGGTCGCGCCCCACAGCAACAGCGCCGGGATTTTCCACCGGCTCGTCAGCGCCATGCCCAGCGCGATCAGCCCCAGCGGCCCCACGGCGAGCAAGGCTCCGGCGGTGCTCGGCTGATCGGGGGCGACGGTGAAATGAACCACGCACAGGTAGAGAACCGCTGCCACGGCCAGCCCCAGCGCCCGGCCATGACGCATGGCCGCAGGCATCACGACACCCGGTGGGCAGCGATGTAATCGGCGAGGCTGCGCAGCGAAGAGAAAATCTTCAGATTGTCGGTGTTATCGGCGCGCAGCGAAAAGCCATAGCGTTTGGAGACGACCAGCGCTACTTCGAGGATGTCGATCGAATCCAGCCCCAGCCCGTCGCCAAACAGCGGCGCATCGGCGGCAATCGAACTCGCCGGATTTTCGAGGTTGAGCGCGGAGACGATCAACTCCGCAACTTCTGCAATCAGGGCTTCATCGGCACAGGAAGGCGTGGTGCTCATGTCGGCAAAAGGTCAGTGATTTGGCTAACGAATGATTTTAACCGGTTTTCCCAGCGCTTTACCCCGGTCGACGCCATTTATTCCCGCGCAAAATCAGCCAACTGCGCCGCCAGCGCCTCGCCCCCCGCCATCTGCGGCAGCGAAGGCGTCAGATCGGCTTCCGCCTCACGCTCGGCCACACGCGCCTGCGCCCGCGCAAACGCCGCCGTAAACGAGCGCGTCTGGCGCAAGGCTTCATCAAAATACGCCCGGCCAAAATCGGTCAACTCGTTGCTGTCGTTACAGCCGAACGAATTGCGATCCGCCGCCGAAGCCGTGATCACCAGCGTATGCTCATCGGCCAGCGCCGGGATGAAGCCGCCCGAATAACACGCCGACACCACCACCACGCGCCGCGCAATCCCCGCCTCGTCGAGCATCGCCCGCAAACCCGGCGGGTCGAGATCGGCGAACCCGAACGGATGCAGGGAGAACGAAAGCGCGTGTTCTTTGGAGCCGTGGGAGGTCAGGAACAGGAACAGCAGGTCTTCCTCACCATTCATCTGTGCGCCGACGCGCCCCAGCGCCTGGCGCAGCGATTCCAGGTTGGCAAACGGCAGCCGCTCTGCGGTCGCGGCGTTGTTGACCAGGATGAGGGAATGGCCGGCAGTGGCGTAACGTTCGCGGAACAGGTCTTCGACCGTAATCACCTCGCGCATGAACACCCCCTGCTCGCTGCCACCCGCGCCGAGGAAAAAAATCTCCGCCTTGCCCGGCGTGCCGGGCGCAATGCTCGCCAGCTTCTCCGCCAGCAAACGGGGCTGGGCGTAGAGCAGCTTTTCGTCAATTTTCAGCCAGACTCTGCTGCTGTCGGCTTCGTAGTCGAGATCTGCGACCGTGCTCTCCACCGCCCACACATAGAACGGATTGGAAGCCGCGAGCACGGCAAACAGCAGCACACCGGCGAGGACAAATGCCGCGCCCCCTCTGCACCAGAACCAGGGCATGGCGACTGCCTGACGCCGGATGCGCAGCGCGTGGGCGACAAACATCGCCCCGGCCAACGCCAGCCAGCCATGAAGCACCAGCGCAATGGCGTAAGCCGGCAATTCATTGTCAAACGCAGATTCGACCTCTTCCCACACCGTGTAACTGTAAAGCTCGGCCACCGGCGCCAGCGCCAGCAACCAGACCAACACCAACAGCAGCCGCCCGCCCTGCCGGTTGCCAAACCCCCCGACCGCAGCCACCAGCACCGCCACCAGCAATATCTCGCCGAAAGGCAGCAGATGGAGCGCTTCCTGATAATACACACTGCCGCTTGTGCCCTTGACCACCATCGCCGCCGCGAGCGCGAGGACAAAATACAGCACCACCGGCACGATCAACTTGCCCGGCGCAGGGCTGAAACTCTGCGGCTGCGGCACGCGCAGACTCAGCACCCGGCCAAGCTGGCGCACATCCGACAACAGGCTCGACCGCATGGCGGCGGCCGGTTCGGCGTCAAGCTGGGGAGGGCGTGGGGAGGATTTCATCTTTACGTGGCGCAACGCAAATGCATGTCGATATGAATATCGCCACAGGGGCAAACCAGATGCCCGGCGGCGGTTTTTTTCGATCGAGCCCGGCTCGGATAACACGGCGGCGTCTTCATGCACCCGCTTCACATCGCGCCCGACCCGGCGCGCCAACTCCCGACCCCCGGTTTCGCCCGCACCTTGCAAGGTGTTCAGCAGCGACCATCTGTTTTCAGTCAGGCGGGAGAAATTATGCCAACAAAGAAGACAGTTTGCCATCTCCGTCGGCGGAGACGTCGGCGCTCCCAGGCGGGCGGGTTTGCCCATCCAATCTGGTCTACTTGATCTGGTCTGCTTGCTGCTATACTTTGACGCACAGGTCGAGCAAAAACATTCACCGGAGGTCGCATGAGCGCCACAACCGCAATCAACATTCAGGAGGCAAAAACCAGCCTTTCCCGCCTCATCAACGCCGCGCTTCAAGGCGAAGAAGTGGTCATCGCCAATCGCGGCATCCCGGTGGTCAGGCTGGAGCCTGTTCGCCAATCGGGGAAAAGGCAGCTCGGTTTCATCAAAGGGACATTGCCGGAGAGTTTTTTTGAGCCTTTATCCGATGAGGAACTGCAATCGTGGGCGCTATAAACGGTTTTCTGCTCGACACGCATACCTTGCTCTGGTCGGTTCAGGAAGACCACAAACTCAGCCCGCACGCCCGCGCCATCATCGAACCACTGGACAGCAAACTGTTCGTATCCGCAATCAGCGCCTTTGAAATCGGCAACAAGTTTCGCATCGGCAAACTGCCGGAATATAGCTATGTTGTCGAGAATTATCACGAAATCGTGCGAAAACTGGGCGTATTCGAATTGCCCCTCCATTCAGCCCATGCTTTTTTCGCCTCCAGAATCGAATGGAACCACCGCGACCCCTTCGACCGCATACTCGCGGCGCAGGCAGCCTCGGAAAATCTGACCTTGATCACCAACGATGCCAGATTTTCTGAACTCCCCTGGTTATCGACGCTCTGGTAATGACGCGCTTTATTCTTTTTTGGGCCTGCGCGAAATCTTGATGGGCGACATGGCGGCGATGGCGTCGGCGCGCAGCTCGGGGCTGAGGAACGGGGACAGCCCGCGTGGCTGGCGCGGATGGGGGGCGAAGTCACCTTGCGCGGCTTCCAGTTCGGCCTTGTTGGCGCTGAAATAGCGGGCGGCCTGAATGACTTGCGGCAGGTGGCGGATCAGGTGCCACAGGCTCCAGCGATGACTCCAGATATTTTTGCTGAAACGGCGGCGGTAGGCGCGGCTGTCGTAGAAGCGGCGCACATGCCAGTTATAGAGCGCGTCCATCTCCTCACGCGATTCGAACCCGTGCGGTTTGAAGACGAAATTGAGGCAATTCATCAAGCGCCAGTCTTCATTGAATTCGCCTTCACGTCCCGAGGTGCATTCGTCCCACAGCGGCGCGCCATACATGGGGCAGAACTTGGTCATGTTCATCTCGTCGAGGTCGAGGTCGAGGATGAAATCGCTGGTCGCTTTCAGCGTCGCGGGCGTTTCGCCCGGCAGGCCGAAGATGAACAAACCCTTGGCGCGCATCCCGGCGGCGTGGATTTGCGCCACGGTCTTTTTCACCGCCTCCAGCGTCACGCCGGCCTTGTGGCGTTCCATCATCGCAGGGTCGGCGGATTCGATCCCCATCGACACCATCAAGGCCCCGGCGCGCTTGAGCAAGCCGAGCAATTCGTCGGAGGTATTGCCGGTGCGAATCGCGCAATTAAAATCCATCCCCAGCGGTTTGGCGATCAGCAATTCGCACAAATCGCGCACGCGCTTCTGGTTGGCGGTAAACAGGTCGTCGTAGATATTGACGTGATGGACATCAAAACGCTCGCGCAAATAGCGGAAATGCGAATAGACGTAGGGCGCCGAATTGTATTTGTACAGACGCTCATATACCGTGCGGTCGCAAAACGAGCAGGTATAGGGGCAACCGCGCGAGGTGATCATCGTCGCCCCCCAGCGTCGGGCGTAGGAGAACAGCGGCAGGTGATAGCCCTGCGGAAACCCGGCGAGTTTCTCGTAAGCGGGGAAAGGCAATTCGTCGAGATTGAGAATGCGGGGGCGGCGCGGGTTGATGTGCACCTGGCCGGAATCGTCGCGATAAGCGAGATTGGGGATGTCTCTCAGCGCCGCGCCTGCGGCCAGATCGAGCATCGTACCCTCGCCCTCGCCGATGCACAGGTAATCAATCTCGGGGAAATGTTTGAGCATCGGTGCGCCGATGGAGGTGACATGCACATTACCGAACACCACCCGGATGTGGGGGCGCTTGTGCTTGATATAGGCCGCCATGTCCACCGCGTCCATGAAGCCCGAAGTGGTGGCGGAAAAACCGACCAGCTCGGGGTCGGTCGCCAGAATCGCCTCCGCGTTGGCCTCGATACCGCGCGGCGCGACCGGGCCAAGGCAGTCATGCACCTGGGCAGGGTGCTGGTGCAATTCCAGCCATGAGGCCAGTTGCAGCAGACCGATTGGCGCCATGCGGTTGGCCAGGAGGGTGAAATCCGGCTGTCCGGGGACGAAATTGAAACCGGCGGGATGGACAAGGGTAACGCGCATGGTCAGGCAATTCTCTTGGTGGGTTGCATAGTGTGCCTGAGATCAGGCGATTTCCAATACCCGCCACTGCCCCGTGTGTTCATGATCGCCCGGTTCGATGACGCCACACAGCACCCGTCTGCTGCGCCCGCTCGCCAGCCACGCCTCGCCCAACTGCAACAGCCGTTGCCAGTGCAGGGCGGCGTCCTGCGTCCACGGTTGGTACAACACGCTCTCGATACAGGGAAAGCTCTGCTGCAAGGGAATCGCCGCCAGCACCGGCTGGGTGGCGAGAAAGTCGAATGGCAACGGCGCTTCCCCCGCGAGGGCGATATCGCTGACCACCCGGATGCAGGCGTCGCGGACACCGCCCCGCGAGCCCCACAGCACCACGGTGGAGCCGCGGGCATCGTCGCCCAGACAAGCCGCCACCCCCGCGATGAGCAATTCGGTCAACACCCCGGCACGCCGCAACGGCGTCGAGCATCGTGCCCGCGCCCGCGCCGCCAGAGTGGCGGAATCGAAACGCTGCGGGTGGGGGGCGACGGTCGCAATTTTCAAGCCGGCCCCCGCGTCCGCAACGATATTTTGTCTTTCCCCGCCCCGTTCCAGCACCAGCGCCGCGATGCTGCCGCCAAAGCCGATCAGGTTGAACAGCAGGCGCTGCACCACCCCATAGCGCGCCTGCCCTGCCGCGCTGTCGAGCAGCGCCAATAAAGCGCTCAACTCCGCCGTTCCGCTGGCCCCGAGGGTGTGTCCAAGCTGGCGCTTGAAGAAAATTTCTGCTGGTCGGCGTGCGCCGAAAATGCGCGCCAGCGCCGCCTCTTCCGCCTCGTCAGTCGAAGGCAGGCGGCCACGGTGGGGCTTGACCAGATCGATCTCGCCCGCCTCGCGTCCCGCATCCGCCAGCGCCCCGGCCAGATTGGCGGCAATCGCGCTGCCGTCGGGCGTCGGCGCGGTGGCGGAATAGCCATCCACCCCCAGGCGACAGGCCGCGATACGCCAACTGGAAGTGTCCGGCGGTGTAGCCGAGAGCAGCAGCCCGCCCACCGCCTCGCCCAGAATCAGCCCCTCATCTTCCCGCGTCGACGCCAGCAGGCCGAGCCCGGCAAAACCGGCCAGCGTAGTGTCGTTGGCGAATTCAGCGCCCAGCACCAGCGCCTCGTCGATCTGCCCGCAGCCGATCAGCACCAGCGCCGCCTCCAGCGCCGCCAGCCCGGACGAGCAGCCGGTGGAAAACACCCACGGCGTCGTCGCAATGCCCAGCATCGCCCCCACCTCCGCGCCGAAGTCGGCGGCATTGAACGACAGCTCGACATTGCCGCTGGCGCGTGCGGCGTCCTCGATCGCCCCGGCCTGTAGCGACGACGAGCCAAAGAAAAACGGCAACGCGGCAATTTCCGCAGACGACATCCCCGCGCACAGCTCCGCCCCCACCCGCTCCACCGCCCGCCGCACCCGCGCCCCCCACGCCCGCTCCGCCAGCGGCAGCGCAAACCACGGATAGCGCCCGCCAAACAATTCCCGGAACCCGGGCGTGCCGTCCCCCGCCAGTTGCGCCCGCGCCGCCTCGGGCGCTGACAGCCCGAGCGCCGAAGCATGACCGACGCGGCGGACGTAGACCGGACGCACCGGCTTCACCCGCCCACGCCGGTTTTGCCCTGTGCCTCCAGCCACGCCGCCAGACTGGCGACATTGGCGAGCACGCGGCGGGTCTCCTTGCTGTCGGTGAGGCGCACGCCAAACCGCTTTTGCAGCGCCATCGACAATTGCAGGGCGTCGAGCGAATCGAGCGCGAGCCGGGTCTCGACGCCGAACAGAATCTCATCATCGGCAATGGAGTCCGGCGCACAGCTTTTGTCGCAGGCTTCAACGATCAGGGTTTTGAGGGCAGATTTCAGCGCGGTCATGTCAGGCCAGCGCCAGCGACAGATGTCCTACCGGCTCGACCGTCGGCTTTACTTTGATCTCTATGTCATACCCGAGGCGACTCAGGCATGTCATCAACTTGCGTTCGGAGAGATTGGAAAAATCCCCTCGCATCATGGCGGAGACCTTGGACTGGGAGATGCCCATGCGCCGCCCGGCCTCTTCCTGCGTCAGCCCCAGGCGGCGCACGGCGCGGGTGATCTCGATCACCAGTCCGGACTTGATTTTCAGCTTGTCGGCGTCGGGCAGGCCAAGGTCAGCGAAAACGTTCCCTGAACTGATCTCCACCTCGATGTCTTCAACTGCGTGCTTTGCCATGTCGGCGTTCCTTTGCTTCGTTCTCGGCTTTTTTGAGCCGTTCCCGGATGATGTCCATGTCCTTCTTCGGGGTTTCGATGCCCCGTTTGCTCTTTTTCTGGAAGCAGTGCAGGACGAACACCGCTTCTTCAAACCTCACCGTATAGACAGCCCGATATGTACCATCCGGGTCGTCCTCGATGATTTCGAGTACGTCCGCGCTCCCAAAGCCCTTGAGCGTCTTCGCGGCAGTGTGCCGGTCACCACGTTGCGCGAAGTCCAACGCATGACCGAAGAACTTCCGTACATCGAGTGGAAGCGCCATCAGATCCTTTTTGCTGCTACCGATCCAGATGAGGGGTTTCTCTTGATCTGCCATGCTTCGCATTTTATACCAGTTCAGTGCTAAGGGTTCCCCCGGCGATTCAGGACAAACGCCGCAGCCAGCGCGGCGAGGCCGAAGCATACCAGCGCCGCGCACGCTGGCAGACTGTCGCCGATGCCGCCGTGGCGCAGCATCACCTGATGAAAGCCGTCCAGCGCCCAGCTCATCGGCGACACCTGCGTCCACGGCTGCATCGCCAGCGGCATCACAAATTTGGGCACCATGATGCCGCCGATAGCGCCCATCAGGATATTGCCCACGCCGCCGATCACCGTCGCCTGTTCGCTGCTGCGCGCAATACTGGCGATGAGCAGCGCCCACCCCACCGCCGCCACGCTGACCGCGAGGCTCACCAGCCACAAGGCCAGCAGCGCCCCGGCGGCGTCGGGCAGCCGCAGCGCCTCGCCGCCGCACAGCGGCACCACCCAGCGCCCGACCCCCACCATCACCACCGCCTGTACCTGATTCACCAGCACAAACGGCACAAACTTCCCCGCCAGCACCAGCCCGAACGACACCCGCTGCGCCGCGAGCCGTTGCAGGGTGCCGCGCTCGCGCTCGCCGATAAAGACCGCAGAGAGCGGAATCACGACAAAAAACATCGAAAAAATCAGCCACGCCGGCACATTCTGCTGCACCGCCGACGGCGCGATCGCCTGCCCGCCGTCGTCATGGCCGACAGGCTCGACCGCAATCTCCGGCGGCCCGGCGCGCTCGACGATCTGGCGCAGCTCGGGGATCATCAGGCTGACGCCCACCCGCTCCAGCACCCGCTCCAGCCGCAACCGGGTCGCCTCTGCGGCCACGCGCTGGCGAAAGCCATTCCTCACCATCAGCGGAATCGTCGGGTCGGCGAGCAGGCGCAGGTGCGGGGTTTGATTCGCCGCCAGTTGCGCGCCGAAGCCGGGCGGAATCACCACCACAAACGCCATCGCCCCCGCCGCCACCCGCGCCCGCGCCGTCGCTTCGTCGGGCAAGGGGCCGTATTCGTCGATCAAATCCACCGTCGCCAACTGCGTCTCCAGCCGCTGCGCGCTGCGGCTGCCGTCGAGATCGAGCACGCCATAACCGATGGCCGTGTTCTGGCGTTCGGAAAAAGCGTCCGCCAGCGCCAGCGACATCACCAGAATGAAAATCGCCGGCATCACAAACAGCGCCGCCAGCCCGTGCCGGTCGCGGACGAGCGCGAGCAACTCTTTCATCCACAAAGCCCGCAGCCGGATGAGCGCGGAAGTCCCGGAGAAGCGCATCGTATCGAAGCCCTCAGTCGCGCAGTGAATGGTGAGTCAGGCGCATGAACACCTGCTCCAGATTTGCCGCGCCGTAATCCACCCGCTCGACCCCCACCCCCGCCGCCGCCAACTCGGCGAGCAGCGCGCCAAGCTCATCGAGGGCGAATTCCGGCCAGCGCACGAGGTTCCCGGCCAGCGTCAGCGTCGCAAAGCGTTCCCGCCACGCCGCCGCCAGCGCCTCCGGCAGTGGCCGCGTCAGCGTCAGGCCCAGGCCCGCCGCCGCGCTGCGGGTCACCTCCGCCAGCGCCCCCGCCACCAGCACCTTGCCATGATCCATGATCGCCACCTCGGCGCACAGTGCCTCCACCTCTTCCATATAGTGGCTGGTATAGATCACCGTGTGCCCGGCGGCGGCAAAGCGCCGCACCGCTTCGAGCAGAAAATGGCGCGACTGCGGATCGACCCCCACCGTCGGCTCGTCGAGCAGCAGGATGTCCGGCGCACCAGTCAGCCCGATCGCCAGATTCAGCCGCCGCCGCAGCCCGCCGGAGAGCTCCCCCGCCCGCCGCCCGGCCACCGCCTCCAGCTGCGCAAACGCCAGCGCCTCGTCCTGATTGCGCCGCCGCGCGTGCCCCGCCAGCCCCTGTACACCGGCGAAAAAAGCCAGATTCTCCCTCACGGTCAGGCTCGGGTAAAACGCATGATCCTGCGGCACCAGCGCCATCGCCCGCGGCTGCGCCGCCCGCCACTGCGGCAGCGGCGTGCCCGCGATCGTAATCTCTCCCCCCTGCGGCGCGAGCAGCCCGGCCAGCAGCGAGATCAGCGTGGTCTTGCCCGCCCCGTTCGGCCCCAGCAAACCGAAGATGCGCCCGCGCCCGATCTCGAGCCCAACATCATCCAGCGCGGGCGGTGTCGTGGGGCGATAGCGGTAACAGAGGTGGGCGAGGCGGATCATGCGTGGCTCGGGGCAAATGCGCAGGGTGCCGCCTTGACCCGGTGCGCGTCAAGCGCCGCCGCGCCCTGCCGGGCGCACAAATAAAAAAACCGGGCCGAAGCCCGGTTTTAACTGTCTTGACTCGCGCACCCGCCCTTACGGGCCGGTGTGCGAGCGTGCGACAGAGTTACTTCAGGATGCGCACCGGCAGGGTGGTGCCATACACCGCACCGCTGGCCGGGCTGTAGACGTTGATCGCGCTGTACGCAATGACCGGCAGCCAGTTCACCGTTCTCAGCAGATTGTGAGCGGTATCCACTGCTCCAAAGCCGTTCCCAGTAGCCGCACCAGTAGGATGCCCGCCTGTGTTCGATGCTGCCACAGTAGAGAACGAACCCCAACCGTTCCGATAGCCGCCAACGACTGGAATGTCATTCTTGGTCAGACTGGCGCTCAGTGCCTCAGAGTACCCAGTCTTGCCATTGATTGCCAGCACCGAAACTTCGCCGATCAGGCCAGTAGGATCCACATGGGAGGGAGGTTGCGGCGACCAGTCGGAAGCGCCCGGGGTGCCCGCAACATACGACTGCTCTTCACGATCATAGAAGGTCGCGCCACCCACTACAATGCTGTTGCCATTGCCGCTCAACGAAGCGTATGGCGTGTTGCGCTCGCCGTTAACGTTCCACTCCCCTGCCGGGAACGTGAAGGTGCGATGCCCCGTCGTACTTGCTGCTGCTGCCGTGTACCAGTAGTAGTAGCGACGGACGGGCTGGTTGAGCACGATGTCGGTCGAGGCGTTGAGCCCCAGGTCGGTAATATACTCGAAGCGGAACTCGCCAGCCTGGAGCGCGGACGCGACCAGGTCACGTTGCGCAGCCGCCGGGCCACCGGGGTAGGCAGCAGTAACACCCGCCACGAGGACGCCATTGGCATCGCCAACGCCAGAGAAGGCGACATCCGCAACCGTAGCCGTGGTCGGCGTTGACAGGTCGGGCAGGTCAAGCTCTTGCAGGGTGAGACCGGCAAGACGGGTATCAACACCCGCCGCACCGGAGCCTTCGCCGAAAATATTGTCAGCGGTGATTCGTTCGCCAGTGCCAGCCCAAGCCACATCCAGGCCAGCTCTTTGTTCAAAGTAGGCCTTGATCGAACCGTAGACGGACGCACTCTGAACAGGATAAACCGTTCCTGCACGTACCGCAGCGGTGGAGTAGAGTTCAGTCAAGTCGCCACTATTAGCGCCGGAATTGTCACTGATATTGCCACCTTGAATTACTACAGCATTTCTCAGCGCGGTGGCTTGCAGCGTATAGGCTTTGCGGCTTTGGACGTTGATGATCGACACGTAGCTCGAAATCGCCGGGGTGGGGAATTGCAGCCAGTCGTCGGAGGCAAAGGTCTTGCCGGCGCCGAACTGATTACGGCCTTGGTACGTTGCACCAACACCCGCTTGAGTCCAGTTATTCCCGCTAATAGCATGACCGGATTCTGCTAGGTTGTAGAGGTGGGTGCCATTAGGCGCGACCGAAGCACCGACACTCTTGTAGTTCCAATAGCTGTCCTGAACCAGTTTGGCGATGGTGTCGTTATAGATGGCGGAATCAGCGTAGGCCGGGGGTTGTGCACCGCCGACGTGCTTGGTGACGGTGTAGAGCGGGTTGGTGTGAAAGTCAGTACTCGTAGCGTTGTCGGCAGTGGGAATGCCAAATTCGCCAGCAGTACTATCAGCACCATTCAGAACCGGCGGAATGTCGGCCAGCGTGATGATTTCGACATAGCCTTCGAGGGTGGAGTCTTTCGTGCTCTTCACACGGGCGTCAGCGTGGAACAGCGCACCTGCGGCGTCGAGCTTCGGGCGGGTGACAGTGTTGTCACCAGACCAGTTCAGCTTGGCAACCCAATGACCCGTGGCGCTGTCAAGTTCTTTGGTGAGCGCGGCCGTCCAGATGTCGCCCGGCGAGAGGAAGACCTGAAAGTCAAGCACGTCGTCCGACCACTCCGCGCCACGGAAGCGCACCTTCACCACTTTGCCGTTGAGGATGTCGTTATTGGTGATCGACAGCGCGACGGTGTTGCCTTCCTGCACGCTGTAGTAAGGCACGACATTGATGAGGCCTTCGTAGTTGTCGGACACCACGATGTTACCCGGCAGCGCGAAAGATTGGCTGGCAGGCGTATTTGCGGTCGGCGAGACAGTCAACCCATCAAGCAGTGTGCTCGACTGAGCATAAGCCGCACTCCCAACGACCATCGCACCGAGCGCGAGCGCTACGTTTACTGCGAGGAACTTCTTTTTCATGTAGAAAAACTAGAGTCCCGCCGTCACTGGCTTTGCAGCCCGCTGACGTCGCAAATGGGCACAAATCAGGGCACAAATCAGGGTGCACAAAACAAGTATTGAGCATAAAACTATGCTCCAGGCGCAAATGCGAGCCATTTTCGGCAAGATGCACGGGGCGAAATCGAAGACATCAGGAAATCAGGTTACCCATATCGGGTAAGCCAGACTATTTTTGCAAAACAGCCCACCATGGGCACAAATATGGGCACAAAAACGCTTAAAAAACATCGCTTACTGTCATAAATGGCAGTTGGCTTATGACGTTAAATTATATTTATCCAGAATACCCGCTCAGTTTTCCTTGGGCGCATAGCCGCTGGATAGCGCGGCGATTTCTGCGAGGAGGGCTTCCTTGACCTGGGCCTCGTCACAGCCCATCAGCACGGCGTCTTCCAGCACGTCTTGTGCGCATTGGCGCAACTCAGCCAGATTTTCCGCCATCACTTTGAGTTTTTCCGTGCACGACACAATGCCGCCATCCGGCGCGCGCCACGGGTTCTGCGGCGAGCCGTAGGGGGCGACGGGGAGGGGGGGGCGGGGTGGTTTGGGGCTCATGTTGGCGCAATGGTAGAAGCAGGGGCGCGGCGCGGCAAGGAAGGCATCAGGTTCGCCCTTCCCGGACTTTTTGCCGCGACATGATCCACACCCCACCGATGACCAGGGTGGCGCCGACGACCTGGTTCCAGCCGAAGGGTTCGTCGAGAATGACCCAGCCGAGCGCGATGGTGACGACCGGGCCGAGCGTGCTGGTGAGCGACACCGGCCCCGTGCCGATGCGGCGGATGGCTTCCGACAACATCCATACCGGGGCCACGGTGGACACAATCACCATTACTCCGAGCAAGGCCCAGGTCTGCCACACGTGATGCAAGGCGAGTTCGACCGGGCGCAGGATCAGGAATTGGGCAATGCTGAACAGGCAGGCGAAAGTCGAGGCCCAGACGGTGAGCTGGAGCGCGCCGATGCGCTGCACGACCATGCCGTTGCCGATCAGGTAGAAGGCGTAAGTGAGCGCGCTGGCGAAAACGAGGGTGGCGCCGAGCCAGATTTCGTGGCGGGCTTCGGCGTTGTTGCCCAGGTCATGGCCGACCGCGAGCGCAATGCCGAGATAGGTGAGGGTGAGGGCGAACAGTGTCCACCGGGTCAGCGGTTTTTTGAGGAAGAACGCCGAGATCATGATGACCAGCGTCGGGTACAGGAACAGAATCAGGCGCTCCAGCCCCGACGAGATGTGCTTGAGCCCGAGAAAATCCAGATAGCTCGACAGGTAGTAGCCGCAAAACCCCAGGCCCGCCAGCCATAGCCAGTCGCGGGCGCTGAGCGGGACGCGCGTCCTGGCGTCGCGGCGGGCGAAGATGCCCAGCGCCAGGTAGCACGGCAGGGCCAGCGCCATGCGCAGGCCGAGCAGGGTTTCTGCGTCGACACCGTAGCGATAGATGAGCTTGGCGAGGATGGCTTTGAACGAAAAACCGGCAGCGGCGAATAACGCGAATAGAATGCCGACTTTATAACTCGAAGTTGTAGCAGGTGCTTCCGGCATCGCTTGCAGAGAAATGGCGAAACCGTGGATATTACGCCGGCTACGCCCTCTCTGGCGCCATCGCCCCGAACGAGCAAAGGCTTCTCCTCATAAAATGCCGATTTTCCCCCGCGCTCCCGCGTCAGATGCCTGGCGCAATTCAGGTTTTGTTGCTTTTTTGCTCGCCCGCCTCGCCGGCATGTTTGCGACCCAGATTCAGGCCGTGGTGATCGGCTGGCAGGTTTATGAACTCACCCGCAGCGCGATGGCGCTGGCCTGGGTGGGGCTGGCCCAGTTCCTGCCCATGTTGCTGTTGCTGATGCCGGCGGGCGATCTCATTGACCGCGTGGCGCGCAAACCCGTCTTGATGGCGAGCTGGATTGTCGCCATGTTTTGTTCGCTGGCGCTGCTGTGGTTGAGTGGTCACGGCAGTGCCGGGGTGAGTGGCATTTACGCCACACTGGTGCTGTTCGGCTGCACGCGCGCGTTTTCCGGGCCGACGGTGCAGAGCATCCTGCCCCAGATCGTGCCGCGCGAGCAGCTCGCCCAGGCCATCGCCACCAACGGCATGGTGATGCGGGCGGCGAGCATCGGCGGCCCCATCGTCGGCGGGCTGCTCTACGCCTGGGGCGGCGGCGCGCTGAGTTATGCCGTGTGTGCGCTGAGTTTTCTGTCTGCGGTTTTTCTGCTCGCCCGGGTCGAGATCCGTTACGCGGACATGCATCCGGGGGCCAGTGCCGCGGACAGCACGATGTGGCAGCGCTTCACTGTTGGCATCCGCTTCATCATCCAGCGCCGCATCATTCTGGGCAGCATTTCGCTCGATCTGTTCGCGGTGTTGCTCGGCGGCGTGGTGGCGCTGCTGCCGATTTACGCCGCCGAAATTCTCCATACCGGTTCCGACGGCCTGGGCTTGCTGCGCGCCGCCATCGCTTTTGGCGAAGTGGGCGCCGGGTTTGTGTTGAGCCGCTACCCCTTCAACCGCAACGTCGGCAAGACCATGCTCATCGCCGTGGCCGTTTTCGGCGGCGCCAATCTGGTCTTTTCCCTGTCGCACTGGTACTGGCTCTCGTTTGCCGCGCTGATGGTGGCGGGGGCTGCCGACATGGTGAGTGTCTACATCCGTGGCGCGCTGGTGCAGTTCTCCACCCCCGACGACATGCGCGGACGGGTGAGCGCGGTGAACATGCTCTTCATCGGTTCTTCCAACGAGCTGGGCGAATTCCGCGCCGGCAGCTTTGCCGAACATCTCGGGGTGGTGGCCGCTGCGGTCAGCGGGGGCTTGTGCACCCTGGCGGTGGTCGCGGGCTGGGCCTGGCTGTTTCCGACCTTGCGCAAGGTCGACAAGTTTGAAGAGGCGGAAGGGAAGTAGTCAGCCTTTGAGCACCAGCGGCAAACCGGCGGCGACGAACACCACCTGCGGGCACAAGGCCGCCACGGCCTGATTGAGCCGCCCGGCCTCGTCACGGAAGAGGCGACCGAGCGCGGTGGCGGGCACCAGACCGAGGCCGGTTTCGTTGGCGATCAGCACGATGTGGCCGGGCAGTCGGGGCAGCGTCTCCAGCAGCGCGGCGCGTTCGCTGACGAAACGGGGCAGGGCGTCAGCCTCACCGCCGGGGGGCAGGTGCTCCGCTCCGGCGAGCAGGTTGGTGAGCCACAAGGTGAGGCAATCGACGATCAGGGTGCGTCCGGGCGCGGCTTCGCGGGCCAGGGTGGCGGCAAGCGCCAGCGGTTCTTCGACCGTGCGCCACGCTGCCGGGCGCTCGGCGCGATGGCGCTCGATGCGCAGGCGCATTTCCGCGTCCCCGGCTTCTGCGGTGGCGATGAGCGTGACCGCCGCGCCGCTGTGCCGCGCCAGCGTTTCGGCATGACGGCTTTTGCCCGAGCGGGCGCCACCGAGAATCAGGACGGGAGAGGCAGGGGAGGGGGGCATGGCGTGAGCGCGGACGACGACGGCCCCGATTCGATCATGCGCGTGTTGCCCGGTCAACGCTTCCGCCTCGGCTATAATCGAAGGTTTCCACGCCTGCCCCCCCACCATGGAACTTGCCAAAAGTTTTGAACCGGCGGACATTGAAGCCCGCTGGTATCCCGAATGGGAATCCCGTAATTATTTCGCCGCCGGGCTGGATACCGCCAAGCCGAAAGACGAATCCTTTTGCATTCTGCTGCCGCCGCCCAACGTGACGGGCACGTTGCATATGGGGCACGGCTTCAATCAAACCCTGATGGACGCCTTGACGCGCTATCACCGGATGCGCGGCGACAACACCCTCTGGCAGCCGGGCACCGACCATGCCGGGATCGCCACGCAGATTGTGGTGGAGCGCCAACTGGACGCGGAGGGCATTTCCCGCCATGCCCTGGGGCGTGAAGCGTTTCTCAAAAAAGTGTGGGAATGGAAGGAATACTCCGGCGGTAGCATCACCCGTCAAATGCGGCGCATGGGCACCAGCCCCGACTGGACGCGCGAACGCTTCACGATGGACGCGGGGATGAACAAGGTCGTGACCGAAACCTTCGTGCGTCTGTGCGAGGACGGGTTGATTGAACCCGACACGCGGCTGGTGAACTGGGACCCGAAACTCAAAACCGCCGTTTCCGACCTCGAAGTGATACAGGAAGAAGAAGACGGCTTCATGTGGCATATCCGCTACCCGCTTGCCGACGGCAGCGGCAGCCTGACCGTCGCCACCACCCGCCCCGAAACCATGCTGGGCGATACGGCGGTAATGGTGCATCCTGATGACGAACGCTACGGACATTTGATTGGCAAAACCGTCAGGCTACCTTTAAGCCGTGCCGGAGACTTGGCTGTTAGTCAAGGGAAAGCTACCAACGCAGAGGATTGGCGTGAAATCCCTATCATTAAAGACACTTATGTGGACATGGCGTTTGGTACGGGGGTGGTGAAGGTTACGCCCGCGCACGATTTTAATGACAACGCTGTGGGAAAGCGGCATAAGCTGGAAGAGATTTCAGTTTTGACACTGGATGGGAAAATTAAGAGCAGTCCTCATGATGATCTTGATTTCAAACCAGGGCATTTCAGGATAGTTGTGGGAGATGACATCTGCGATTTGATTCCCACAAAATACCATGGGCTAGACCGCTTCGACGCCCGTAAAGTCATCGTTGCCGACTTGGAAGCCGCCGGGCTGCTGGAAAAAGTTGAGAAGCACAAACTCAAGGTTCCGCGTGGCGACCGCACTGGTGTGGTCATCGAACCCATGCTCACCAAGCAGTGGTTTGTCAGAATGAGCAAAAAGGGCAGGGACGGAAAATCCATCACTGAAAAGGCGCTGGAAGTCGTTGCCAATGGCGAAATTCGCTTCTACCCGGAAAACTGGGTCAATACCTACAACCAGTGGCTGAACAACATTCAGGATTGGTGCATTTCCCGCCAACTGTGGTGGGGGCACCAGATTCCCGCATGGTATACCCACACTGGTCAGGTCATTGTCGCACTTGATGAAGCAAGCGCCCTGAATGAATTTAATGTTGAAATTGACAAGTTAATTTCTGAGGCTGGCAATGACCATGTACATATTAAAGAGCTTGAATTTATACGTAGCAGGGGTCTAACCCGCGACGAAGATGTGCTCGACACCTGGTTTTCCTCTGCCCTCTGGCCTTTTTCCACCCTCGACTGGACGGAATATCCGCAAGAACCAGAATCCAATCCCGCGCTTGATCTGTATCTGCCCTCGTCGGTGCTGGTGACGGGCTTTGACATCATCTTTTTCTGGGTCGCCCGCATGGTGATGATGACCAAATACATCACCGAAAAAATCCCCTTCAAGCATGTTTACGTGCATGGTCTCATTCGAGATGGCGAAGGTCAGAAGATGAGCAAATCGAAGGGCAACGTGCTTGATCCCATTGACCTGATTGATGGCATTGACATTGAGGCGCTCGTCAAAAAACGCACCACGGGGCTGATGAACCCCAAGGACGCGCCCAAAATCGAAAAACGCACGCGCAAGGAATTCCCCGATGGCATTCCCGCCTTCGGCACCGATGCGCTGCGCTTCACCTTCGCCTCGCTCGCCTCGCCGGGGCGCGACATCAAATTCGACTTGAACCGCTGCGAAGGCTACCGCAACTTCTGCAACAAACTCTGGAATGCCACCCGCTTCGTGCTGATGAACGTGGAAGGCGTTGATCTCGGCGCGCAGCACGCGACGCTCTCTTTCGCCGACCGCTGGATCGTCAGCCGCCTCAACGCGCTGGCGGCGGAGGTCGCCGAACAATTCGCCGAATACCGCTTCGATCTGCTCGCCCTGGCCCTGTACCACTTCATCTGGGACGAGTTCTGTGACTGGTATCTGGAAATCGCCAAGGTGGAGATGTCCAGCGACGACGCCGCCAGCGCCCTGGGCGCACGCCGCACCCTGGTGCAGACCCTGGAGACCCTGCTGCGCCTCGCCCACCCGGTCATTCCTTTCATCACCGAGGAATTGTGGCAAACCGTTGCCCCGATTGCCGGGCGCAAAAGTCATGACTCCATCATGCTCACCCCCTACCCGCAAGCCGAGCCCGGCGCAGCGGATGAGGCTGCCGCCGCGCAGGTCGAACACCTCAAGACCCTCGTCTCCGCCTGCCGCAACCTGCGGGGTGAAATGGGCATCTCGCCTGCCGTGCGCACGCCGCTGGTGGTCGCGGGCTCCTCCGCCGAGGTGGCCGCGATCAAGACCTTCGGCCCCATCCTGCAGGCGCTCGCCAAGCTCTCCGACATCAGCTTCGTCGATGACATCCCCGCCGACTCCCTCGCCCCGGTCGCCGTGCTCGGGAATCTTCGCCTGATGCTGGTGGTGGAAATCGACCTCGTGGCCGAAACCGGGCGCCTGCAAAAAGAAATCGACAAGCAGGAAAAACAGGCCGCGCTGGCCAAGGGCAAGCTGGATAACGAAAGTTTCACCGCCCGCGCCCCGGCTGAGGTCATCGCGCAGGAAAAAGAGCGGCTGGCGCTGGCCGAAGCCACGCTGGCGAAATTGCGTGTGCAGTGGGAGGCGCTGCGGGGGAAACTGCAGGAGAAACAATCGGCTTGATGGCATTCGACGATTGCTGCACGGCCGATCGCGCCCGCCTGCAGCGGATGTGGCGTGGCTTGCAGGGGGGCAAAAACGCCGATGCGCGCAAGGTGCAGCGCCTGCGCGATGATTTCGACGCCGCGCTCGAACGCTCGCGTGCGCAACTGGCTGCGCGCCGTGCGGCGCAGCCGGTGCCGGACTTTCCGCCTGAATTACCGGTGTCGGCGAAGCGGGATGAGATCGCAGCCGCCCTCTCCGCCCATCAGGTCATCATCGTCTGCGGCGAGACCGGCTCCGGCAAGACCACGCAACTGCCCAAAATCTGCCTTGCCCTCGGGCGCGGCGCAGCGGGCCTGATCGGTCACACCCAGCCGCGCCGCCTCGCCGCCCGGGCGACCGCCAGCCGCATCGCGCAAGAACTGCACAGCCCGCTCGGGGAAGTCGTCGGCTACAAGATCCGCTTCACCGACCGTACCAGCCCGGCGAGCTACATCAAGCTGATGACCGACGGCATCCTGCTCGCCGAAACCCAGGGCGACCCGCAGCTCTCCGCCTACGACACCCTGATTATCGACGAGGCCCACGAGCGCAGCCTGAACATCGACTTCCTGCTCGGCTACCTGAAAACCCTGCTGCCACGTCGGCCCGAGCTCAAAATCATCATCACCTCGGCCACGCTCGACGCCGGACGCTTCGCCCGCCACTTTGCCGACGCGGCTGGAAATGCCGCGCCGGTGATCGAGGTCTCCGGCCGCCTGTATCCGATCGAGATGCGCTACCGCCCGGTGCTCGACGACGACAGCGACGATGCAAACAACACCCGCGCCAACCGTCGCCGCGATCTCTACGATGCGCTGGTCGATGCCGTCGACGAAGCGCAAGGCTGCGGCCCCGGCGACGTGCTGGTGTTCCTCCCCGGCGAGCGCGAAATCCGCGAGGCGGCGGAGGTGCTGCACAAGGCGCGACTGCTCGCCGGCAGCGAGATCCTGCCGCTCTTTGCGCGTCAGTCGGCGCAGGATCAGGCGCGGGTATTCGCACATTCCAGCGGTCGCCGGGTGGTGCTGGCGACCAACGTCGCGGAGACCTCGCTCACCGTGCCGGGCGTGCGCTACGTGGTCGATACCGGGCTGGCGCGGATCAAACGCTACTCGCCGCGCAACAAGGTCGAGCAGCTGCAGATCGAGAAGATCGCCCAGTCGGCAGCACGCCAGCGCGCCGGGCGCTGCGGTCGGGTGATGGATGGCATCTGCTTCCGCCTCTACGACGAGGACGATTTCAACCGCCGCCCTGCCCACACCGACCCGGAGATCCTGCGCTCCTCGCTGGCCGGGGTGATCCTGCGCATGAAGGCACTGGGCCTGGGCGCGGTGGAAAACTTCCCCTTCATCGACGCCCCCGGCTCGCGCCTGATCGGCGATGGTTACGCGCTGCTCGCCGAGCTCGGCGCGATCAATGATGAGGGCAACGAAGCCGCCCGCACCCTCACCCCCATCGGTCAGGAACTCGCCAGGCTGCCGCTCGACCCGCGCATTGGCCGGATGATGCTCGCCGCGCGCGACCGGGGTGCGCTCGACGAAGCGCTGGTGATCGCCGCCGCGCTGTCGACGCAAGACCCCCGTGAGCGCCCGCAGGACAGCCCCGGCGCCGCCGATCAGGCGCACGCCAGATTCCGGGGGACGGAGCAGGATCAACGCTCGGAATTTCTCTGGTTCTGGAATCTGTGGAGAGCCTGGGGCGAGGTGCAGCGGCACGAATCCGGCAACCAGCAGAAGCAGTGGTGTCGGCGGCACTTCCTCTCTTATCTGCGCATGCGCGAATGGCGCGAGGTCTACACCCAGTTGCACGCCCTCTGCGTCGAGCACGGCTGGAAGCTAAACACCCTCGCCGCCAACTATGAATCCATCCACAAATCACTGCTGGCCGGGCTGCTCGGCAACCTCGGCTGCAAAATGGAGGAAGGTGTGGGGCCGCAGGCGGGCAGCTATCAGGGCGCACGCGGCATCAAATTCTGGCCGCATCCCGGCTCGGCGCTGGCGAAGAAGGCGGGCAAATGGATCATGGTGGCTGAACAGGTCGAAACCTCGCGCCTCTTTGGTCGCTGTCTGGCGCGCATCGAGCCGGAGTGGGTGGAAGAAGTCGGCGGGCACCTGATCCGTAAACAGGTGTTCGAGCCGCACTGGTCGAAGGTCTCGGGCAGCGTGCGGGCCTGGGAGCGCGGCACTTTGTACGGCCTGGTGATCTGGGCGCGTCGGGGCGTGCCTTACCACGACATCGACCCGGCGCTGTGCCGCGAGCTGTTCATCCGCGATGGTCTGGTCGCCGGAGAGATCGCGGACGGCCCCGCACGCACGATGGGCTTCCTCAATCACAACCGCCGGCTGGTGGCCGAGATCGAACGTCTGGAACACAAAACCCGCCGCCCCGACGTGCTGGTCGATGAGACCCTGATCGAAGCCTTCTACACCAGCAAAATCCCCGAAGACATCCTTGACCTCGCCGCCTTCGAGCACTGGCGGCGACAGGCTGAGAAAACCGGGCCGAAGCTGCTCTATCTCACCCGCGAACAGCTCATGCGGCACGAGGCCGAAGGGGTGACGAGCGAACGCTTTCCCCCTTCGCTGGCGGTGCTCGGGCAAAAGCTCAAGCTCGACTACCGCCACCAGCCGGGCGAGGCCGACGATGGCGTCACCCTCACCGTGCCGCTGGCGATGCTCAACCAGATCCCCTCGCAGCGTTGCGAATGGCTGGTGCCGGGGCTGCTGGAAGAAAAAATTGTCGCGCTGATGAAGACCGTGCCGCAGAAACTGCGTCACCGCTTGCAGCCGATCAGCGAGAGCGCGGCGGATTTTATGGCGGCGTTTGAAGAGGGCGAGTTCGAGCGCGAGCGCGAAGGGCCGCTGTTGAAGGCGCTGCAATATTTTGTCGAGGAGCGGGTACACCTCAAGCTGCCGCTGGAGAGCTTCCGCCCGGAAAACCTGCCGCCGCATTGCTTCATGAACTTTCGCGTGATTGATGAACATGGCCGGGCGCTCGGACAGTCGCGCCAGTTGGGGCAATTGCGGGCGCGGTTGAAGGAGCAGGTGGCGGCGAAGTTCGAGGCCGAGCCGGATATCATCCCGACCCCCGAAACGGTCGTAGGGACGGGTTTGAAACCCGCCCCTGCAGGGATAACGTCCTGGACATTCGGGGCGCTGCCGGAGCTGATCGAGATGCGCATCGGCGGGCGCGAGGTGATCGGCTTCCCGGCGCTGCACGATGATGGCGACAGCGTCTCGCTGCGGCCTTACGACACCCCCGAAGAGGCCGCCAAAGTGCACCGCCGGGGTCTGGCGCGACTCTTCGCCCTCGCGCTCAAGGATCAGGTCAAGGCGATCGAGCGTCTGCCCGGCCTGCGTGAGCTGGCGTTGCAATACCGCGACTTCGGCACCGAAGCCGAGTTGAAGACCCGCCTCGTCGAAGCCACGCTGGCGCGCTGCTGTCTCGACGAATCCCTCCCCACCGACGCGGAGACTTTCAGCCAGCTCTGCGCCAAGGCCCGCCCGCGCATCACGCTGGTCGCGCAGGAATTCATGCGTCTGACCACGCAATTGCTGGCAGAAAACGCCACCCTGCAAAAGCGGCTCGCCACGCTGAACAAGGCTTTTCCCGAAGTCGTCACCGACGTCCGCGCCCAGCTCGCCGCGCTGCTGCCGCCGGACTTCCTGCTCGCCTTCGCCTGGAAACATCTCCACCATTTCCCACGCTATCTTCAGGCCGCCACGCTGCGCCTCGACAAGTTGCGCGACGGCCCGACCCGTGACGCCAAAGCCATGGCGGAATGGAGAGCGTTGGCGCATTCCTGGGAGCGCGAAACCCTCAACCGCCGCCGCGCCGGGGTGATCGACCCCGAGCTGGAGGCGTTTCGCTGGTTGCTGGAAGAGTTGCGGGTCAGCCTCTTCGCCCAGACGCTGAAAACACCGATGCCGGTATCGGTGAAACGCTTGCAGAAGATCTGGGATAACCGTCCGCGCTGAGACTCAACCCCCATTGGACAATACGTACTCTGGCGTTGCGCCAAAACACCTGCTATCATGCCCGATTCCCTTGCTCCACTGGTTCTCGCATGCCGGGGGGCTTAATCAACCGTAAGGAAGTTTTGATGCGACATTATGAGATTGTGTTCATCGTGCACCCGGATCAGTCTGAGCAGGTGCCGGCGATGATCGAACGCTACAAGGGTATCGTCACCGCCCGCAGCGGGCAGGTGCATCGGCTGGAAGACTGGGGTCGGCGGCAGCTCGCTTACCCGATCCAGAAAGTCCACAAGGCCCACTACGTGCTCATGAATATCGAGGTCGATGGCGAGACCAAGGCCGAGCTTGAACATGCGTTCAAGTTCAACGATGCCGTGCTGCGCCACCTCGTCATCCAGGTGAAGAAGGCGATCACCGTCGCTTCGCCGATGATGAAGGAAGAAAAGTCGCGCTCGCTGCTGGCGAACGCCGGCGCCGGTGACGAACCCCGAACTGAAGAAGAACCTGTCGCTGCCGTCTGAGCGCTCGTCTGGCGACTGTGCCTGCGATGCGGTCAGCAATGAGCTGCGTCTCACCGCGCATGTCATCGAGATATCGCCTCTGCGTCGTACCCCGGCCGGGATTGCGGTGGCTTCGGTCAAGCTGGGGCATGAATCGCGCAGGGATGAAGCCGGTGTGATGCGCGAAGTCAGCGTGGAACTGGCGGCGATGGCGATTGGTGAGTTGGCGCATGTGCTGGCAGCGGTTCAGCCGGGAGCGCGAATGACGGTAACGGGCTTTCTCGCCGCGAAAAGCGCGCGTAGCCGGACGCCCGTGCTGCATGTCAACAACATCGAATTTGTAGAAGGAAACTGAAATGGCTTTCAAGCCCAGCAGCAAAAACAAGCTCAAGAAAAAGGATGACCGTGGCAATCGTGGCGGTCTGTTCAAACGGCGCAAGTTCTGCCGCTTCACTGCGGAGAAGATCGAGGAAGTCGACTACAAGGATGTCGACATCCTCAAGGACTTCATCACTGAAAATGCCCGTATCATGCCGGCGCGCATCACCGGCACCAAGGCCGGGTATCAGCGCCAGTTGTCGGTCGCAGTGAAGCGCGCCCGCTTCCTCGCGCTCCTGCCCTACACCGATCTCCACCAGTAAGGAGCTGCCCCCATGCAAGTTATTCTGCTTGAAAAAGTCGGCAAGCTCGGTTCGCTGGGTGATGTGGTCAAGGTCAAGGACGGTTACGCCCGTAACTACCTGATTCCGCAAGGTCACGCCAAGCGCGCAACCGCCGCCAACCTCGCCGAATTTGAAACCCGCCGGGTTGAACTCGAACGTGTGCAGGGCGAAAAATTCACTGCGGCGCAGGAGCTGGGCAGCAAGCTCGAAGGGCTTCTGGTTCAGATCACGCGCAAGGCGGGGATGGACGGGCGTCTGTTCGGCTCGGTGTCCAACATCGATGTTGCCGAAGCGCTCGCCGCGCTGGGCTTCACGGTCGAGCGCAGCGCCATCCGCATGCCCGATGGTCATCTGAAAGCGGTCGGCGACATCCAGCTCGATGTCGCGCTTCATGCCGATGTCGTGGTGCCGATCACCGTGTCGGTGCTGGGCGATCACGCGCAGTAAGCGTTTGAGTGGTTCACGCATGACCCAGGGGACTGCCACGGCAGTCCCTTGTTTTTAAGGGGTGCAAAGCATCATGGCAGATTTTCCCGATTCCTCACGTGCGGCGCAGGCGGGGCTGAAGCTGCCGCCCCATTCGCTCGAAGCCGAGCAATCCCTGTTGGGGGGGCTGTTACTCGACAACGAAGCGTGGGAACGGATTGGCGATCTCATCGGCGCGGAAGATTTCTACCGCGACGACCACCGCCGCATCTACCAGCACATCGTCCGTCTGCTCAATCTGGGCAAGCCGGCAGATGTGGTGACAGTATTCGAGGCGCTGGAAAAAAGTGGCGAAGCGGAGGCTGCGGGCGGGCTGGCCTATCTCGCGGAGATCGCCAACAACACGCCGTCGGCCGCCAATATCCGCCGCTATGCCGAGATCATCAACGAGCGCGCCATCCTGCGCAAACTCGTTGCCGCAGGCGACGAGATCGCATCGAGCGCGCTGGCGCCCTCGGGCAAGGATGCCAAGACCCTGCTCGATGAGGCCGAGCGCAAGGTGTTCGAGATCGCCGAAGCGGGCGCCCGCCATGTCAACGGCCTGCAACAGATTCAACCCGCCATCAGCCAGGTGGTCGCCCGGATGGAGGAGCTCTACGACCGCGATAACCCGCAGGCAATCACCGGCGTGCCTACCGGCTTCATCGACCTCGATAGCCTCACCTCGGGTCTCCAGCCCTCGGACATGCTGGTGCTGGCCGCCCGTCCGGCGATGGGCAAAACCACGCTCGCCCTCAATATCGCCGAACACGTTGCGGTGGAACAGAAACTGCCGGTCGCCATCTTCTCGATGGAAATGCCTGCCACCCAGCTTGCATCCCGCTTCATCGCCTCGGTGGGACGGGTCGCGCTGCAGAACATCCGCAAGGGCCAACTCAGCGACGACGACTGGCAGCGCATCACCATGGCCGTGGGCAAGCTCTACGAAGCGCCGATTTACATCGACGAGGCCGGGGGGCTGAATGTGATCGACCTGCGCTCCCGTGCCCGCCGCCTCGCCCGCCAGTGTGGGCAACTGGGCCTGATCGTGATTGATTACCTGCAACTGATGAGCGGCATCAGCAGCAACCGCGATTCCAACAACCGCACCGCCGAAGTGTCGGAAATCTCGCGTTCAGTCAAAGCGCTTGCCAAGGAGCTGAATGTCCCGATCATCGCGCTGTCGCAGTTGAACCGCAGCGTCGAGAGCCGCGCCGACAAACGCCCGATCATGTCCGATCTGCGCGAGTCGGGCGCAATCGAGCAGGATGCTGACATCATCATGTTCATCTACCGTGACGAGGTCTACCACCCCGACTCCCAGGACAAGGGCATCGCAGAACTGAACATCGGCAAACACCGGAACGGCCCTACCGGGGTGGTGCGGATGACTTTTCTTGGCGAATACACCCGCTTCGAGAATTATGCGGGCGGCGATTACACGTAGTCATCCGGGCTTGAATCAGCGCGATTCCAGCACCGTGCGCCCGTTCGCGGCCTGCGTCGGGCGCGCATTGCCCGGATGCAGGCCGGTGAAAACGTCGAGCTGCTCCGCGCTGAGGATGACCGGCTCCTTCATCACAATCCACAACACCTCTTCAGAACACGGCGGCGCGGACAGCGAGCCCATATACAGAAAATGGGCCGAATTCGTCGGCAGAAACGCGGCCAGATCGAGCTGCGCCGTGGGCGGGGTGTAACTGTCGTATTGCTCCAGGGGCAGATTGTTGAGCAGGGTCTGCAACATCGGATTCGACTGCTCGCCCCGTTTCGCCTGCACCGCGACAAAAGCCTGACGTCCATCGCGGTCATGGTGAGCAAAATGCACCTCGAGCTCGGCGCGTTCGCCGTTGAAGCGCGCTTCGCCGGGACTGTGCAGCGTGATGCCTGTGAGCGCATATTTACGCCCGCGCACTTCGATCTCCATGCCCTCGCCCACCGCCACCCGCAGCAGATTGCCGGTATCGGTGATGCGAAAACTGGTCGTGCGGTAATCGAAGCTCACCGGGTCCAGATCCACCGCAATCGCCCCGCTCGTGCCCAGGTCAATCGGCGATTGGCGCAGCCCTTCGCCGCACAGCCGCCAATCCGGACGCAACTTGCCCCACTGCTCAGGCCCGGCGGGGCCGTTATAGCGCCAGTCATCGTTGCCGATCAGCGGGGTTTTGGGGGTGGCGCTTGCGGGACGCACATGTGCCGTGCGCGACGGGGCGGGAAACACAACCGGCGTCGATTCGCGCACACGCTCGCGCCGCGCTACAGGAGGTAATGAGGGGGGGGGTGAGGTGGAAGATGTGGCGGCAGGGAGGGTGACACGCGGCGCAGGCGTAACACGAGACGCGGGCACAGCGGGCGTTGCGGCGGGCGTTGGCTGCGGCGCAGTGACAGGTGTCATGGGCATCGCCGCCGGGGTCGCGCCGTCAGGCGGCGCCACCTCAGCCGCCACGGTGGGCCGTGTCACCGCTGCCGGGGTGTTCGCGGTCGGGGCTGCGGTCAGGGCGGACTCTGCGGGCGTGGCCTTGATTCTGCCCTTGGCGGGCGGCGGGGCGACGCTTGCCGCCGGGGGAGGCGCTACCGCGGCCGGTGGCGTCCTGGCGTTTACGGCCGCCTGATCCGCAGCAGCGGCGAGGCGGTCTATCCGGCGTGATGAGCTGCCCTTGGTCGGCACAGGCGCCTGGGGCGTACCCTTGGCGTCCTTGGCGGGCGGCGTGGGGAAGCACACCTTGCGCCACATCTGCTCATCGACCGAATTCCGCTTGACGACGGTTGCAACGGGCTTGCTCACCGTCTCTTCCTTCAGCACATTTTGATCGACATTGAGATAGACCCGCTTGATCGTGATGAAGCTGCGGTTGAGGCAGTCGTAGCGGTTGAGCGCCTTGATCGTGTGGTAGTGGTTTTTCTCGCTCTCCGCCGCACTCAACACCACGCGCCCCCACGCCACCTTGGTATTGTGGTAGCTGTCGAAAATACTGGCGGGGTCGATCTCCACCGTGCGCTCCCGGTCGCCGACAATGCGCTCCCAGTCGCTCTGCGCCACGCACGGCATGGCTGTCATGATGCCGAGGAGCAGGACGAACAGATGCGGCAGGGAGGGGGGACGGTTGGGTTTCATCGGTGCTCGTCACGGAGTGGTGAAGAGGGTTTCGGCACGCGGGAGGGGAACTTTAGGCGAGGTTGATTTTTGGGCACGTTAAAGAAGTCGTGTCGGCAGTCCCTGGCGCGCAAGCAGTGACACCGCTTTTTTGTCGAAGGATACGAACGTTTCGCCGCCCAGCCAGTTACCCTCATAGGCCATGATGCCCTCCGCAAAATCGCCTCCGTCACTGAGTATGGCAAGTCCAGCCTTGCCGAGGTGGCGTGGCTTTGCCAGCTTCCAAATTCTGCCCATCAATTCGTTCGGGAGGAAAAACCAGCACTACTGAATTTCCAGCGCCGCCAGAATTTTCTTACCAAACTGTGGCCAAGCGAATTGCTCTGCGAAACCGCGGATCTGTGCCGGGGGAAGGCCGTGCTCTAGCAAGGCGATGACATGGCGGGAAAATTCCGTTGCGTCACCGGCAGGCGCCAGAGAGCCATTCTGACCAGCGCTGACCGCATCGACTACGCCACCGGTCGCATAAGCCACGGTTGCCAGCCCGTGAGCCGCAGCCTCAACGGCCACCATGCCGAAGCCCTCGGGATCATAGGGAAAATGGCGCACAGGGAAAACGTAGAGATCTGCACCGGCATAAGCGTCAGCTAGTTCCGTATCGGAAACCCGGCCCAGAAAGCGTAGCCGCTCACCGACGCCCGCAGCGCGTGCCGCGGCGAGAATGCTTTGCGGAGATTGTTGGGCACCAAATAGCGCTTGGGTGGCCGGTTCGCCGATAACGATCAGGCGCACGTCGGGGTAGCGCGTAGCGACTTGGGGTAGAACTTCCGTGACAAATTCCTGTAAGCCTTTGCGCGCGGTCAGACGCCCGACGGATAGCAGAACCGGCTCGTCACCCAGACCATGCGTCTGACGAAAACGCGCGCGCGCGTCGGGGTCGAGCGTGGGCAAACTAACCCCGGGGTGTACGATGCTCGTGCGCTCAGTGCCAATCCCGATCATTTCGGCCAGCCGGGCGGTAGCGTGGCTGTTTGCGATAACCGTATCAAGGCGCCTCAGTGTGGGCCGCCACAAGGCGCGATAGATCGGATGTGGTACGGTCAGATCCAGCCCGTGCACATAAGCAGCGGTACGTGCGCCGCAGGCGCGGGCTGCAATGAGCGCTATCGGCGCGGTCAACCCGCTGCCTGCCAGGACGATATCCGGTTTCCAGCGGCGGGCTTCGCGGAGAGTATGCCAGGCAGCACCAGCCAGAAAACGCGACAAGGGGCGAAGCGGAACCTGGGTAAGCGAGATGGCTGCTGGCGCTTGATCACGTGCGCCTTCCGGGGCGACCAGATGCACCACGCAGGAGTGGGAAAGTTCATCGACGAGGTGCAAGTTCAGCCGCTCCATCCCGCCTAGCAAAGGGGGGAAATTGCGGCTGACGACGAGGATTTTCTTCATGATGCGGGGGCAGGTGCTTTGTTTGTTTGAATGTTTTTGAGATTAGCACTAAACTGCTTGCGTATGTAGGGATGACAGCCTAGCTGCGGTTTCAGAAGATTGAAATGTTGCGTGGCGCGAACACGGTCAGCAGGATTCGTACCTGCTGCGGATGAACACAGGAACCAGGCGATGAAAACAAAAAACTTGATCAGCAATACGTCACTTGTTGGGCGATTGCTGAGATGGGCTTACGGGTATTTTAGCAAGTTTAACAATTCTTCCTCCTATTGGGAGCGTCGTTATGCGAGCGGAGGAAATTCCGGGGAAGGATCATACGACAAGCTGGCAGAGTTTAAGGCTGAAGTTATCAATGCCTTTGTCAAGAGTAATGACATAAATAGCGTTATTGAATTTGGGTGTGGGGATGGGAACCAATTGCGTTATGCAGAATACCCTCAGTATACGGGGTTCGATGTTAGTGTCACGGCGCTTGATTTGTGCAGAAATACTTTCGCCGAAGATCCCTCCAAGCAATTTTGCCTCATGTCGGAGTTTAAAGACGGGGGGGCTGCTGATCTATGCTTGTCGCTGGATGTTATTTACCATTTAGTGGAAGATGAGGTTTTTCAGGAGTACATGCAAACGCTCTTTGGTGCGGCCAAGCGTTACGTTATTGTTTATTCTAGCAACGACGAAAATATTTTTGGAGTGAGCCATGTCAAACACAGGAATTTCAGCCGATGGGTTGAGGAGAATTGTCTAGGCTGGAACCTGCTCTCGCATATTCCAAACCGTTACCGGAGTTTGTCCGAGGCAGATTTCTTTATTTATCAGCGGAAATAGTAGTGGGGCTTGTTTGTTTAGCATTGCCCCAACCTTTGCGGAGGTGAAATTTGATTAGTATGCCTCCGCCGATAAAGCATAGCAGATCGCCCGACACCGAAGCCAAGCGCATGCCAATCAACAAATTCAGCATGTCCGAGGGTTCCATTTTGCCAGCGAGTAGAATCGTCATGATACCTTCCCGTGCGCCTAATCCGGCGGGTAATCCAGGCGCGATAAAGCCTACCAGCCAGGCCAGGGAAAAGGTGGCAGTCAGATAGAGATAGCCGGGCATTTTGCCAGTGACGACCCCCTGACCCACACACCAGAATACCAGACCGATCACAACATAACTCAGGCAGTAGGCGGCCAGTGTCTGACAGATGATGTTTGCGCCCGGTACGCGGATTTCGGCAGTGATCCAGCGTTGGAAGCAGCGATAGCGGTTACGCAATTTTGGCAACGAGCGCAGCAGCGCGAGCATGATCAGCGCGGCACAGGCCAGTCCCGCACAGAGGCTGCCTAGCGTCCACCAGAAGGTGGTGTCGAGCGCATCATAGTGCTCGCCCGTAAGTAGCCAAAAAGAGATTCCGACCAATGCGGCAGCACCCATGACCAGTAGCGTTTCGAGAATCACTGTGGCACCAAACACGCCGGGATTCATGCCGCAGGAGAGCGCCAACGCGGCTCTGCTCACATGCTGTGCGATGTTGCCAGGAACATATTTCGCGATTTGGGTCACGCTAAGAATTGCAGTGGTACTCAAGGTTGACCACTTTTCACCCATTGTGACGAGCAATCGACTCCAAGCCCAGGCCGAAATTGGCACAATGAGGCAATAAATCAGGCAAGCCGCAATGATCGCCAATACCGCCGAAGGGCGTGCGAGCTGGCGCAAAGCATCCATTGAAAACGTGCGACTGGCAAAAATGACGAAATAGACCAGCAATAACACGGAAATGAGCAGCCCCGCCACCGCGAACAAGCGCTTTATCGTCACCTCGTTCATTTATCAGCCTTGGCATACATGAGCTGGGCGATTTGTTCGGAAACGAGCCCAATCAGGAAAACGATGACCGCAGTTGTTAGCAACAGCGCGCTCATATTGGTAAAGCGGCCGTATTCTAAATAGGTATAGGCGTAATACAGCAAACCCACGCCCAGAAAAGAGCCTGCGATCGGAGTGAACAACTTGAGCGGAGAATACAGGGTGCCGATCTTGAAGATGATGAGCAAAAAGCGTAGCCCGTCGCGCACGAGCTGGATATGACTTTTGCCGATCCTCCGTGCTGCATCAATCGGTTCGTAAGCTACTGCGTAACCTGAACGGAAAAAAGCCATGGTGCAGGTGGTGGGATAGGAAAAACCATTGGGCAACAGGGACAGGAACTCACGAAACTTGTCTGCACGCGCAGCACGGAAACCTGATGTTAAATCTTCAACCTTGTGGCCGGTCATGTAGGAGGCCAGTCGGTTGTAAAAGCGATTGGCCAGCCCACGCCATACGCTGGCCTGCGAACCTTTCTGTCGGGCGCCGACCACCATGTCATAACCTTCATCCAGGCGGGCGAGCAGGCGCGGGATATCGTCCGGGTTGTGCTGACCGTCGCCGTCCATGAATACGATGATCTCGCCCTTGGCCGTACGTGCGCCGCTTTTGATTGCGGCGCCATTGCCTTGGGAATAGGGATGGGAGATCACTCGCGCTCCAGCGGCGGCGGCTTGCTGGGCAGTGCCGTCGGCGGAACCATCGTCAACGACAACAATCTCGTCCACGGAACTGAGTGCGGCAATGCGACAAACCAGGTTTCCGATGACGGTGGCTTCGTTTTTGGCTGGGATGACAACAGATAAACGCATGGGGATGACTGACTCAGTAAATGGCAGCCATCATGTTACCGCTTCAACCACGACATGTGGTGGGAAGGTATTTATGAGGCATGGTCGTACCTGTCCCGCCGCACGTCCATAGCAGTTGGTTGTTGGTTGGATCCCACGCTTGCACCAGCGTCCGCATTGTAGCCACTGCTTGCGCTGATTGTTCACTTGCAGCAGTGCTTTGTGTCCAATTGAGACATGGGGAAATGTTAAGGGGGAACAGCACGATCGCGTGCGGTTTCCTGCTTGAGTTCGATTTCGGCCTGATTGAGGGCTTCTTCCCATGCCCGACGCAGGATCGGGTTGCGTGGCATGGCGCTGCGAACGCGGGCGAGGTTTTCGCGTGCAGCATCAAACAGCCCGGCGGAGGCCGGGAAACGTACCAGTTGTAGTCCGATACCCAATAGCGGCAAGGCGTCGAAGGCCGCTTCAAGGTGCAGCATGGTCGCTTCCAGATCGCGGCGAGTGAGCGCTATCGAGGCAGCAAAACGGTTGACACAGAAACGGATTTCGCGTCGGCCGGCAGACAGTTTCGGGTTCGCGAGCAAGGCAGTGCCAAGCTCGCTGAGCATGATGATTCCGTCATCTTGCAGGAAAGGGTGGTCGCCTGGTAGTTCGAGGATTTCGTCGAGTATCTGGCACACCATGAGATCAGGAAGCCCCTGACGCAGACGGGCATCGTGGTGGATGAAATCTGTCAGGGGGGGGAGACTGCGGTGAATTCGGGCGTCCATATAGGCGACTTGCAGGGCTGTGCCAAACTCATCAGGGTGACGCAGGGAATAGGCGCGCAGCGTCTCCAGGCCTTCTTCGGCACGGCCCTGCCGTTTCAAGGACTCGGCGTAATTTTGTGTGGCACGGGTCGAATCGGGGTGAGAGGCCGCCCATAGCTCGGCAGACAGCAGACGATCTCCCCACACCGTGGTCGTCTGCCACAGCACGACGGTGATCAGGGCAAGGTAGGCACAGGCGATCACGCTCGTGAGTCGGGTATAGGCGGGGGGCACGGTAAAAGGGAGTGCGGCGAGCGCGAGCGCCAGCCCGATGGTGGGCACGTAGTTGCGGTGCTCAAAATAAAGTTCCAGAGGCAGGGTGGTGGATTCAAGCATATGACCGCTGAGAAACCACAGTGTCGCCAAGGCGAAAAACGGCCATTGGCGGCGCTTGCTCACAGCAAGTATCACCAGAACCGCAAGTAGTACCAGACAAAACAGGGTTTGTGCTGGCTGCAACAGGGCGGAGGAAACCGGGTAATCATCATGGTAAGGGCCGAGCTGGTTCTGCGCCGGGAGAAAAAAGATGTGCAGGTAATCGACGAGGATGCGCGCTTCAGTGAGCAGCCGTTCAGTGAGGTTGAAGCTGCGCGGGTCGTAAGCGTGGGGGGAGAGGCCGCCGGCGAGTACCCAGAGCACGGCCAGCAGTGGGAGCGCGAAGGCGGCCAAGGGCCAGTGACGCCAGGGGTGGGGGAGCTCGGGCTGACGCAATGGCAGCACCGTAAGGTGCAGGCACAACACGAGCAGCGGCAGCAAGGCTCCGCCTTCTTTGGTCAGGGCGGCGAGCACGGTAAACAACGCCAATGAACCCACCAGCGCCAGGGCGATGCGCCTCGGGTGGCGGGCGAGGCGGGGCAGCAAGACCAGATGGCAGAGCAGCCCCAGCAACATGAAGGTGGCAGAAAGGGTGGTCATGCGCTGCACCGCGAACAGGCTGGCCGAGGCGAGCAGCGGCGAGAGCCCCCACAGTGCGGCGGCCAGCAGGGCGAAACGCTCGGGGTAGCGGAGGGTGGGGATGAAATCCCGCGCCAGCCGCAGCGCGATGCTACACAGCAGCACCGTGTTGAGGGTGTGAATCAGCAGATTGACGCGCAGGATGATTTCGGGGGCATCCGACCAGGCATAAAACTGTGCGGCGAATGACGCGAGCGCCAGCGGGCGCCCGAGCGGGCCGGCGTCACCGGTAAAAATGTAGGTGAGCGCCGAATCAAGGTTATGAATGCCTTCCAGACCGATGAAGTTATGCAGATCGTCGAACTCGAAACCACGTGCGATGCCCGGGGAGTAGCTCAACAGGATTGTGGCGAGCACGAGCATGAGACCGAGGGCAAACAGGGGCGTGGGGCGCAGCAGACTGGCGGGGCGGAAAAGGGTCATGTTCTCGGCTTGCCTGGGAGGCTCGGATTCCAATAAAAAAGCCCCCACAAGGAGGGCTTTTTGCACGAACTGCCGATCAATCAATCGTAACGGCAGGTGGCGGGGCGATACTTCGGCGGCATTTGGGGAGCAGGAGCGTTCTTGACGCCACAATGCCAAACGATCTGGTTGGAGTCACCCTGCGCTGACACGTCGCCATTGAAGGAGATGAAGGTACCGTTAGCATCGGGAGCCAAACCTTGACTTGAGGCTTGCAACGTAAATCGAAGCCACTCTGGCGTTGCAACAGCGGGGCGGTTGGCGGCGACGGGCACCAAATTGTCAATAGCATTGGCCGTGATCAGATAATGCACCCCGGTCGTGACAACCCCGGCTGACGCCAGATTGGTCGGACTATGGTCGTTGGTTTCGACGAATTCGGTGATCGAATTCTTCACTTCACCACCACGGGTGATGATTTCCGCAACCTTCGCACGCACGGTGTAGTCTTGATAAGCCGGCAGGGCGATGGCGGCGAGGATACCGACGATCGCGACCACGATCATCAGTTCGATCAGGGTGAAGCCTTGTTGAATCTTTTTCATGGTGAAGCTCCTTTTAGGAAAGTGGCGGGTTGTCCGCTCGCAGAGGTAAGAGCAAAGGGCGTGCCAGAAATGGCGAGGTACGGGAATCCGTTGCCAGTCGGGCGTTTCAAGGCGGGGGTGGGGTGGCAGGGATGACAATGGGGGATGAGATTGTCACAAGCTGTTTGTCAAAGGCTGACCAAGGTGACAAACAGATGAGCGGGAAGTGACCACGGCATGATAGTCTGAGCTGCGACGAACCGGTCTGGCGCCGCTGTTACGTTGATGGCAAGGCGCTTTCTTGACATGACTTCTACGCAGATCAATCTCTTACTCCCTTCCGGCGAATCCGCTACCCTCGAATTCAAAAAATCCACCGCCGAGAAGGAGCGCGCCTGCCGCACGCTCTGCGCCTTCGCCAACGGCCAGGGCGGACGTGTGCTGTTTGGCGTGACGCCTGCTGGCAAAGCCATCGGTCAGACAGTCAACGACCACACACTGGAAGAGCTGGCACAGGAATTCCGGAACTTCGAGCCGCCAGTCTTCCCTGCCATTGAGCGCATAAATGTCGCACCGGGGCTTGAAGTGCTGGTCGTGAGCGTGACGCACAATGCGCGGGTGGTGAGCTTTCGCGGCGTTGCCTACGAGCGGGTGCTGAACACCACACGGGTGATGCCGCGTGATGTTCATCAGCGCCTGTTGCTGGAGGAATTGCACGCCACCCGGCGTTGGGAAAATCAGCCCGCCGAAGGCTGGGACGCCACGCGGCTGGATAAGCGGGAGATGGTGCTCACGCTGGAGGAATCCATCCGCCGGGGCCGTATTGAAGACCCCGGCACCCGCGAGCCGCTGGAAATCCTGCGCGGACTGGGGCTACTGACAGATGGCAACAAACTTTCGCGCGCAGCGGTAGTGCTGTTCTGCAAAGACGAAACGTTCTTGCCGGATTTCCCGCAACTGTTGCTGAAAGTGGCGCGTTTCAAAGGCGTGACGCGCGACGAGTTTCTGGATAACCGCCAGTTCCACGGCAACGCTTTCGCGCTGATGCGCAAGGCCGAGCGTTTTCTGATCGAGTCGCTGCCGGTAGCGGGCCGCATTGTCCCCGGCAAAATGGAACGTGAGGACACGCCGCTATTGCCTATGGAAGCCTTGCGCGAGGCGCTTGCCAATGCCTTTGTACATCGGGACTACGCCGTTGGCGGCGGCTCGGTGAGTGTGGCGATGTATGACGACAAACTGGAAATCATTTCCATTGGCGACCTGCATTTCGGCCTGACACCGGAAGCGCTGCTGCGCGAGCACGAATCCCGCCCCTGGAACCCGATGATTGCCAATGCCTTCTACCGGCGAGGCATCATCGAAACCTGGGGGCGCGGCACTTTGAAGATTTCCCGCCTGATGCGCGAGGCGGGTTTGCAACCGCCGGTTACGATGGTGCGGGCGGGTGGGGCGGTGGTGCTGACTTTTGATCTGCCCCTGAAAACGCCCCTGAAAACGCCCCTGAAAACGCCCCTGAAAACGCCCCTGAAAACGCCCCTGAAAACGCCCCCGAAGACGCCAGAGAAGACGCACGACCTGATTCTGGCTCAGCTACTTGAGACCCCTTCTCTGTCTTCTCACGAGCTGGCATCGCGGTTGAACAAGTCTGAAAGTGCGATTAAACGTGCTATACGCGCCTTGCGCGAGTCGGGCCGACTGGTGCGTGTCGGCCCTGACAAGGGCGGCCATTGGCGAGTGCTGCCGGAGCAAGACATGCACCGAGGGGAGGTCTGACCCCGGCAGGCGGCGAGGGTGACAGAGCGGGTTATTTTTTGTCAAAAAGCGTCATTTATTTGTCACAGGCTGACGAAAATAACAACGCAATGGACCCGCCGTGACCGGGTTTGGTCGTCGTGCTCAGTGTTTGTTGCCCGGCGCACGCGCAGCCGTCGGCGCAGGACGGCGCGGGGCGTTTTGCGTCCGGCGTGTCGCGTTCGTGGTGCCTTCGCGGTGCGGTGTCGAGGCGTTGGGCCTGGCGGGCGGGCGTTGCGAGCGGCCGCGGCGCGGTGGGGCTTCGCGGGCGAGGTCACGATCGTAGGCGGCATCGGCGCCGACCTGGGGCACGAAGCCGGTGGCGGTGGCGCGGGGGATGCGTTTGCTCATCAGGCGCTCGATGGCGCTGAGGAGGTTCAGTTCTTCGCCGTCGACCAGGGAGATGGCGTGGCCGGACATGCCGGCGCGGCCGGTGCGGCCAATGCGGTGGACGTAGTCTTCGGCGACGTTGGGCAGCTCGAAATTCACGACCTGGGGCAGTTGTTCGATGTCGAGGCCGCGGGCGGCGATGTCGGTGGCGACCAGTACCGGCAGCGAGCCGTCCTTGAACTTTGCCAGCGCCCGGGTGCGCGCGGCCTGGCTTTTGTTGCCGTGGATGGCGGCGGCTTCGATGTCGTGGCGGGTGAGGTATTCGGCCAGTTTGTTGGCGCCGTGTTTGGTGCGGGTGAAGACCAGCACCTGAAACCATTGCTGTTCCTTGATCAGCCAGGCGAGGAGCTCGCGCTTCTGCTTCTGCGCAATCTGGTAGACGGCTTGTTCGACGCGCTCGGCGGCGGCGTTGGGCGGGGCGACTTCGACGGTGGCGGGGTTGTGGAGGAAGCTGGCGACGAGGGCGCGGATTTCGGTCGAGAAGGTGGCGGAGAAGAGCAGGTTCTGGCGGGTTTTGGGCAGCAGGGCGAGGATTTTGCGGATGTCGCGGATGAAGCCCATGTCGAGCATGCGGTCGGCTTCGTCGAGGACGAGGATTTCGATGCCGGAGAGGTCGACGGTGCGTTGCTGGACGTGGTCGAGCAGGCGACCGGGGGTGGCGACGAGGATGTCGACACGTTTTTTGAGCGCGCTGATCTGCGGGTTGATGTTGACGCCGCCGAACATGACCAGTGAGGTGAGCGGCAGGTGCTTGCCGTAGGTTTTGACTGATTCGGCCACCTGCGCGGCGAGTTCACGCGTGGGGGTGAGGATCAGGCAGCGGGGACGGCCGGGCGGGTGGGGGTGGAGGGGGTTGGCGCTGAGGAGGTGGAGCAGGGGCAGGGTGAACGCGGCGGTTTTGCCGGTGCCCGTCTGGGCGGCAGCGAGGAGGTCGCGGCCAGCGAGAACCTGGGGGATGGCCTGGAGCTGGATCGGCGTGGGGCTGGTGTAGCCAGCTTCCTGAATGGCGCTGAGCAGCGGGGCGGCAAGGCCGAGTGACGAAAAATCGGTTTGAGTGGGCATCTAGAGTCCAGAGTCGTGGAAAACGCGGCGGTACCTCGCGAGCAGGGTGAGATGGCAGCAGAAAAGGGAGCCAGCCCGGGCGGAGATGCAGCCATGGGTACGGAGCGTGGGGCGCACTGTACGTGTTTCTGCTGATAAAGGCGAGTTTTGCCTGTCGTTGAAACGGGCAACGGGCGATAAAATCGCAACAAAATTGTCATGATCGGCATGGTAGTTGCTTGTACGTTGCGCCTGTCGGTTTGCCTGTTATTTGTATCCGGTTTTTTTCAAAAAGAATATCAATCCCACCTTGTCATTTTGCCATCGGCATTAATGGTGTCCGGGGCGTTGGAGACTGTGCATGTTTATTCGTCGACCTCTGCTTTCCCTCTTGCGCCGTCGGCTCTCCCGCAGGCTGACCCTGATCGCGGTGTTGGGGCTGGGGGCGGCGGGCGGCCTGGTGAGCATGGCTGCGGCGGGCATGGTGCTGGCCCTGATCGGGTGCCGGGAATACTGGGCGGCAGGTGAGGGGCTGTTGGCGGCGGGGGCGCTGCTGCTGGCGCTGATGGATGCCTGCCTGTGCCTGCGTTTGTTTGCGATCATGTTCGCGTCACCGCCTGCGGCGGGCGGGGTGTATCTGCCGGTTGACGCGGCCCACGGCCTGCATCGGCGGATTATCGACATGGCGCGCCGGTTCCGCTCCAGACCGATTGACCATGTGTGGATTACCAGCGACATGAACGTGGCGGTGTTGCAGCGCCCGCGCTGGGGCCGCGTGGGGCGGGTCGAAACCCATTTGCTGGTCGGTTTGCCGCTGGTGCATTGTGTGTCGGGCAAGCAGTTGATGGCGGTACTGGCGCATGAGATGGCGCATCTGGTGTTGCAGCGCCGGGGTCTGGGCAAGTATGGCGCGTTGCTGCGGGCCTGGTGCCTGCGCGTGCACGATGGACTGGCCGATGCGTTGCCGCTGTTTTGCGCGCTGGGCGATGGCATCCAGCGCCGCTTCTATTACGACATGAGCAGGCTGACGCGGCTGGAGGAGTTTGAGGCCGATGCACAGGCGGCGCAGGTGGTGGGGCCAGGCTTGCTGGGGGAGACCTTGATCGAGCTGTCGTTGAAGGAGCAGTTCCTGCGCGGGGACTATTGGCCGCGGATACTGGCGCAAAGCGAATGGCGCGTCAGGCCGCTGGTGCGGCCTTATCGTGACATGGGGCTGGGGCTGGCGGCGGGTTTCCTGCGTCTGGGCGCAAACGACAGCTCGATCGGCGAGAGCGAGGCCGGGGGCGCGCTGCGTTCCCTGCATCCGACGCTGCGGGAACGCCTGCGCGCGCTCAGGGTGTATCCCCGCCCGGCGCAGCTTGAGCGGCCTTCGGCGGCACGCCAGTTTTTGGCGCCGATTCTGCCGACCCTGGCGTGGGCGTTTGATCGGGCATGGTGGGAGTCAAACCGTGCGGCCTGGCAGCCCAATGAGCGGCGGAGAGTGCGGCAATGTGGGCGTGAGGCGCTCACGACGATCATAAAATGACCGGCTTTGTAACAGCGAAAACCGCGACTTGTTTCCTTGGTCTGGTACAAGGCTTGCTAGTATGAGGAGATACCCACCTGAATTGTCAGGGGGATAAACAAGGATGGCGGGCCAGCGGGTAAAAATATGACAAACTCACTGAAATCCCTGGGAAGCAGGCTTGAATCCGGCGCAATGGGTTTGCTGCCAAAGTCGGTGCGGACGGCGATCTATGCCCGCAGGCTGCATCTCGATCGCCCGTTGTCCAGGAAATTTGTCTTCAAGCTGGCGCAGACCAAAGAGGAGTTGGAAGCCTGCTTCCGCCTGCTCCACGACACCTATGTCGCGGCCGGGCTGATGGCGCCTGACCCGTCCGGTCTGCGGGTGACGCTGTTCCATGCGTTGCCGACCACGTCGACCCTGATGTGCAAGTATGGCGACCGGATCGTGGGCACGGTGTCGCTGATCCGGAAGAGCCAGTTGGGCTTCCCCATGCAGAGCGCCTTCGATCTGGGGGAGGTGCGGCGGGAAAGTGGCAATATCGCCGAGGTGTCTTCGTTGGCGATCGACCCCCGCTTCAATGCAGCCGGCTACCGGATGCTGATGCCGATGCTGAAATTTCTCTACGAGTACGCGGAATACCGCTTTGATACCCGCCATCTGGTGGTGGCCGTGCATCCGGGCCAGATCGGTTTTTATGAAGATGTGCTGTGTTTCCGCTGCATGGAGCAGCATGTGGCGCATTATGCGTTCGTCAACGACGCCCCCGCCGTGGGTGCACACCTCGATCTGGTGTTGGCCAAGGACGCTTTCCATGCCAAGTACGCGCATCTGCCCTCGGCGCAGAATCTTTACCATTTTTTCGTCACCGCTTCGCAACCGAACAGCCAGTTCCCCCACCAGCGTTTCCATACCACCACCGACCCGGTGATGACCCCGGAGCTGATTGATTATTTCTTCAACCAGCGCACTCAGGTTTTTGCCCAGCTGAAGCCGCGCGAGGCGCTGCTGTTGCATGCGATCTACGATCAACCGGAGTACAAGCGCTACCTGCCGCCCATTCCCGAGGATGCGCTACGGGAGCGGATCAAGAGCCGCGTCCATCGCCGTTTTTCGGTGAAATGTCCGGGGCAGTTGCACTACAGCCAGCAAGGGCTGGTGCGTGCTGCGGACATCACCGTCTACGAGTGTTCAGAGTCAATGTTTTGTGCCCGCCTCGACCGGCCTTTGCCGGTGGGGGTGGTCGGCGAGGTTGACGTCGATCTTGGGGACAAGGAGCGCTGCACCTTGCAGGTTGAGGTCTCGCGCCTGGGTAAACACAGCAACCGCGTCGCCATGCTCAGTATTCGCAAAGGTGGCGAGGGGCGGGACAGGGATGCGTGGTTGAAGTTCGTCCATGCGCTCGGTCGGACATCGCAGGACGGAGAAAAGCGCCCCGTTTTGCCAGTTCCGTCGCCGCACGTCGCGGTCTGATCGACGCCAAACCCGCCGACGCTCCCTCCCGGCGGGGGCGTCCCGTTGCCATCCCCGGTTTTGTCCTTGGTGTCGTTCTCAGTGCCGTCTTCAGTGCCGTCTTGAGCGCGCTTCGTCCAGCTTCTCGCACAGCAACGTCGCGCCGTCGATGAGGCGGGGGCTGTGGCGCTGGATGATGTCAGGCGGGATGAAAAAGAGGTTATTGGCCGCCACGGCGGGAATTTCGGGCCAGCGCCGCCAGTCTTCCAGCCATTCGGGGCGGGAAGCGTCCATGCCGCTGGCGATGATGACTTCGGGCCGGGTGGCGAGCACGGCTTCCACCGAGATCAGCGGCGCGAGTTGGCCGAGCGTGCCAAAGACGTTTTCGCCGCCGCACAGCTTGATTACGGCGCCAATCAGGTCGTGATCGTTGATGGTCATGAGCGGCTGGTGCCAGACCTGATAAAAAACCCGGATTTTGGCGGCGTGGGCGTAACGCTGGCGCAGCGCCTGCAGACGGGCGCGGAAATCCTGCGCGGCGGCGTGCGCGGCGTTTGCGCTGCCCGCCAACTGGCCGAGAATTTCCAGGGTGTCGGCGATGTCGTCGACACGCCGGTTGTCGTTCACCCAGACCGGAATGCCAAGCGCGGCGAGGCGTTCGCGCTGATTGCCACGCTGGCTCGTGCTCCAGATGACGACCAGATCAGGCTCGAGCGCGGCGACGGCTTCGATGTCGACGTTGGTGAAGCTGCCAACCTGGGGCAAGGCGCGGGCGGCGGGCGGCCAGTCGCTGAATTCCACCGTGCCGATCACTTTGTCTCCCGCGCCGGCGGCGAAGAGCAGCTCTGTGAGGTGCGGGGCGAGGCTGATGATGCGCTGCGCGGGCTGCTCGAGGCGCACGGTGTGGCCGGTGGCGTCGGTGACGGTGATCGCCTCTGCGCGGGCTGCGGCGGCGGAGAAGGTGAGGACGCAGGCACAGGCGAGGACGAAGGTGTTGCGCCCCGGCAAACCTGCGCTCACTGAATCATCCCCGCGCCGACGGTGTTGTTGTTGCTCTCGTCGATGACGATGAAGGCTCCCGTGCTGCGGTTGGCTGCGTAAGGATCGGCGAAGACAGGTTGCGCGAGCTTGAAATGCACGCGGGCGATGTCGTTCATCTGCAGCTTTTCGGCAGGGAGCCGTTCCAGCGTATTGACATCCAGCTTGTGCGTGATGGCGGTGAGCCTGGCTTTGACTTCCCGCGAGGTGTGGCGGATGAGGAAGGTTCTCGCCCGGTCGAGCGGCACTTCCGAGAACCAGCAGATGATGGCCTCGATCTCTTTGCGGGCCTGCGGCGCGGCGTCCTGTTGCACGATCATGTCGCCGCGTGAAACGTCGATTTCATCTTGCAGCAGCAGGGTAACGGACTGCTCGGTAAAGGCTGCGCCGATCTCCTCGCCGCCCAGTTGCACCGCCTTGACCGTGCTCGACAGCCCGGAGGGCAGCACGGTGACGACATCGCCCGTCCGGATGCTGCCGGATTCGACCTGCCCCATGAAGCCGCGATAGTCATGCAGCGCCGGATTGGCAGAGTCCTGCGGACGGCAGACGTACTGCACGGGAAAGCGGAACGTCTCGGTGTGCTCGCTGTGCGCCAGCGGCGCGTCTTCGAGAATCTCGATCAGCGTCGGCCCCTGATACCAGTCGAGCGACTCGCCGCGTTCCACCACCATGTCGCCGGTCAGGGCCGACAAGGGGATGAAATGCACGTCTTCGATGCCGCGTTTGGCGGCGAATTCGAGGAAGTCGTCCATGATCCGGGTGAATATTTCCTGCGAATAATCCACCAGATCCATCTTGTTGATGGCAACGACCAGATGTGGAATCCCCACCAGATGCGCGAGGATGGAATGCCGCCGCGTCTGCGTGAGCACGCCCCGGCGGGCGTCCACCAGGATGATGGCGAGGTTGGCGGTAGAGGCCGCCGTCACCATGTTGCGGGTGTACTGCTCGTGCCCCGGTGCATCGGCGATGATGTACTTGCGCGTGCCGGTGGAAAAATAGCGGTAGGCCACGTCGATGGTGATGCCCTGTTCGCGCTCGGCTTGCAGGCCATCGGTGAGGAGCGACAAATCCACGCTCTCCAGCCCGCGTTTCTGCGAGGTTTTCTGGATGGAGGACAGGGTGTCGGCAAGGATGGTCTTGCTGTCGTAGAGCAGCCGCCCGATCAGGGTGCTCTTGCCGTCGTCGACGCTGCCACAGGTCAGGAAACGCAGCAGGCCGTGGTCTTCGACTTCGGGCGTGGTGGATGTTGGGGTGGTGGTTGCGGACATCAGAAATAGCCCTCTTTCTTGCGTTGTTCCATGGAGGCGTCGGAGGTCTGGTCGTCGAGGCGGGTTGCGCCGCGCTCGGTGATCGTTGTGGTCGCAGTCTCCAGCAGGATTTTTTCGATACTGTCGGCGTCCGATTCGACCGGGGCGGTGCAGGTGATGTCGCCGACGGTGCGGAAGCGCACCTGGAGATCAATCACCTTTTCGTCCGGCTTCGGTACGTTCAGGATGCCGCCGGGGGTGGGCACGTTGACCGGGACGATGGCCCCCTGGCGGATGACCACGGGGCGGACATGGGCGAAATAGATGCCCGGCAGCGCCAGCTTTTCCCGCTCGATGTATTGCCACACGTCCAGTTCCGTCCAGTTCGAGATCGGGAAGGCGCGGATGTTTTCGCCTTTGTGGGTGCGGGCGTTGTAGAGGTTCCACAGCTCCGGGCGCTGATTCTTCGGGTCCCACTGGCCGAACTCGTCGCGGAAACTCATGATGCGTTCCTTGGCGCGCGCTTTTTCTTCGTCGCGTCGGGCGCCGCCGATGCAGCAGTCGAAGCCGAATTCCTCGATGGCTTCGAGGAGCGTCACGGACTGATGCCGGTTGCGCGGTTCGCCCGGATGTTTCAGGACGACGGTGCCGCGCTGCATGGAGTCTTCCACCGAGCGCACGATCAGGCGTTCGCCCAGCGCCGCCGCGTGCCTGTCGCGGAAGTCGATGACTTCGCGGTAATTGTGGCCGGTGTCGATGTGCAGCAAGGGAAACGGAAAGCGACCGGGCCGGAACGCCTTCTCGGCGAGTCGCAGCATACAGATGGAATCTTTTCCGCCGGAAAAGAGCAGCACCGGGGCGCTACATTGTCCGGCGACTTCCCGCATGATGTGGATGGCTTCAGCTTCCAGCCAGTCGAGATGGGAAAGAATTTTGGGCGTGGGTTTGGTCATGGGGGAGATGAGTGTGCGCGGTGGCGGGGAAAATACGGGGGAGATTACGGGGGGGTTGGGTCAATGAGGCGGGTCAATGCAGTTCAGTTTTTCCTGGCATGCAGTCCGCATTCTTTGGTGGTGGCGTCTTCCCACCACCAGCGCCCGGCGCGGATGTCTTCGCCCCGTGTGATGGCGCGGGTGCAGGGGGTGCAGCCGATGCTGGGATAGCGCTGCTCGTGGAGGGCGTTGTAGGGCACGTCGTGGGCGCGGATATAGGCCCAGACTTCGGTCTCTGACCATTCGGCGAGCGGGTTGAACTTGACGAGATGATGAACCGGGTCGTGTTCACGGGCGGCGAGCGCGCTGCGGGTGCTGGACTGGGCGGCGCGCAGGCCGGTGATCCAGGCGCGTTTGCCGTCGAGCGCACGGGCGAGGGGTTCGAGTTTGCGCACCTGACAGCAGGCTTTGCGCAATTCGACGGATTCATGGAAAGCATTGATGCCGTGTTCGCGTACATAGGCTTCGACGCTGGCGGCGGCGGGGAAGTAAAGCGCGAGCCGGACGTGGTAGCGCGCTTCCAGTTCAGCGAGCAGGGTGTAGGTCTCGGCGGGCAGGCGTCCGGTATCGAGCAGGAACGCGGCGATGGGCAGGTGCGCACGGTGGATGAGGTCGGTGAGCACCACGTCTTCGGCCCCCAGGCTGTTGGCGAAGACCACGCCGCTGCCGAATTCGCGCACGGCGGCGCTGAGGTGCTGCTGCGCGGCGGCGGCCTTCTCTGCTACCGCGGTGCGCAGGGCGTCGCTCAGCTCGGGGCGGATGGCAGGGTTGGCGACGGGGGCAGGCGTGAGGGGAGTGAGGGTGTTCATTGCAGGGTGGCTCCGGCGCTGCGCGCGACCCGGCGCCAGAGGGGGCGGGCATCGTCGACGGCGCCCTGATAAGGCTGGGGAAACAGCTTGAGCCTGGTGGCCGCGTCTTGCAGTTGGGCCGGGGTATAGCGTCCGGGCTTGGGCACGACGACATCGAAGCCGCAGCGGAACATGAAGGCGAAATAGTCACACAGCACGTCGCCCACCGCCCACAACGCGCCACGGTAGCCGTAGCGGGTGCGCAGCAGCGTGGCGCTGGAGAAGGCGCGGCCATCCCCGGCCTTGGGGAAATCGAGCGCGAGTAGCGGCAAGGTGGCGAGGTCGACGGCGGCGACCAGGGTTTCGACTTCTTCGCAGGCGTCGAGCCACAAGGCAATTTCGCCGGTGCTGAAGCGCGCTTCAAGCTCGGCGCGGCGATGTTGCCAGAGGGCGAAGGGCACGATCACCTTGCCGACGGGCACGGGCAGACTGTCGAGCAGCTCGATGGGGGCGGCGGCTTCGCCGGTGATGCGGGCGAGACCGGCTTTGCCACGGGCCTTGGGCTGGGGGGCGTTGGCGGGAGGGTAGGGCACGAGCGTCCACCCGGTGGGCGCGATGCTGCCGTCAGCGAAGAGGATGTCAGGCATATTTCTGTTCCTTGCGGGCGCGGCTTCCGGCTTCATCGCCATACACCTGGGTGACGAAGGGCTCGGCGCCGATGCGCTGATAGGTGTCGATGAAGCGTTCGCCGGGCTGGCGTCGGGCCACAAAAGTGGCGATGATTTTTTCCACTACTTGCGGGATTTCTGCGGCGGTGAAGCTGTGGCCGATGATGCGCCCCAGGCGGGCCTGGGTGCCCTGATTGCCGCCCAGACTCACCTGATAGCATTCGGTGTTGTCCTTGTCGACGCCGAGAATGCCGATGTGGGCGATGTGGTGGTGGCTGCACGAGTTGATGCAGCCGGAAATGTTGAGTTCGATCTCACCCAGATCGAACAGGCGGTCGAGATCGGCGAATCGTTCCTGGAGGGCGGTCGCAATCGGGACGGAGCGGGCATTGGCGAGTCCGCACAGGTCGCCGCCGGGGCAGCAGATCATGTCGGTGAGCAGCCCCGTGTTCGGGGTGGCCAGATGCAGGGCGCGCAGTGCCTGCCACAAGGCAAAGAGGTCGCTGACGCGCACCTCGCCCAGCACCAGATTCTGGCTGTGGGTGGTGCGAATCAGGCCGAAGCTGTAGCGTTCGGCGAGGGTGGCAATGGCGTCCATCTCGCTGGAGGTGAAGTCACCCGGTCTGCTGTCCGGGCGTTTGAGCGACAGGGTGACGGCGCGGTAGCCAGGTTGACGGTGTGGATGGACGCAACGCGCCACCCAGCGCGGGAAATCCGTATGGGCGTGAGCGTCCTGGTGGCGCTGCAACTCGATTTGCGCTGCGGCTTCGTCGATTTTTTCGTAAGGCGGCGGGGCAAAAAATGCGGCGACGCGCTGTAGTTCTGCGTCCGTCAGGGTGGACGGGCCGTCCTTGAGCGGCGCCCACTCGGCGTCGACCTGGGCGCGAAGCTGCGCGATCCCCAGACTCTGGGTGAGGATCTTGATCCGCGCCTTGTACATATTGTCGCGCCGTCCATAGCGGTTGTAGACCCGCAGGATGGCCTCGGCATAGGTGAGCAGATGTTGCCAGGGCAGGTCTTCGTGCAGGACTTCGGCGATGGCCGGGTTGCGCCCCAGACCACCGCCGACCTGCACCCGCACTTTGACTTCGTTGCTGTCATCACGATGGAAAGTGAGGCCCACGTCGTGGACGCTGAGGGCGGCGCGGTCGTGGGTTGCGCCGCTGACGGCGAATTTGAATTTGCGCGGCAGCAGGGCGAATTCGGGGTGCAGGCTCGTCCACTGGCGCAGAATCTCGGCAAAGGGACGGGGGTCGACGTGCTCGTCGGGGGCGATGCCGGCGAAGTGGTCGGCGGTGATGCTGCGGATACAACTGCCGGAGGTCTGGATGGCGTGCATGCCGACTTTGGCCAGTTCGGCCAGCACTTCGGGCACATCGGCCAGTTTCAGCCAGTTCAGTTGCAGGTTCTGGCGGGTGGAGATGTGACCATAGCCCTTGTCGTAGTCGCGGGCGAGCCGCGCCAGGGTGCGGAGCTGGTGCGCGTCCAGCAGGCCGTAGGGAAGGGCGATGCGCAGCATCGGCGCGTGGCGCTGTACGTAGAGGCCGTTTTGCAGGCGCAAGGGACGGTATTCATCCTCGGACAGTTCGCCCGCGAGGTAGCGGCGGGTCTGGTCGCGGAACTGGGTGACGCGGGCATCGACCAGCGCTTGATCGTAAGCATCGTAACGGTACATGGAAAATCCCGGGTTAGTCCGCGCGCCCGAAGGCGAGCGGGTTGTTGCACTGCATCGTAAACTGAACATGTTAAGAACAAGAACCGGATTTGAGTTAGTCTTTAAGAAGAATTGATTATTAAGCGGAGGAATAATGAACCTGCAGCAGTTGCGCTACATCCATGAGGTAGCGCGTCGGGGTTTGAATGTGTCGGAAGCGGCGGATGCGCTGTTTACCTCCCAGCCGGGGGTATCGAAGCAGATCAAGCTGCTGGAGGGGGAGCTGGGTATAGAGATTTTTGTCCGCCATGGCAAGCGGATGGTGGCAGTGACCGAGCCTGGGCAGGTGGTGCTTGACATCGCCGGACGGGTGCTGGGCGAACTGGATAACCTGCAGCAGGTCGGCGCCGAGTTCTCGTCGGAAGATGCCGGACGGCTCTCGATTGCCACCACTCATACCCAGGCGCGTTACGCGCTGCCGCCGGTGTTGCGCGATTTCATGCGCCGTTATCCCCATGTGCGCCTTGAACTGCATCAGGGCAATCCGCGTCAGGTGTGCGAGATGGTGCTCGATGGCAGCGCCGATGTGGCGATCGCCACCGAGTCGATTGCCGAGTATGAGGATCTGGTGACGCTGCCGTGTCGGCAGTGGAATCGTTGCGTGATTGCAACACCCAAGCATCCGATTCTGCGCGAGCAGCCGCTGACCCTCGATGCCATCGCGCGTTACCCGCTGATCACTTACGACGATGCGTTTACCGGGCGCAGCCAGATCAACAAGGCTTTCCTCGGGCGCGGGATCAAACCGAAAATCGTCCTGACCGCGCTCGACTCGGATGTGATCAAGACCTATGTGGGGATGGATCTGGGTATCGGCATCCTCACCCGCATGGCCTACGACCCGGTGGCCGACCGCGGCCTCGGCATGATTGATGCCGCGCACCTGTTTGAATCGAGCACCACCCGCATCGGCCTGCGTCGCCGCGCCTGGCTGCGTGGTTATGTATACGCCTTCATCGAAGGTTTTGCGCCGCAGCTCACGCGCAAGATGGTGGAGATCGCGCTGAACGGGGGCGGGGAGGACTATCAGCTATGAAGCAGAGCGTCCGCAAAAAAAGCGCAAAAGGGGTTTGACAGCGCCCTTATCTCGACTACAATGCAGGGCTTCGCGTTTGGAGGGGTTACCCAAGCGGTCAACGGGTCCGGACTGTAAATCCGGCGGCACAGCCTTCGAAGGTTCGAATCCTTCCCCCTCCACCAGTTTTGGTGAGCGGCGCGTGTTGTTGGTGAAGCGGTCTGTTGTCGGTGATGGGCGGGTGTAGCTCAATGGTAGAGCAGAAGCCTTCCAAGCTTATGACGAGGGTTCGATTCCCTTCACCCGCTCCAGCGCGGCTTTGCGGTTTTGAGTTGCCCATGTAGCTCAGTGGTAGAGCACTCCCTTGGTAAGGGAGAGGTCGCGTGTTCGATCCACGCCATGGGCACCAGTGGTTGTCTTGTCGTCAGTGTGGCGGGAGCTTTTCCGCCTTTTGTTTTGATTAAAAGGGTGTGAACATGGCTAAGGGTAAGTTTGAACGAACAAAGCCGCACGTAAACGTAGGCACGATAGGCCACGTTGACCACGGCAAGACGACGCTGACGGCGGCGATCACGACGATCCTGTCGAAGAAGTTCGGCGGCGAAGCAAAAGCATATGACCAGATCGACGCTGCGCCGGAAGAGAAGGCGCGCGGGATCACGATCAACACCGCGCACGTCGAATACGAGACGGCCAACCGGCACTACGCGCACGTTGACTGTCCGGGCCACGCCGACTATGTGAAAAACATGATCACCGGCGCCGCACAAATGGACGGCGCCATCCTGGTCGTCTCCGCCGCTGACGGCCCCATGCCGCAAACGCGCGAACACATCCTGCTCGCCCGCCAAGTTGGCGTGCCCTACGTCGTCGTATACATGAACAAATGCGACATGGTCGACGACGCCGAGCTGCTCGAACTCGTCGAAATGGAAGTGCGCGAGCTCCTGTCCAAATACGACTTCCCGGGCGACGACATCCCCATCATCAAAGGCTCCGCCCTCAAAGCGCTCGAAGGCGACCAGTCCGACATCGGCGAACCCTCGATCTTCAGTCTGGCCGACGCCCTCGACAGCTACATCCCGACCCCGGAACGCGCCATCGACAAACCCTTCCTGCTCCCGATCGAAGACGTCTTCTCGATCTCGGGTCGCGGCACCGTCGTAACGGGCCGGGTGGAACGTGGCGTAGTCAAAGTCGGCGAAGAAATCGAAATCGTCGGCATCAAGGCCACGCAAAAGACCACCTGCACCGGAGTCGAAATGTTCCGCAAACTGCTCGACAAGGATCAGGCCGGAGACAACGACGGCGTCCTCCTGCGCGGCACCAAGCGAGAAGAAGCCGAACGCGGGCAAGTGCTCGCCAAACCCGGTTCGATCACCCCGCACACCCACTTCACCGGCGAAGTGTACGTACTGTCGAAAGAAGAAGGTGGTCGTCACACCCCGTTCTTCGCCAACTACCGTCCGCAGTTCTACTTCCGCACCACCGACGTAACCGGCTCGATCTCGCTGCCGGAAGGCACGGAGATGGTGATGCCGGGCGACAACATCTCGATCACGGTGAAGCTGATCGCCCCGATCGCGATGGAAGAAGGCCTGCGCTTCGCCATCCGTGAAGGGGGTCGCACGGTTGGCGCCGGTGTCGTCGCCAAAATCATCGAGTAACGCAGGTCGTTGCTCGAATCAGGAGCGCGCCCTGTAAGGGGTGCGCTTTGTAGTCTCTGTCGCAGGGGTATAGCTCAACTGGCAGAGCGTCGGTCTCCAAAACCGAAGGTTGGGGGTTCGATTCCCTCTGCCCCTGCCATTTTTCGGAAGTCCTGACCTCAATGGCCGATAAGTTAAAGTTTGCGCTGGCTCTGGTTCTGGCTATTGCCGGCGTGGTCGGCTTTTACCTGCTCTCCGAGCAGATCATGGTGCTGCGTGTGTGCTCCGTGCTCGCGGGGCTGATCGCGGGCGGCGCCGTGGCGTGGTTTACCCAACCCGGCAGGATCTTCGCCGGGTTTGTGAATGAAGCTGTCACCGAGGCCAAAAAGGTGGTCTGGCCGAGCCGCAGGGAGACGGTACAGACTACGGGCATCGTGTTTCTGTTCGTCGTGGTAATGGCGATCTTCCTCTGGCTGACCGACAAGAGCGCGGAATGGGTGATCTACAACCTCATTCTGGGCTGGAAGTGATCATGGCAAAGCGCTGGTATGTTGTGCACGTTTATTCGGGCTTCGAGAAATCCGTCCAACGCGCACTGATTGAACGGGTGTCCCGCGCCGGGATGCAGAACGACTTCGGCCAGATCATGGTGCCGATGGAAGAAGTCACCGAGATGCGTGGCGGTCAGAAGGCAAAATCCGAACGCAAGTTTTTCCCTGGCTACGTGCTCGTCGAGATGGAAATGAACGACGAGACCTGGCACCTGGTGAAATCGACCGCGAAAGTGACCGGCTTCATCGGCGGCACCGCCAACAAGCCGCGGCCGATTCCCGAAAAAGAAGTCGAAAAAATCATGCAGCAGATCCAGGACGGGGCGACCAAGCCACGGCCCAAGGTGCTGTTTGAGACCGGAGAGGTGGTGCGGGTAAAAGAAGGCCCGTTTACCGACTTCAATGGTCAGGTCGAAGAGGTCAATTACGACAAGAGCAAGATCCGGGTGTCCGTGACCATCTTTGGTCGGGCGACCCCGGTAGAGCTGGATTTCGCTCAGGTCGAGAAGTCCTGAGCAGGAGGAGCGTCGGAGCTTCGGCGCGTTAACACTCATCTTTGGAGATAAGCCGACATGGCTAAGAAGATCATTGGTTACATCAAGCTACAGGTTCCGGCCGGCAAGGCCAACCCTAGCCCCCCGATCGGCCCGGCGCTGGGTCAGCGCGGTCTGAACATCATGGAATTCTGCAAGGCGTTCAACGCCAAGACCCAGAGCCTGGAGCCCGGTCTGCCGATTCCGGTGGTGATTACCGCGTTTGCGGACAAGAGCTTCACCTTCGTGATGAAGACGCCGCCCGCGACCATCCTGATCAAGAAAGCCGCCGGCATCCAGAAGGGTTCGCCCAAGCCGCATACCGACAAGGTGGGCAAGATCACCCGCGCCCAGGCCGAAGAAATCGCCAGGAGCAAGCAGCCCGATCTGACCGCGGCCAATCTTGACGCGGCGGTGCGCACCATTGCCGGTTCCGCCCGCAGCATGGGCATTACCGTGGAGGGCCTGTAATCATGGCGAAGATTTCCAAACGGGTTCAGGCCATTCGTGCCAAGATCGACCGTAGCAAGATTTACCCGCTGGCCGAAGCGCTGGCGCTGGTGAAAGAAAACGCCACCGCTAAATTCGATGAGTCGATCGACATCGCGGTGAATCTGGGCGTCGATGCACGCAAGTCCGACCAGGTCGTGCGCGGCTCGGTGGTTCTGCCTGCCGGTACCGGCAAGACGGTGCGTGTTGCCGTGTTCGCCCAGGGCGAAAAGGCCGAAGCGGCCAAGGCTGCGGGCGCGGACATCGTCGGGTTCGACGATCTGGCGGCGGAAGTGAAAGCTGGCAACCTCAATTTTGATACGGTGATTGCGACCCCCGACGCGATGCGCGTCGTCGGTCAACTCGGCCAGATCCTCGGCCCCCGTGGTTTGATGCCGAACCCGAAGGTTGGCACCGTGACTGCGGATGTCACCACCGCAGTGAAAAACGCCAAGGCCGGTCAGGTGCAGTACCGCACCGACAAGGCCGGGCTGGTGCATGCCACCCTCGGTCGCGCTTCTTTCGACGCCGATGCGCTGACCCGGAACTTCACCGCTTTCGTTGATGCGCTGGTCAAGGCCCGTCCGGCTGCGGCCAAAGGGGTGTATCTGAGAAAGATCGCGCTCTCCAGCACCATGGGTATCGGGGTGCGGGTCGATAACGCGAGCGTGACCGCCTGAGGGCTGTCGCGCTGACAAAGCACTTTGGGCCGTCCGGGGCGGGGCAACCTGCACCGGGCGGATCGTCAAAGACCGCAGGCACGACCTTGGTCGTTTAATCGGATGTTCGACCTGCGCAGATGGTGAACCCAGATGAGGAATCGGCCATGGGCAATGCCAGTGGCCTCGCTCCTGATCCAGGTCGCCGTGGGGCGGCAAGCCATCTGGCTCGCCGCGTGTGGACTTGAAAGGAGGAAAGACCTGTGGGTCTTAATCTTGATGACAAGAAAGCCGTAGTGGCTGAGGTGTCGGCGCAGGTTGCCAACGCCCAGACGATCGCGGTGGCCGAGTATCGCGGCGTTGAAGTGGGAGACCTCACGGTGCTGCGCAAAAAGGCGCGTGAAGCGGGCGTATACCTGCGGGTGCTGAAAAACACCCTGGTGCGCCGCGCCATCGCCGATACGCCTTTTGCCGGGCTGAGTGAGCAGCTCACCGGGCCGTTGATCTACGGCATTTCGACGGATCCTGTGGCAGCCGCCAAGGTGTTGAACGACTTCGCCAAGGGCAACGACAAGCTGACGCTGCGCGCAGGCGCATACAGCGGCAAGGTGCTCAACAAGGAAGACATCCAGGCCCTGGCCTCGATTCCGAGCCGCGAAGAACTGCTCGCCAGGTTGGTGGGCGTCATGCAGGCCCCGATCTCCGGCTTTGCCGTGGTGCTGGGTGCTCTCGCCAAACAACGTGAAGAAGCAGGCGCTGCCGCCTGATCGGGCGTACTTGCTTGCTCACCTGCGCTTTCCCTATTTGATTCTGGAGTGATGTAAAAAATGGCAATCAGCAAAGAAGACATCCTTGAAGCCGTTGGCGCGCTGACGGTTCTGGAACTGAACGACCTGGTCAAGGCGTTTGAAGAGAAGTTCGGCGTTTCCGCTGCGGCGCTGGCCGTGGCCGCCCCGGGCGCTGGCGGCGCAGCCGCTCCGGCTGCCGAAGAAAAGACCGAGTTCGACGTGATCCTTGCCGCCGTGGGCGACAAGAAGGTCGAAATCATCAAGATCGTGCGCGCCGCTACCGGCCTGGGCCTGAAAGAAGCCAAGGATCTGGTCGACGGTGCACCGAAGCCGGTCAAGGAAGGCGTGCCCAAGGCCGACGCCGAAGCGCTCAAGAAGCAGCTCGAAGAAGCCGGCGCCAAAGTCGAAATCAAGTAATTTTCGCTTTTGCACAGGGCTGGTACCCATTTTTGGGCACCAGCCCTTTCGTGCTTTGTAACACCTGGCATGAAGTCAGAACAAAGCGCCCCTGCGCCCACGAACGTTGGGGGCGTTGTGTTCTGTCTTCCCGATGATGGCCTGACCACTAGCTGGAGCATCCATGGCTTATTCCTACACCGAGAAAAAGCGTATCCGCAAGAGCTTCGCCAAGCGCGAAGTCGTCTCCGACGCGCCTTTCCTGCTCGCCACCCAGACTGAATCTTTCGTCGCGTTCCTGCAGTCCGATACGCCGCCAGAAGTGCGCGAGAATCGCGGTCTGCAAGCGGCGTTCTCGTCGATTTTCCCGATCAAGAGCCACAGCGGCAATGCACGGCTCGAGTTTGTGCACTACGTGCTGGGCGACCCCGCGTTTGACGTCAAGGAATGTCAATTGCGCGGCCTGACCTTCGCCTCGCCCTTGCGGGCGCGGGTCAGGCTCGTCATCATGGACCGCGACGCGCCCAAGGATACGATCAAGGACATCAAGGAGCAGGAAGTGTACATGGGCGAAATTCCGCTCATGACCGAAACCGGCTCCTTTGTCATCAATGGCACCGAGCGCGTCATCGTGTCGCAGCTCCACCGCTCACCGGGGGTGTTCTTCGAGCACGACCGCGGCAAAACCCACTCTTCGGGCAAGCTGCTGTTCTCGGCGCGGATCATCCCTTACCGCGGTTCCTGGCTCGATTTCGAGTTCGACCCCAAGGATTATCTTTACTTCCGCGTCGACCGTCGGCGCAAGATGCCGGTCACGATTCTGCTGCGCGCAATCGGGATGGGGGCGGAAGAAATTCTGGCGACCTTCCACGATTTCGATACCTTCGGCCTGACGGCAGACAGCGTGCGCTTCGAGCTCGTGCCCGAACGCCTGAAAGGGGAGACGGCGCGTTTCGACATCACCACGCCCGATGGCACGCTGATCGTCGCCAAGGACAAGCGCATCACGGCCCGCCACATCCGCGACCTCGATCAGGCCGGGGTGAAGAGCATGGTGGTGCCCGATGACTTCATCCTCGGGCGCGTGATCGCCCGCGACATTACCGACACCGAAACCGGCGAGGTGATCGCGAAGGCCAACGACGAGATCACCGAAGAGGTGCTGGTGCGTCTGCGCGGGGCCGGGGTGACGGAGATCCCCGCGCTGTATGTCAACGACCTTGACCGCGGCGCCTACATCTCGCAAACCCTGCGCATTGACGAAACGGTCGACGAATGGACGGCCAAGGTTGCGATCTACCGCATGATGCGTCCGGGCGAGCCGCCCACCGAAGACGCGGTGGAAGGGCTGTTCCAGGGGCTGTTCTATTCCACTGAACGCTACGACCTGTCCACGGTCGGGCGGATGAAGTTCAACCGCCGCGCCTATCCGGCGACGCTCGACGACAAGGCGCCGGGCTGGCTGAAGCGTTTGTATGAGCTGGTCGGCGAGCGCAATGAAGAAGGGCCGGGCATTCTGTCGAAAGAAGACATCCTCGCCGTGATCAGCGTGCTGGTCGAGCTGCGCAATGGTCGTGGTGACATCGACGACATCGACCACCTCGGCAATCGCCGCGTGCGCTCGGTGGGCGAGCTGGCCGAAAACCAGTTCCGCGCCGGTCTGGTGCGCGTGGAACGTGCGGTGAAGGAGCGTCTGTCGCAGGCCGAATCCGACAACCTGATGCCGCACGACCTGATCAACGCCAAGCCGATTTCGGCGGCGATCAAGGAGTTCTTCGGCTCCAGCCAGTTGTCGCAGTTCATGGATCAGACCAACCCGCTGTCCGAGATCACCCACAAGCGCCGCGTCTCCGCCCTCGGCCCCGGCGGTCTGACCCGCGAACGCGCCGGTTTTGAAGTGCGCGACGTACATCCGACCCACTACGGTCGTCTGTGTCCGATCGAGACCCCGGAAGGCCCGAACATCGGTCTGATCAACTCGCTCGCCGTTTATGCACGCACCAACCGCCACGGCTTCCTGGAGACGCCGTACCGCAAGGTGATCGACGGCAAGGTGAGCGACAAAATCGAATTTCTCTCCGCGATCGAGGAAGGGCAGTACGTAATCGCGCAGGCCAACGCCGAGCTGGCCCCGGATAACAGTTTTGCCGACGACTTCATCACCTGCCGCGAGAAAGGGGAAACCATTCTCGCCGAGCCGCACCGGATCAATTACATGGACGTGGCGCCGGGTCAGGTGGTGTCGGTTGCGGCCTCGCTGATTCCCTTCCTCGAGCACGATGACGCCAACCGCGCGCTGATGGGCGCCAACATGCAGCGTCAGGCGGTGCCCTGCCTGCGCCCGGAAAAACCGCTGGTCGGCACCGGCATCGAGCGCACCGTGGCAGTCGACTCCGGCACCGTGGTCAAGGCCACGCGCGGCGGGGTGGTCGATTACGTCGATGCCCAGCGCATCGTGGTGCGCGCCAACGACGATGAGGCCGAAGCGGGTACGGTCGGCGTCGACATCTACAACCTGACCAAATACACCCGTTCCAACCAGAACACCAACATCAACCAGCGTCCGGTGGTCAGTGTCGGTGATGTGATCGCCAGGGGCGATGTGGTGGCAGACGGCGCGTCGACCGATCTCGGTGAACTCGCCCTCGGCCAGAACATGCTGATCGCGTTCATGCCGTGGAACGGCTACAACTTTGAAGACTCGATCCTGATCTCCGAGCGCGTGGTGGCCGATGACCGCTATACCTCGATTCACATCGAGGAGCTGCCGGTGGTGGCGCGTGACACCAAGCTCGGGCCTGAAGAGATCACCCGCGACATCGCCTCCCTGGGGGAAGCCCAACTGTCGCGTCTGGATGAATCCGGCATCGTCTACATCGGCGCCGAAGTCGAAGCGGGCGATGTGCTCGTCGGCAAGGTCACGCCCAAGGGCGAAACCCAGCTCACCCCGGAAGAAAAACTGCTGCGTGCGGTGTTCGGCGAGCGTGCCTCCGATGTGAAGGACACCTCGCTGCGCGTGCCCTCCGGCATGACCGGAACCGTGATCGACGTGCAGGTGTTTACCCGCGAAGGTATCGAGCGCGACAAGCGTGCGCACTCGATCATCAATGATCACCTGCGCAGCTTCAAGATCGATCTCGCCGACCAGATGCGTATCGTCGAGCGCGACGCCTTTGCCCGTTTGCGCCGTCAGCTTGTCGGCCAGAAGGTCAATGGCGGGCCGAAGAAGCTGGCCAAGGGCAGCGAGATCAGCGGTGAGTACCTTGATTCGCTCGAGCCTTACACCTGGTTCGACATTCGCGTCGCCGACGAAGAGGCTGCGGCCCAGCTCGAAGCCGTGCGCGAAGGGCTGGAAGTTGCGCGCAAGGATTTCGACCAGATTTTCGAGATCAAGAAAAAGAAACTCACCCAGGGCGACGAATTGCCGCCGGGGGTGCAGAAGATGGTCAAGGTGTACCTCGCGGTGAAGCGTCGCCTGCAACCGGGCGACAAGATGGCAGGTCGTCACGGTAACAAGGGGGTGGTGTCCAAGATCGTGCCGGTTGAGGATATGCCTTACATGGCTGACGGCACGCCGATGGATGTCGTGCTCAATCCGCTCGGGGTGCCGTCGCGGATGAACATCGGCCAGATTCTGGAAACCCACCTCGGCTGGGCGGCGCGTGGTCTGGGGGCGAAGATTGACGAAATGCTGCGCAAGCAGGCGTCGATCAAGGATCTGCGTGGCTTCCTCGACCAGATCTACAACAGTAGCGGCCACACCGAACAGCTCGATACCCTGAACGATGGCGAGATCATCGAGCTGGCGGGCAATCTGCGCAAAGGGGTGCCGTTTGCGACCCCGGTGTTCGATGGCGCACAGGAAAGCGAGATCGAGAAGATGCTCGAACTTGCCGGTCTCGTCGACCCCGATGGCAGTGTCCAGTACCAGGTGCAGTTGTTCGATGGCCGTACCGGCGAGCCTTACGAACGCAAGGTGACGGTGGGCTACAAGCACTTCCTCAAGCTCCACCACCTGGTCGACGACAAGATGCACGCCCGTTCGACCGGCCCGTACTCGCTCGTGACCCAGCAACCGCTGGGCGGCAAGGCGCAGTTCGGTGGACAGCGTTTCGGGGAAATGGAGGTGTGGGCGCTCGAAGCCTATGGCGCCTCCTACACCCTGCAGGAAATGCTCACGGTCAAGTCCGATGATGTGAATGGTCGGACCAAGGTGTACGAGAACATCGTCAAGGGCGAACACCGGATCGATTCCGGCATGCCGGAGTCTTTCAACGTGCTGGTGAAAGAGATCCGCTCGCTTGCGATTGATATCGACCTGGATCGCGGTAAGTGATGACGACGCAAGTCCCGATGGAGCCTAATACATGAATCTGAATGATATTTTCAAGCAGACCCTCCCTACCGAGGAGGAGTTCGAAGCCATCACCATCAGTCTGGCCTCGCCGGACAAGATCCGCTCCTGGTCTTACGGCGAAGTCAAGAAGCCTGAGACCATCAACTACCGCACCTTCAAGCCGGAGCGTGACGGTCTGTTCTGCGCCAAGATTTTTGGCCCGGTGAAGGACTACGAGTGCTTGTGCGGCAAGTACAAGCGCCTCAAGCACCGCGGTGTGGTGTGTGAGAAGTGCGGGGTGGAAGTCACCCAGTCCAGAGTGCGGCGCGAACGCATGGGCCACATCGAGCTGGCTTCGCCCGTCGCCCACATCTGGTTCCTCAAGTCCCTGCCCAGCCGTCTGGGCATGGTGCTGGACATGACCCTGCGCGACATCGAGCGCGTGCTCTACTTTGAAGCCTATGTCGTGGTCGAACCGGGGATCACTCCGCTCAACCGCGCGCAATTGCTCTCGGAAGACGATTACCTGGCCAAGGTCGAGGAATACGGCGACGAATTCGACGCGCTGATGGGGGCGGAAGGTATCCGCGGCTTGCTGCGCACGCTCGACATCAATCTTGAGATCGAGAAACTGCGTGGCGATCTGGAAACCACCGGCTCCGAAGCCAAGATCAAGAAGTTCTCCAAGCGCCTGAAAGTGCTCGAAGCCTTCCAGCAGTCCGGGATCAAGCCGGAATGGATGGTGCTCGAAGTGCTGCCGGTGCTGCCGCCTGATCTGCGTCCCCTGGTGCCGCTCGACGGTGGCCGTTTCGCCACCTCCGACCTCAACGACCTCTACCGTCGCGTCATCAACCGCAACAACCGCCTCAAGCGCCTGCTCGAACTCAAGGCGCCCGACATCATCGTGCGCAACGAAAAGCGCATGCTGCAAGAGTCGGTCGACTCGCTGCTCGATAACGGCCGCCGCGGCAAGGCGATGACCGGGGCCAACAAGCGCCCGTTGAAGTCGCTCGCCGACATGATCAAGGGCAAGGGCGGTCGCTTCCGTCAGAACCTGCTCGGCAAGCGCGTCGACTATTCCGGTCGTTCCGTGATTACCGTCGGCCCGCAACTCAAGCTCCACCAGTGCGGCCTGCCCAAGCTGATGGCGCTCGAACTGTTCAAGCCTTTCATCTTCAACAAGCTCGAATTGCAGGGCCTCGCCACCACGATCAAGCAGGCGAAAAAGATGGTGGAAGTGCAGGAGCCGGTCGTGTGGGACATCCTCGAAGATGTCATCCGCGAACACCCGGTGATGCTCAACCGCGCCCCGACCCTGCACCGCCTCGGTATTCAGGCCTTCGAGCCGGTCTTGATCGAAGGCAAGGCCATCCAGCTCCACCCGCTGGTCTGCGTCGCCTTTAACGCTGACTTCGACGGTGACCAGATGGCTGTCCACGTCCCGCTGTCGCTCGAAGCGCAGACCGAAGCGCGCACCCTGATGCTCGCCTCCAACAACGTGCTCTCGCCCGCCAACGGCGAGCCGATCATCGTGCCGTCGCAGGATATCGTGCTCGGGCTGTACTACGCGACCCGCGAAGGGATCAACGTCCCCGGCGAAGGGATGCTGTTTACCGACGTGTCCGAAGTGAAGCGCGGCTATGAGTCGGGACAGATCTCGCTGCACGCGAAGATCACCGTGCGCTTGAAGGAGGTCGATCTCGGCCCTGATGGCGAGCGCATCGAAAAGATCGTGCGCCACAACACTACCGCCGGGCGCGCCATCCTGTCGGAGATCCTGCCGGCGGGCCTGCCCTTCAGCGTGATCAACAAGGCGCTGAAGAAAAAGGAGATCTCCAAGCTGATCAATATTTCTTTCCGCAACTGCGGACTGAAGGCCACCGTGGTGTTTGCCGACCAGTTGATGCAGTTTGGCTATCATCTCGCCACCCGCGCCGGGATTTCGATTGCGGTCAAGGACATGTTGGTGCCGACCGCGAAAAAGACCCTGATCAGCGCGGCGGAAACCGAAGTCAAGGAAATCGAACGCCAATACACCAACGGTCTGGTGACCCAGGGCGAACGCTACAACAAGGTGGTCGACATCTGGGGCCGCTGCGGCGATCAGGTGGCGAAAGCGATGATGGACCAACTGGGCCAGGAAGAGGTGGTCGACCGCGAAGGCAATACGGTCAAACAGGAAGCCTTCAACTCGATCTACATGATGGCCGACTCCGGCGCGCGCGGTTCCGCTGCCCAGATCCGCCAGCTTGCCGGGATGCGCGGCTTGATGGCCAAGCCTGACGGCTCGATTATCGAAACGCCTATTACCACCAACTTCCGCGAAGGGCTGAACGTTCTCCAGTACTTCATCTCCACCCACGGCGCACGTAAAGGTCTGGCCGATACCGCGCTGAAGACGGCGAACTCCGGCTACCTGACCCGGCGTCTGGTCGACGTCACCCAAGATCTGGTGGTGATCGAGGACGATTGCGGTACCAGCGAGGGCTTCACCATGAAGACCCTGATCGAAGGCGGTGAAGTGGTCGAACCCCTGCGCGACCGGATTCTGGGGCGCGTGTGCGCCGAAGACGTGGTCAACCCCGAAACCAGCGAAACCGCGCTGGAGGCCGGTACCCTGCTCGACGAAAACGCGGTCGATCTGATTGATTCGCTCGGCATCGACGAAGTCAAGGTTCGCACCCCGCTGACCTGCGAAACCCGCCACGGCCTGTGCGCCAAGTGTTATGGCCGTGACCTCGGTCGCGGTCACATGGTCAATGCCGGTGAAGCGGTCGGTGTCATCGCCGCGCAGTCGATCGGCGAACCGGGTACCCAGCTCACCATGCGGACTTTCCACGTCGGTGGTGCGGCATCGAGGGCCGCCGCGGCGACCGGGGTCGAAGCCAAGGCCGACGGGATCATCCGTTTTGTCGGTAACATGCGCTACGTTTCCAACGCCAAGGGCGAAAAAGTCGTCATCGCCCGTTCCGCCGAGGTGGTGGTGGCAGACAAATATGGCCGCGAGCGCGAACGCCACAAGATTTCCTACGGCGGCAGCCTGCTGGTTGATGACGGCGCCGAGATCAAGGCGGGCACCCAGTTGGCGAACTGGGATCCGCACACCCGGCCGATCATCACCGAATACTCCGGCACGGTGCGCTTCGAGAACTTCGAGGAAGGCGTCACGGTGGCGCGCCAGACCGACGAAGTGACCGGCCTCTCCACCCAGGTGGTGATCGATGCGCCGCGGCGCTCGTCCTCCACCACGGCCAAGGGCGCACGGCCACAAGTGAAACTGCTGGACGATGTCGGCGAGGAAGTGAAAATCGCCGGTACCGACCACGTCGTGGCCATCACCCTCCAGCCGGGCACGCTGATTACCCTGCAGGACGGTCAGCAGGTCAATATTGGTGACGTGCTCGCCCGTATCCCGCAGGAATCGGCCAAGACGCGCGACATTACCGGTGGTCTGCCGCGTGTTGCCGAGTTGTTTGAAGCCCGTTCGCCCAAGGATGCCGGGGTGCTGGCTGAATTTACCGGCACGGTTTCTTTCGGCAAGGACACCAAGGGCAAGCAACGCCTGGTCGTCACCGAGCCGGATGGCGTCGCGCACGAATTCCTGATTCCGAAAGACAAGCACGTGATGGTGCACGAAGGTCAGGTGGTCAATAAGGGCGAGCTGATCGTTGACGGCCCGGCCGACCCGCATGACATCCTGCGTCTGCAGGGCATCGCCGAGCTGGCGCGCTACATCATCGACGAAGTGCAGGATGTGTATCGTCTGCAAGGGGTGAAGATCAACGACAAGCACATCGAAGTGATCGTGCGCCAGATGCTGCGCCGGGTGGTGATCACCGATTCGGGCGATTCAAAGTTCATCCGCGAAGAGCAGGTCGAACGCTCCGAAGTGTTGAACGAGAACGACCGCCTCGAAACCGAAGGCAAGCTGCCGGCGAAGTACGAGAACATCCTGCTCGGGATCACCAAGGCGTCGTTGTCGACCGATTCCTTCATCTCGGCGGCGTCCTTCCAGGAAACCACCAGGGTGCTCACCGAAGCGGCGATCATGGGCAAGCGCGACGAACTGCGCGGGCTCAAGGAAAACGTCATCGTTGGCCGCCTCATCCCGGCCGGCACGGGGCTGGCTTACCACCGCAGTCGTCGCTCGCAGGCCGAGGGTGAAGATCTCGGCGGCGAGCATGCTTTCGCTGCGGATGGAAATGACGTCGAGGAGAAGGTGTAAGGCGCGCCCGCCTTGTTTTCGCCCTCTCTCCGCCCGCATACGTTTTGACCCGTGTGCGGGCGGAGAGAGAGCGGCGGGGCGTCTGCATGAAATCAGGCTCAGGTAGCGTTTCAGCGGCGTTCACACTCTCTGCCATGAGGTTGTTGACTTCACTGGCGTAACCGTACTAAACTCCGAATCCTTTTTGTGGGTCGGCCAATCGCAGTCGCCCGCCCCGCAGCCGGAATTGACCGCGAATTAACCGCGAATTAACCGCCATGGGGCGGCCCTTGGTGGGCTGCCTTGGTTTTTTTGGAAATTCTCAAGCATGCCAACAATCAATCAGCTCGTGCGCAAGCCGCGCCAGTTGGAAATCACCAAGAGCAAGGTGCCTGCGCTCGATGCCTGCCCGCAAAAGCGTGGCGTGTGTACCCGCGTCTATACGACGACCCCGAAGAAGCCGAACTCCGCGCTGCGTAAAGTTGCCAAGGTTCGCCTGACCAACGGTTTCGAAGTCATCTCTTATATCGGCGGCGAAGGCCACAACCTGCAGGAGCACTCGGTTGTGCTGATTCGCGGTGGCCGGGTAAAGGACTTGCCGGGTGTGCGTTACCACATCGTCCGGGGTTCGCTTGACCTTCAAGGGGTCAAGGATCGTAAACAATCACGCTCGAAGTACGGTGCCAAGCGCCAGAAAAAGTCCTGATTGACACACTACTGGCACACTAATTCAAGAGGTTGTCATGCCGCGTCGTCGTGAAGTACCGAAACGTGAAATTCTGCCCGATCCCAAGTTTTCGTCGCAGGATGTCTCCAAGTTCATCAATGTCATCATGCAGTCCGGCAAGAAGTCGGTCGCCGAGCGCATCGTCTATGGTGCTTTCGAGCACATCAGCTCCAAAGCTGGCAAGGATCCGCTAGAGGTGTTTGCCGCTGCGGTGGCGAACGTCAAGCCGGTGGTGGAGGTCAAGAGCCGTCGCGTTGGTGGCGCCAACTATCAGGTGCCGGTTGAGGTTCGTCCTTCCCGCCGTATGGCGCTGTCGATGCGCTGGCTGCGTGAGGCTGCGCGCAAACGCGCCGAGAAGTCGATGGCCCAACGCCTGGGCGGCGAACTGCTCGAAGCGTCTGAAGGCCGCGGCGCGGCGATGAAGAAGCGTGAAGAAGTGCACCGTATGGCCGAGGCCAACAAGGCATTTTCGCACTATCGCTTCTGATCGCGGTTCGATCAGCGGCGAATCGGGCCCTGCGAAGGGCTCGATTGTTTTATAAGGCACCAGTAACCCTTATCGCGCCCTGGCGCGGCTACCCGAAGGCAGGATAAACATCGTGGCTCGTAAGACTCCCATTGAGCGCTACCGCAACATTGGTATCTCCGCACACATCGACGCCGGCAAGACGACGACGACTGAACGCATCCTCTATTACACCGGCGTAAATCACAAAATCGGTGAAGTGCACGATGGCGCGGCCACCATGGACTGGATGGCCCAGGAGCAGGAGCGCGGGATTACGATCACGTCGGCGGCGACGACCTGTTTCTGGAAAGGGATGGATCTGAGCCTGCCTGAACACCGCTTCAATATCATCGACACCCCGGGGCACGTTGACTTCACCATCGAGGTGGAGCGTTCGATGCGCGTGCTCGACGGCGCCTGCATGGTGTATTGCGCCGTGGGCGGCGTGCAGCCGCAGTCCGAAACCGTGTGGCGGCAGGCGACCAAGTACAAGGTGCCGCGTCTGGCGTTCGTGAACAAGATGGATCGCGCTGGCGCGAACTTCTTCAAGGTCGTCGACCAGATGAAGACCCGCCTCAAGGCGAGCCCGGTGCCCATCGTTATCCCTATCGGCGCCGAAGAAGGCTTCGCCGGTGTGGTCGACCTCATCAAGATGCGGGCGATCTTCTGGGATGACGCTTCGCAAGGGATGAAGTTCGACTACCGTGAAATTCCCGCCGAGCTGGTCGAATCCGCCAAAACCTGGCGCGAACAGATGGTCGAGGCCGCAGCCGAAGCGTCTGAAGAACTGATGAACGAGTATCTCGAAAACGGCGATCTGCCGGAAGAGAAGATCAAGCTCGGCCTGCGCCAACGCACCATCGCCTGTGAAATTCAGCCGATGTTGTGCGGCTCTGCGTTCAAGAACAAGGGCGTGCAACGCATGCTGGACGCGGTGATCGAATTCCTGCCCTCGCCGGTCGATGTGCCGCCGATTGCCGGTGTCGATGACGACGACAAGGAAGTCGTGCGCCACGCTGACGACAAGGAAAAATTCGCTGCGCTCGCGTTCAAGCTCATGACCGACCCCTTCGTCGGCCAACTGACCTTCGTGCGCGTCTATTCCGGCGTGCTCAATTCGGGCGAGACCGTGCTCAACTCGGTCAAGAACAAGAAAGAACGCATTGGCCGCATCCTCCAGATGCATGCCAACGAACGCGCGGAAATCAAGGAAGTGCTGGCGGGCGACATCGCCGCTTGTGTGGGGCTGAAAGAAGTCACCACCGGCGAGACCCTGTGCGACCCGAGCGCGCCGGTCATCCTCGAGCGCATGGTGTTCCCCGAACCCGTGATTCACGTCGCCGTGGAACCCAAGACCAAGGCTGACCAGGAAAAAATGGGGATCGCGCTGGGCCGTCTGGCTGCCGAAGACCCGTCCTTCCGTGTGCGAACCGACGAAGAATCCGGTCAGACCATCATCTCCGGGATGGGTGAACTGCACCTTGAAATCATCGTCGACCGCATGCGGCGTGAATTCAACGTCGAAGCCAACGTCGGTGCGCCGCAAGTGGCCTACCGCGAAGCGATCCGCAAGCCTGTCGAGCAGGAAGGCAAGTTCGTCAAGCAGTCCGGCGGTCGCGGTCAGTACGGTCACGTCTGGATCAAGCTGGAACCGAACGAAGCCGGCAAGGGCTACGAATTCGTCGACGCGATCAAGGGCGGCGTGGTGCCACGCGAATACATCCCGGCGGTCGACAAGGGCTTGCAGGAGACCCTGCCCAACGGCGTGCTCGCCGGCTTCCCGGTGGTAGACGTCAAGGTCACGCTGTTCGACGGTTCCTATCATGATGTTGACTCGAACGAAAACGCCTTCAAAATGGCGGCGTCGATGGCGTTCAAGGACGCCATGCGCAAGGCCAACCCGGTTCTGCTGGAGCCGATGATGGCCGTTTCGGTCGAAACCCCGGAAGATTACATGGGCAACGTCATGGGCGACCTGTCCGGCCGTCGTGGCATCGTTCAGGGCATGGACGATCTGCCGGGCGGGATGAAGGAAATCAAGGCTGAGGTGCCGCTGGCCGAAATGTTCGGTTACGCCACCCAGTTGCGCTCGCTCTCCCAGGGTCGTGCGACCTATTCGATGGAGTTCAAGCACTACGTCGAAGCGCCCAAGAGCGTGGCCGAGGCGGTGATCAGCAGTCGCAAGTAATCTCAACAATATTCTGCAACGAGGACGTAAACATGGCTAAGGGTAAGTTTGAACGAACAAAGCCGCACGTAAACGTAGGCACGATAGGCCACGTTGACCACGGCAAGACGACGCTGACGGCGGCGATCACGACGATCCTGTCGAAGAAGTTCGGCGGCGAAGCAAAAGCATATGACCAGATCGACGCCGCGCCGGAAGAGAAGGCGCGCGGGATCACGATCAACACCGCGCACGTCGAATACGAGACGGCCAACCGGCACTACGCGCACGTTGACTGTCCGGGCCACGCCGACTATGTGAAAAACATGATCACCGGCGCCGCACAAATGGACGGCGCCATCCTGGTCGTCTCCGCCGCTGACGGCCCCATGCCGCAAACGCGCGAACACATCCTGCTCGCCCGTCAAGTTGGCGTGCCCTACGTCGTCGTATACATGAACAAATGCGACATGGTCGACGACGCCGAGCTGCTCGAACTCGTCGAAATGGAAGTGCGCGAGCTCCTGTCCAAATACGACTTCCCGGGCGACGACATCCCCATCATCAAAGGCTCCGCCCTCAAAGCGCTCGAAGGCGACCAGTCCGACATCGGCGAACCCTCGATCTTCAGTCTGGCCGACGCCCTCGACAGCTACATCCCGACCCCGGAACGCGCCATCGACAAACCCTTCCTGCTCCCGATCGAAGACGTCTTCTCGATCTCGGGTCGCGGCACCGTCGTAACGGGCCGGGTGGAACGTGGCGTAGTCAAAGTCGGCGAAGAAATCGAAATCGTCGGCATCAAGGCCACGCAAAAGACCACCTGCACCGGAGTCGAAATGTTCCGCAAACTGCTCGACCAGGGTCAGGCCGGAGACAACGTCGGCGTCCTCCTGCGCGGCACCAAGCGAGAAGAAGTCGAACGCGGACAAGTGCTCGCCAAACCCGGTTCGATCACCCCGCACACCCACTTCACCGGCGAAGTGTACGTACTGTCGAAAGAAGAAGGTGGTCGTCACACCCCGTTCTTCGCCAACTACCGTCCGCAGTTCTACTTCCGCACCACCGACGTAACCGGCTCGATCTCGCTGCCGGAAGGCACGGAGATGGTGATGCCGGGCGACAACATCTCGATCACGGTGAAGCTGATCGCCCCGATCGCGATGGAAGAAGGCCTGCGCTTCGCCATCCGTGAAGGGGGTCGCACGGTTGGCGCCGGTGTCGTCGCCAAAATCATCGAGTAACAGCTTGCAACACCCCAGGCGCGGGACAGGTTCCCGCGCTTCATTTTTGTTCTCCCGTTCTTTCGCTCTTTAGGAACACATCATGCAAAGCCAGAAAATCCGCATCCGTCTGAAAGCCTTCGACTACCGCCTGATCGACCAGTCCGCGCTTGAAATCGTCGACACCGCCAAGCGCACCGGCGCCGTCGTGCGTGGCCCCGTGCCGCTGCCGACCCGTATCGAACGCTTCGACCTGCTGCGCTCGCCGCACGTCAACAAGACCTCGCGCGATCAGATGGAGATCCGTACCCACCTGCGTCTGATGGACATCGTCGATCCCACCGACAAGACCGTCGATGCGCTGATGAAGCTGGATCTTCCCGCAGGCGTGGACGTGGAAATCAAGCTGCAGTAAGCCGTTTTAGTTCTGTTTCTGCATGTCGGCGTGCCCGGCGCGAGTCACTCGCGCCGGGCACGTTTTTTATTTCTGGCTGGGGAGTGTGCATCATTTCACAATGGGTAGTACATCTTTAAATGAGCAGCGGTTTTTATCTGGCGAGCGTTAATTTTGTCGCAGACATCTGGCAATACGTGTGCTAGCGCGCGTTGCGATTATAATGTTCTCCGTAGGTGCTCAGAAAATCCTCTGAGCACTTCAGATGAATTCAGAAATCCGCTCCGGGTTTGATTTCAGTAGCTCTCACGTGAGGTGTGTACCATGCAGAAAGAGAAATTTTTATGTCATTGTTTGTCGGCTACAGTGTTGTCAGTGTTATTTGTTGCGGGTAGTGCATCTGCTCAGACGGCAGGGGGGTGTCCTCCTGACAGGCCGGGGTGTCCTCCTCCCCCGCCTACCGTCACCGGGCTGATGGACGCCCGCCTCCTGGACACCAACGCCGTGCTCGACGAAAACGGCGACCTCTTTCTGTGGGGCTACTTTGGCGTATTGAACTACAAGACCGCTGGCGATGGCGGCCCTGGAGGCGGCCCGAACGGTGCGCCTTCCGCGCCGGTCTATCTGGCGGATCGGGCAATTTACAATCCGCCGACCCGTTTCAAAGCGCTGGATGGTCTGACCGGTGTTGCCGCAACGGCCTACACCGTCGCCACGATTGATAGCGATGGCAATCTGTGGTCGTGGGGGGATTTCAATACCTTCCCCTGGTTCAAGGACATCAAGGGCAATATTGTGCCGGAAAAGGTGCCAGATGGCGCCAAGCAGCATAATCTGGCGGCCAGCACTTGGCAGCCCGTGGCGCAAAACGTCGTTGATGTCGCTGCTGCCGAGTATGCCTATGCCTACCTCACCAGCGATGGCAAGGTGTGGACGGCCGGGCATGATTCGTTTGGTCAACGTGCCTCGGGGGCATACGGTATCGCCAAGAACAAGAAGCAGCAAAGCCAGATTCCGGACAATTTCTGGCCGGTTCTGCCGACGGCTTACGGCGGTGACGGGGTGACGCCCAACAAAATTGTCGCGCTCTATAACGGCTATGAAGGCTTCATGGCTCAGGATGAGTTTGGCAACATCTACGCTTGGGGGCGCAGCTTCGAGAGCGGTCTGGGAACCTCGGGTTATTTCCTTAATGGTTGCCAGGAAGACAAGCTCAAAGGCAACACCAACCACACCCGGAACAACGAAGGCTTCCCCTATGATCCGGAAACGTGTCCGGTGCCGGGTGCGGTGCTTACCTATTCCAAGGCCGCGGGACTCAACGGTAACGACTGGTATGTCGTCAAGCCGATTTTCATTCCTGAGGTGACCGCACTGAGCAAGGCGCACGGCGGGGTCAGGAAGCTCATTCTTGGCTACCAGCATGGTGTGCTGCTGGCTGAGGACGGCTCGGTGATCCTGTGGGGGTCCGATGAAGGCAACCGCAACGGGGCAGGCCGGATAGACTGGGCGAATACGGGGATCGAGGGGCTGCGTCCTTACGTGCTCTGTCTGGACGCAAACCTGCGTCAGCCGCTGCCAGAGGGGAAGAATGGGGATGTCTCACGCCGTCCGCTGACCGAAGACTCTGGTCTGTGCACCAACGTCAAGGCTGTGTCCATTACTGCGACCCAGTTTGCTTCCAGTCTGGTGACGGAGAATGGTGAAATCTACGCTTGGGGTTCGTTTCTGCTCGGTGGCGCTTTTGGCACCAAGGCACAATTGCGCGGCGTAGCCCCCAAGCTGGACGAGGGCGAATACAAGCAAGACGGCTATCGCAATAACTACAGCATGCTGCATCTGGTGTGGAATCCGGCGCTGGACGCCGCGCACCGGAAAGCCGTGGCGGTGGGTGCCAACAAGGACTCCGGCATCACGGTGTTGGACGATGGGACGATCCTGACCTGGGGTGAAAATGGCGGTGGCGCCGCTTGCGGTGGCTACGGCTACAAGACTTGCATGCCGGATTACTGGGGGCCGAAGACCTATGGCGCTGCTTTCCCGGACGCCGTGCGGGACAAGAAAGGCCCGCTTGGTGATGGCTACTACATGCATAACGCCTATGCGGATCTGTACATCTGGCCGCCGCTGCCGGTGAGCAATCTGCAGTCGATCAAGTTAAAAGTGACGCCGTAAGCAGGAATCGTCAGGCCGCTGTCTGGATCCTGGCCTGACGCAGCCGAAAAGAGCCGGATGCTCGCATGAAGCATCCGGCTCTTCTTTTAGGGCTTGGTGCAAAACGCTTGACACTGCCCTGGGTATCAAGGTTATACTCCGCAGCTTTTCGGGGACGAGGTGGCTTGGTTTTTGCCGCGTCCGTCCATTTGTGTTCGTCCATCCGTCAGCCAACCGTAGCTGACGATGAGGAGAATAAATATGAGTTTAGGCCTTGTTGGGCGCAAGGTCGGCATGACTCGCATTTTTGCCGAGGATGGTGCATCCATTCCGGTGACAGTGCTTGATGTGTCCGATAATCGCGTGTCCCAGATCAAAACGCCTGATACCGACGGCTATGCTGCGGTTCAGGTCGCGGTGGGCAAGCGCCGCGCCAGCCGCATCAACAAAGCGGCTGCTGGCCATCTGGCCAAGGCGGGGGTTGAACCCGCCCGCAGCTTGCGCGAATTCCGTGTCGAAGCAGACCAGCTCGCCGCGCTGAAAGCGGGGGATGTCATCGGCGCCGACCTTTTTGCGGTCGGACAGAAGGTTGACGTGACCGCGACCACGATCGGTAAGGGTTACGCCGGGGTGCAAAAGCGCCATCACTTCAGTTCGCAGCGTGCTTCCCACGGTAACTCGGTATCGCATAATGCGCCGGGTTCCATCGGGATGGCGCAGGATCCGGGTCGGGTATTTCCGGGGACGCGCATGTCCGGTCATCTGGGCAACGCGCAGCGCACGACGCAAGGGCTGGCGGTGGTGCGCGTCGATATCGAGCGTCACCTGCTGCTGGTCAAGGGCGCCGTGCCGGGCGCCAAGGGCGGCGATGTGGTCATTCGTCCCGCGGTGAAAGCCGCAGCCAAGGCTTGAGGGGGTGACCATGGAATTGAAATTTTTGGATCCGCAAGGCCAGGCCTCGACGCTGCAGGCGTCTGATGCGCTGTTTGGTCGTGATTACAACGAGGCGCTGATTCACCAGGTGGTGACCGCCTATCTGGCGAATGCCCGCTCCGGCAATCGTGCGCAGAAGACCCGCGCCGAAGTCGCCAAGTCGACGCACAAGCCGTTCCGTCAGAAGGGGACGGGTAACGCCCGTGCCGGTATGGCGTCCTCCCCGCTGTGGCGTGGGGGTGGCCGGATTTTCCCCAACAAGCCTGAGGAAAATTTCTCCCAGAAAGTTAACCGCAAGATGTATCGCGCCGGGGTTGCCGCCATTTTGTCGCAGCTCGCCCGTGAAGATCGTCTGGCGATTGTCGATAGCTTCAGCGTTGAAGCGCCGAAGACCAAGCTGCTGGTAAACAAGCTCAAGGGTCTGGGGCTGGATTCGGCGCTGGTCATTACTGACGATCTGGACGAAAACCTGTTCCTGTCTTCGCGCAATCTCTACGACGTGCTCGTGCTCGACGTCAATGAGACCGATCCGGTGTCATTGGTGCGTTTTCCGAAGGTGCTGGTCACCAAGGGTGCGTTGGCCAAACTAGAGGAGGCGTGGCAATGAGCGCAGTGAGCCAGGAACGTCTGCTGCAGGTGCTGCTCGCGCCGCAGGTTTCGGAGAAGGCGACTTACGTTGCCGACAAGAACGATCAGGTGGTGTTCAAGGTTGTGTCCGATGCGACCAAGCCCGAAGTGAAGGCGGCGGTCGAGACCCTGTTCAAGGTTGAAGTCGAGTCGGTGCAAGTCCTGAACGTCAAGGGCAAGGAAAAGCGTACCGGTCGCTTTATTGGTCGGCGCAAGGGCTGGAAAAAGGCTTTTGTCAGCCTCAAGCCCGGGCAGGAAATCAATTTTGCGGGCGGGGAGTAATCAATCATGGCACTGGTAAAACTCAAGCCTACTTCCGCCGGCCGTCGCTCGATGGTCAAGGTGGTCAACCCCGATCTGCACAAGGGTCGTCCTTTCGATGCGCTGCTCGAAAAGAAGATTTCCAAGGCCGGTCGTAACCATGGTGGCCGCATTACTGTCCGTCACCAGGGCGGGGGTCACAAGAAACATTACCGCGTGATTGATTTTCGTCGTAATAAAGATGGCGTGCCGGCGAAGGTCGAACGCATCGAATACGACCCCAATCGCTCGGCGAACATTGCCCTGTTGCTCTACGTTGATGGCGAACGCCGTTACATCATCGCTCCGCGTGGCCTTGAAGTTGGTGCGACCGTGGTCTCGGGCGTGGAAGCCCCGATCAAGCCGGGTAACACCTTGCCTATCCGCAATATCCCGGTTGGTTCGACCATCCATGCGGTCGAGTTGCTGCCCGGCAAGGGCGCGCAACTGGCCCGTGCGGCGGGGACTTCGGCTCAACTGCTGGCCCGTGAAGGCGCTTACGCGCAGCTGCGGCTGCGTTCCGGCGAAATCCGCCGGGTGCACATCGAGTGCCGCGCCACGATTGGCGAAGTCGGCAACGAAGAGCATGGTCTGCGCAAGATCGGCAAGGCCGGCGCCAACCGCTGGCGTGGTATCCGTCCGACGGTTCGTGGCGTGGTCATGAACCCGGTGGATCACCCGCATGGTGGTGGCGAAGGCCGTACCGGCGAGGGACGTGTGCCGGTCAGTCCGTGGGGTACGCCGACCAAGGGGTATCGAACCCGCAATAACAAGCGCACTGACACGATGATCGTGCAGCGTCGTCATAAGCGTTAAGGGGTAACAGATGGCTCGTTCTATCAAAAAAGGCCCGTTTGTCGACGCTCACCTTCTGAAGAAGGTCGATGCTGCGCGGGCGAGCAACGACAAGCGTCCGATCAAAACCTGGTCGCGTCGTTCCACCGTGCTGCCCGATTTTGTCGGATTCACGATCGCGGTTCACAACGGTCGTCAGCACATTCCGGTCTACGTGTCCGAAAACATGGTTGGCCACAAGCTCGGCGAATTCGCCTTGACTCGCACCTTCAAGGGGCATGCTGCCTCGAAGAAGACCGCCAAAAAATAAGGAAAGATGATGGAAACCAAAGCAAGTTTGCGCGGTGTTCGTCTTTCGGCGCAGAAAGGGCGGCTCGTCGCTGATCTGGTTCGTGGCAAGCCGGTTGAGCTGGCGCTCAACATTCTCACGTTTTCGCCGAAGAAGGGCGCGCAGATTGTACGCAAGGTGGTCGAGTCGGCCATTGCCAACGCTGAACATAACGATGGCGCCGATATTGACCTGCTGAAGGTCAAGACGATACACGTGGAAGAAGGTTTGACCCTGAAGCGCTTCACCGCACGGGCCAAAGGTCGTGGCAATCGCATTTCTAAGCCCACCAGCCACATTTATGTGACCGTCGGCGAGTAAGGAGAGAACATGGGTCAGAAAATTCATCCCACCGGATTCCGCCTCGCCGTCACACGTGACTGGGGTTCGCGCTGGTACGCTTCAAGCAAGGATTTTTCGACGAAGCTCGCCGAAGATCTGAACGTGCGGGAGTACCTCAAGAAGCGCCTGGCGCATGCGTCGGTGTCGCGTGTGGTCATCGAACGTCCGGCCAAAAACGCCCGCATTACCCTCTTCTCCGCCCGTCCCGGTGTCGTGATCGGCAAGAAGGGGACTGATATCGAGACGCTCAAACGCGATCTGCAAAATATCATCGGTGTGCCGGTTCACGTGAACATCGAAGAGGTGCGCAAGCCTGAAATTGATGCCAAGCTGATTGCCGACTCGATCGCCCAGCAGCTCGAAAAGCGCATCATGTTCCGTCGCGCGATGAAACGTGCGATGCAGAACGCCATGCGTCTCGGTGCCCAGGGGATCAAGATCATGAGCGCGGGTCGTCTGAACGGCGCGGAAATCGCCCGTACCGAGTGGTACCGCGAAGGCCGGGTGCCGCTGCATACGCTGCGTGCCAATATTGATTACGGCGTCTCGGAAGCGCAGACCACCTACGGCATCATCGGGATCAAGGTCTGGGTGTACAAGGGCGATTTGCTTGCGCGTAACGAACAGCCTGTTGCCGCCGAACCTGAAGCCGAAAATCGCCGTGGCCGTCGTGGCGCCCCGCGCAATGACGGTGAAGCTCGTCCGGGCCGTCGCTCCCCCCGCCGGCCAGAAGAAGCGAGGAGTGAATAATGCTGCAGCCGCAGAGAAGAAAATACCGCAAAGAGCAAAAAGGCCGTAACACCGGTCTGGCGACCCGCGGCGCCAAGGTAAGCTTTGGCGATTATGGTTTGAAGGCGATTGGGCGTGGTCGTTTGACTGCGCGCCAGATCGAAGCTGCGCGGCGGGCAATGACCCGTCACATCAAGCGTGGCGGGCGGATCTGGATCCGCATTTTCCCGGACAAGCCGATCTCCAGAAAGCCGGCGGAAGTCCGGATGGGTAACGGTAAGGGGAATCCGGAGTATTGGGTTGCCGAGATTCAGCCCGGCAAGGTGCTCTACGAGATGGATGGTGTCGATGAGACCCTCGCTCGTGAAGCATTCAAACTGGCTGCGGCCAAGCTCCCGATCGAGACCGTGTTTGTGACGCGCCAGGTGGGTTGAACATGAAAGCAAATGAACTTCGCGCCAAAAGCGCCGATGAACTGAATCAGGAACTGCTGGGTTTGCTGAAGGCGCAGTTTTCGCTGCGCATGCAGCACGCCACTCAGCAATTGGGCAATACGCGCCAGTTGGGCAACGTGCGCCGCGATATCGCGCGCGTCCGTACGCTCATCCACGAAAAGGCAGGTGTGCAATGAGCGAGCAAGAGCAAAAGGTTCGCCGCGCCCTGGTCGGGCGGGTGGTGAGCGACAAGATGGACAAGACCGTCACCGTGCTGGTCGAACGTCGGGTGAAGCACCCGCTGTACGGCAAGGTTATCGTGCGTTCGGCGAAGTACCATGCCCACGTCGAAAACGGTGTGGCGACCCAGGGCGACCTGGTCGAGATCGAGGAAAGCAGGCCGATTTCCCGCACCAAAGCATGGCGCGTAACCCAGGTACTCGAAAAGGCGCGCGTGATCTGATCACGTTCTGATGTGTCTTGAAAAAATATCTTGGCGCTACGGCGCCAAGGTGTTACACTTGGCGGTTATTGCTCCGGAACTCATACGGGGCTTCATACCCAGACGGGTTCCAATACTGGCCGCGAGAGCGGATTAAGTTGGAGAGAATTCATGATTCAAATGCAGTCCAGGCTTGATGTCGCCGATAACACCGGAGCACGTTCCGTTATGTGCATCAAGGTGCTTGGCGGCTCGAAGCGTCGTTACGCCAGCGTCGGTGACGTCATCAAGGTCACGGTGAAAGACGCGGCTCCTCGCGGGCGGGTGAAGAAGGGCGACATCTACAACGCTGTCGTCGTTCGCACCGCCAAAGGTGTGCGCCGCCCCGATGGTTCGCTGATCCGGTTTGACAACAATGCTGCAGTGTTGTTGAACAACAAGCTCGAACCGATCGGTACGCGGATTTTTGGGCCGGTGACGCGCGAGTTGCGCACTGAGCAATTCATGAAAATCGTGTCATTGGCGCCTGAAGTGCTCTGAGAGGTTCGGAGAGATGAACAAAATCCGCAAGGGTGATGAGGTAGTGGTGCTTGTCGGCAAGGATCGCGGGCGCCGTGGGAAGGTGTTGCAACGTGTGAGCGAAGACCGTCTGGTGGTTGAAGGCGTGAATCGGGTCAAGAAGCACGTGCGTCCGAACCCGCTCAAGGGCGAGGTCGGCGGCATCATCGAAAAAGAACTGTCGATTCACATTTCGAACGTCGCGCTGTTCAACCCCGCATCGCAGAAAGGCGAGCGTGTCGGGATCAAGACGCTGGAAGACGGGCGCAAAGTGCGCATCTTCAAGTCGAACGGCGGACTGGTGGACGCGTAAGGAATAGCTATGGCTCGCTTGCAACAGTTTTATAAGGATACCGTGGTTCCCGACCTGCTCAAGCAGTTCGGTTACAAATCCACCATGGAAGTGCCGCGCATCACCAAGATCACCCTCAACATGGGTGTCGGTGAAGCGGTGGGCGACAAGAAGGTGCTGGAGTTCGCGCTTGGCGACATGACCAAGATCGCCGGACAAAAGCCGGTCACCACGCTGGCGAAGAAGTCGATCGCGGGTTTCAAGATCCGTGACGGCTACCCGATCGGCTGCATGGTGACGCTGCGCGGCCCCAGGATGTACGAATTTCTTGACCGCCTGGTGAGCGTTGCGCTGCCGCGCGTGCGTGACTTTCGTGGCATTGGCGGCAAAGGGTTCGACGGTCGCGGTAATTACAATCTCGGGGTCAAGGAGCAGATCATTTTCCCCGAGATCGAGTACGACAAGATTGATGTGCTGCGCGGGATGAACATCAGCATCACGACGACGGCCAAGACTGACCAGGAAGCCAGGGCGCTTCTGGGTGCGTTCAAGTTCCCGTTCAAGAATTGAGGGTGATATGGCGAAACTGGCTCTGATCAATCGTGAAGCAAAGCGGGCGAAAACGGTGGCGAAATATGCCGCCAGGCGTGCCGCACTGAACGCGCAGATCAATGATACCAAGTTGTCCGACGAAGAACGCATGACGGCACGTCTGGCGCTGCAACAACTGCCGCGCAATGCGAGCCCGGTTCGTGGCCGCAACCGCTGCAGTCTCACCGGTCGTCCCCGTGGCGTATTCCGCAAATTCGGGTTGTGCCGCAACAAGCTGCGTGAAATCGCGTTCCGTGGCGAAGTGCCTGGCATGACCAAGGCGAGTTGGTAAGGAGAATAGAAAGATGAGTATGTCCGATCCGATCGCCGACATGCTGACGCGTATTCGCAACGGTCAACAGGCCCAGAAAGCGAACGTGCGCATGCCTTCGTCGAAGCTTAAAGTGGCGATCGCCAAGGTTCTGCAGAGCGAAGGCTATATTGATGGCTTCGCCGTGCGTGAAGCTGAAGGCAAGGCCGAGCTTGATGTTGCGCTCAAGTACTACGCCGGTCGTCCGGTGATTGAACGTATCGAGCGCGTCAGCCGTCCCGGTCTGCGTGTGTACAAGGGAAGCGACGATCTGCCGAAGGTGATGAACGGCCTTGGCGTGGCCATCGTTTCGACCCCGAAGGGTGTGATGACCGACCGTGCCGCACGCGTTAGCCGCGTCGGTGGCGAAGTTATCTGCCTGGTGGCCTGAGGAGGATTCCATGTCTCGTGTAGCAAAGAATCCGGTCGCCATTCCGGGCGGTGTCGAAGTCAGGATTTCCGGCGCTGAATTGTCAGTCAAGGGGCCGCTGGGCACCGTGCAACATGCGGTTCCCGCTGCGGTGACGGTCGAACGTGAAGGTGACACGCTGGTGGTCAAGGGCAAAGAGGGTGTGGACAATGCCAATGCCCTCTCCGGCACGACCCGTGCGCTGTTGGCCAACATCGTGACCGGCGTTACCAAGGGTTTCGAGAAGAAGCTGACCCTGATCGGCGTGGGTTACAAAGCCCAGGCCCAGGACGGCAAGCTCAATCTCACGCTTGGTTTCTCGCACCCCATCGTGTATCAACTGCCAGCCGGGGTGAAGGCGGAGACGCCGACACAAACCGAAATCGTGATCAAGGGGATCGACAAGCAGCAAGTCGGTCAGGTCGCGTCCGAGGTGCGGGCTTACCGCGCCCCCGAGCCTTACAAGGGCAAGGGCGTCCGTTATGCGGACGAAACGGTCGTGATCAAGGAAACCAAGAAGAAGTAAGGCGATTCGTCCATGAACAAAAAAGTTTCTCGTCTTCGCCGTGCGCGCAAAACCCGCGCCAAGCTTGCGGAGCTCAAGGCGGTACGTCTCACCGTATATCGGTCCAACAGCCACATCTACGCCCAGATCATTTCCGGTTGCGGCGCCAGGGTGCTGGCGGCGGCATCGACGGTCGAGAAGGACGTGCGTGCCCAGGTGCCCAATGGTGGCAACAAGGCTGCCGCCGAGCTGGTGGGCAAATTGATCGCCGAGCGTGCGAAAGCCGCCGGGATCGAGACCGTTGCGTTTGATCGCGCCGGATTCCTCTTTCATGGTCGCGTCAAGACGCTGGCCGAGGCCGCCCGCGAAGGCGGTCTGAAGTTCTAAGCGAGGTTTTGAATGGCTAAGCAGCAGCAAACTCAGCGCAAGCAAGCCTCCGAGGAGCGCGATGACGGCCTGCGTGAAAAGATGGTGTCGATCAACCGCGTGACCAAGGTCGTCAAAGGGGGCCGGATTCTCGGCTTCGCGGCGCTCACCGTGGTCGGCGATGGCGACGGCGCCATCGGGATGGGCAAAGGCAAATCCCGTGAAGTGCCGGTGGCGGTGCAAAAGGCGATGGACGAAGCCCGGCGCAAGCTGAAGAAGGTCTCGCTCAAGAATGGCACCCTGCATCACACCGTGATCGGCAAGCACGGCGCTGCATCAGTGCTGATGCAACCCGCTCCGGCGGGTACCGGCATCATTGCCGGCGGCCCGATGCGTGCGGTGTTCGAGGTCATGGGTGTGACCGACATCATTTGCAAATGCATCGGTTCCACCAACCCGTATAACGTCGTGCGTGCCACGCTCAACGGCCTGCTGGCGGTGAATACACCTTCGGAAATTGCGGCCAAGCGCGGCAAGTCCGTTGAAGAAATCCTGGGGTAAGCGATGTCCGACAAGAAGATCAAGGTCACGCTGGTTAAAAGCGTGATCGGTACCAAAGAATCTCACCGGGCGACGGTTCGCGGTCTGGGGCTTCGTCGTCTCAACCACACCGTCGAGTTGATCGATACGCCCGCAGTGCGCGGCATGATCACCAAGGTGTCTTATCTGGTCAAGGCGGAGGGTTGAGATGCGCTTGAATACCATTAAACCCGCTTCGGGTTCAAAATTTGTCGCCAAACGCGTGGGGCGTGGCATCGGCAGTGGTCTGGGCAAGACCGCTGGTCGTGGTCACAAGGGCCAGAAGTCGCGTGCCGGTGGTTTCCACAAGGTCGGTTTTGAAGGCGGTCAAATGCCGCTGCAACGCCGTCTGCCCAAGCGTGGCTTCGTCTCGCTGGTGCGTGGACGCAACGTGGAAGTGCGTTTGTCCGAACTTGCCGCGCTGCCGGTTGATGACGTTGATCTGATCGTGCTGGTGCAGGCGGGTGTCGTCCCGGCCAACACCCTCGCGGCCAAGGTCATCCTGTCGGGCGAGATCAGCAAGAAAGTGACCCTGCGTGGCGTGGGCGCCACCAAGGGCGCACGCGCTGCGATCGAAGCGGCGGGCGGCTCGGTTGTCCCGGTTGTGGTTGACCCGGTTGCGGTCGCACAGTAAGTCATAAAGGGATACGGACGTGGCCAATTCTGCTGCCGCATTGGGAAGTACAGGCAAATTCAGTGATCTGAAACGGCGTCTGCTGTTTCTGCTGAGTGCGCTCATTGTTTTCCGCATTGGCGCACACATTCCGGTCCCGGGGATTGATCCCCAGCATCTGGCCGAGCTTTTTCAGTCGCAACAGGGCGGCATCCTCGGGGTGTTCAACCTGTTTTCGGGTGGGGCGCTGTCACGTTTTACCATCTTCGCGCTGGGGATCATGCCGTACATTTCGGCGTCGATCATCATGCAGTTGATGACCGTGGCGGTGCCGCAGCTCGAAGCCTTGAAGAAGGAAGGCGAGGCCGGGCGGCGCAAGATTACCCAATACACGCGATACGGCACGGTGGTGTTGGCGTTTGCCCAGTCGCTGGGGATCGCCATCGCGCTGGAATCGCAAGCCGGGGTGGTGCTCGATCCGGGCATGATGTTCCGCTTCGTGACCGTCATCACCCTGGTGACCGGCACCATGTTCCTGATGTGGCTGGGCGAGCAGGTGACCGAACGGGGGATCGGCAACGGTATCTCGATCATCATCTGCGCCGGGATTATCGCGGGTTTGCCCAGCGCTATTGTCGGACTGTTTTCACTGGTCAACGGCGGTAGCATGCATGCTTTCACCGCGCTCATCATCTGCGCGCTGGTGGTGGTGGTGACCGGCTTCGTGGTGTTTGTTGAACGGGGTCAGCGCAAGATTCTGGTGAACTACGCCAAGCGTCAGGTGGGCAACCGGGTTTATGGCGGGCAAAGCTCGCATCTGCCGTTCAAGCTCAACATGTCCGGGGTGATTCCGCCGATCTTCGCCAGCTCGATCATCCTGTTCCCTGCGACTTTGGGGCAGTGGTTCGGTTCGGCAGAGAACATGACCTGGCTGCGTGACATCTCGTCGACCTTGTCGCCGGGGCAGCCGATTTACGTAATCCTCTATGCGCTGGCGATCATTTTCTTCTGTTTCTTTTACACCGCGCTGGTGTTTCCCGCCAAGGACACGGCGGAGAACCTGAAGAAGAATGGCGGTTTCGTGCCGGGTATCCGTCCGGGCGAGCAAACCGCACGCTATCTCGACAAAATCCTGATGCGTTTGACCTTTGTCGGCGCTATCTACATCACCCTGGTCTGCTTGCTGCCGGAGTTCATGGTGCTGAAGTGGAACGTACCGTTTTATTTCGGTGGGACTTCGCTACTGATCATCGTCGTGGTGACAATGGATTTCATAGCACAGGTTCAGGCCTATGTGATGTCTCATCAGTACGAAAGCCTGCTCAAGAAGGCGAATTTCAAGGGCAGGTAAAGAATGGCGAAGGAAGATGTAATCGAGATGCAGGGTGAAGTGACCGAGAACCTGCCCAATGCGACATTCAGGGTCAAGCTCGAAAACGGTCACGTGGTGCTCGGCCACATTTCCGGCAAGATGCGGATGCACTATATCCGCATCTTGCCGGGCGACAAGGTGACCGTTCAGCTCACACCATACGACTTGACCAAAGGCCGGATCGTATTCCGGACCAAGTAAGACAGAATTCAACAGGAACAGGAGCAAAACATGAGAGTCCAGGCTTCCGTCAAGCGGTTGTGCCGCAACTGCAAGATCGTCCGCCGCAAAGGGGTGGTTCGCGTGATTTGTAGCGACCCCCGTCACAAACAGCGCCAGGGTTGATATAAGTCCTGTGCGGTGTTATACTTTAACGTTTAGCGTTTTGAGGTAGTCGAATGGCCCGTATTGCTGGGGTTAACATTCCCAACCACAAGCACACCGAGATTGCGCTGACCGCTGTCTATGGGATCGGTCGTTCGCGTGCGCAGAAAATTTGCGACGTCTCAGGCGTTGCTCGCTCGGCCAAGATCAAGGATCTCACTGAGTCGGATCTTGAGCGGTTGCGTGATGCGGTCGGTCGCTTCGTGGTGGAAGGCGACTTGCGTCGTGAAGTGACCATGAGCATCAAGCGTCTGATGGATCTGGGCTGCTACCGTGGTGTGCGTCACCGCCGTGGTTTGCCGGTTCGTGGACAGCGCACCCGTACCAACGCCCGCACCCGCAAGGGCCCGCGCAAGGCGATTGCCGGCAAGAAGTAATAGGAACCGATCATGGTCAAGACTGCAACAAAGATCCGTAAAAAGATCAAAAAGAACGTCGCGGAAGGCATCGCGCACGTTCATGCCAGCTTCAATAACACCATCATCACCATCACCGACCGCCAGGGTAATGCCCTGTCGTGGGCGACTTCGGGTGGCGCCGGCTTCAAGGGCTCGCGCAAAAGCACTCCGTTCGCAGCCCAGGTGGCGGCTGAAGCGGCTGGCAAGGTGGCGCAGGAATGCGGGATCAAGAATCTCGAAGTGCGCATCAAGGGGCCGGGGCCGGGACGTGAGTCTGCGGTTCGTGCACTCAACGCGCTGGGCATCCGCATCTCCAGCATTACCGACATTACCCCGATCCCGCATAACGGCTGCCGTCCGCCGAAAAAGCGTCGTATCTGACAAGGAGTTGAAACGTGGCTCGTAATCTCGACCCCAAGTGCCGTCAGTGCCGTCGCGAGGGCGAAAAGCTGTTCCTGAAGGCTGAAAGATGTTTCACCGACAAGTGCGCGATCGAACATCGTGCCTATGCGCCTGGTCAACATGGCCAACGCTCGGGCCAGCGCCTGTCGGGTTATGGTGTGCAACTGCGCGAGAAGCAAAAAATCCGTCGTCTGTACGGTGTGCTCGAACGTCAGTTCCGCCGTGTCTATGCCGAAGCTGACCGCCGCAAGGGGCAGACCGGTGAAAACCTGCTCCTGCTCCTCGAAGGTCGGCTGGATTCCGTGGCCTATCGCATGGGCTTCGGTGGTTCGCGTGCCGAAGCGCGTCAGGTGGTTCGTCACAATGGCGTGAAGGTCAATGGCAAGCGGGTGAACATTCCCTCTTATCTCGTGCGTCCCGGTGATGTCGTCGAATTGACAGACGGCGCACGTGCTTCGCTGCGGACCAAAGCCGCGCTCGAAGCCAACGAAGGCCGTGGTTTTTCGCCTTGGGTCGAAGTCGATGTCAAGGCTGGCAAGGGCACTTTCAAGGCTTATCCGACGCGCGAAGAGCTGCCGCCCACGATCAATGAAGGCCTGGTCGTGGAACTCTACTCCCGCTGATTGCGGGGGCGTTAGCTTTCCGTTTCGAGGAAATACTGATGCAAAGCAATGAATTGCTGAAACCACGTATTATCGACGTCCAATCCATCTCGCCCGTGCAGGCACGGGTGACGATGGAGCCGTTCGAACGTGGTTTTGGTCACACGCTCGGGAATGCTCTGCGTCGCATCCTGCTGTCGTCGCTGCCCGGTCATGCCGCGACTGAAGTGACGATCGAAGGGGTGCTGCACGAGTATTCAACCCTCGACGGCATGCGGGAAGACGTTGTCGACCTGCTGCTCAACCTCAAAGGCGTGGTGTTCAAGCTCCACAGCCGCAGTGAGGTGACGCTGCGTCTGGCCAAGAGCGGGGAAGGTTCGGTGACCGCTGCCGATATCCAGACCGATCACGGGGTGGATATCATCAACCCCGAGCATGTGATCGCACATCTGGCGCCGGGCGGCAAGCTCGACATGCAGATCAAGGTCATGGAAGGGTGCGGCTACGTGCCCGGCAATGTGCGTCCGGTCAGCAGCGAAAGCAAGTCGATCGGGCATATTGTGCTGGATGCCTCATTCAGCCCGGTACGGCGGGTGAGCTATCAGGTGGAGAGTGCCCGGGTCGAGCAACGTACCGACCTTGATCGCTTGGTGATTGATATCGAAACCAATGGCGCGGTGGATCCTGAAGAGGCGATCCGTTACGCGGCCAAGGTCTTGATTGATCAACTCGCAGTCTTTGCGGACTTGCAGGATACCCGTGAAGATACCCCGACCAAGCTCGACGTGGTGGTTGATCCGGTGCTGTTGCGTCCGGTCGATGATCTGGAGCTGACGGTGCGTTCGGCCAACTGTTTGAAGGCCGAAAACATCTACTACATCGGCGACCTGATTCAGCGTACCGAGACCGAGCTGCTCAAGACGCCGAACCTCGGGCGCAAGTCGCTCAATGAAATCAAGGAAGTGTTGGCCTCTCGCGGGTTGACGCTGGGAATGAAACTGGAGAACTGGCCGCCGGTCGGGCTGGAAAAGCTCGGTTGATCGTCAGATTCGGCGAATAAAAAGGAATTGAGATGCGTCACCGCAACGGTCTTCGCAAGCTGAACCGCACCAGCAGCCATCGTCAGGCGATGTTTCGCAACATGGCTGCCTCGCTGCTGCGTCATGAACTGATCAAGACGACTCTGCCCAAGGCAAAAGAATTGCGCCGCGTGGTCGAGCCGCTGATCACCCTCGGCAAGAAGCCGAGTCTGTCCAATCGTCGCCTGGCGTTCAACCGCCTGCGTGACCGCGATATCGTGGTCAAGCTGTTCGACGAACTCGGCCCGCGTTACGCGAATCGCAATGGGGGCTACCTGCGCATTCTGAAGGCAGGTTTCCGCAATGGCGATAATGCGCCGCTGGCGCTCGTCGAGCTGCTTGATCGTCCCGAAGCTGCGATCGTGGCGGACACCGAGGATGAAGCTGTCGCGGCTTGACGCGGTGAAGTCTCATCGGTAAACGAAAAGCCGGGTTCGTCCCGGCTTTTTTACGCTGAGGGGTAAATGAGGGTTAAATGACGACGATACTGGTGACCGGGGGCGCGGGTTATATCGGCTCACACACTTGCCTGGCGTTGCTGCGCAGTGGCTACGATGTCGTGGTGATTGACGATTTTTCCAACTCCTCACCGCTCGCCCTTGAGCGCGTCGAACACCTCGCCGGACGCAAGCTGGCGGAAGTGCTTGACGCCGATGTGGCTGATCCCGCCGCGCTCGACCGCCTGCTGAGCCGCCATAAAATCGCCGCCGTCATCCATTTTGCCGCCAAAAAAGCGGTAGGTGAGTCGGTGCGCATCCCGCTCGCTTACTACCGCAACAATATTGGCGGCTTGTTGAACCTGGTCGAGCGCATGGGCGCCCATGGGCTGAAAAAGCTGGTCTTCAGTTCATCGGCCACCGTCTACGGCGACCCCGCCAGCGTGCCGATCACCGAGGATTTCCCGCTCTCGGTAACCAGCCCCTATGGCCGCACCAAGCTGATGTCCGAGGACATCCTGCGCGATCTGGCCGTGGCCGACAGCGAGTGGAAGCTCGTGCTGTTGCGCTATTTCAACCCGGTAGGTGCTGACCCCAGCGGCCTGATCGGTGAAGCGCCGGACGGCATCCCCAACAACCTCATGCCTTATGTGTGCCAGGTTGCAGTGGGCAAGCTCGCCGAGCTGCAGGTTTTTGGCAATGATTACCCCACCCCCGATGGTACCGGGGTGCGGGATTACATCCATGTCTCCGATCTGGCCGCCGGCCACGTCGCCGCGCTTGCCCGCGTGGACGCCTTGCCCCGCATCAGTGCGATCAATCTCGGCACCGGGCGCGGCTATAGCGTGCTGGAGGTAGTGCGGGCGTTTGAGGCTGCTGCGGGACGTGCGATTCCTTACCGCATCGTTGCCCGCCGTCCGGGCGATGTGGCCGAATGCTGGGCCAACCCCGCGCTGGCCGGGCAATTGCTGGGGTGGCGTGCCGAACATGGGATCGAGACCATGTGCCGCGACGCCTGGCGCTGGCAGGCAGAAAACCCCCACGGCTATGTCCCCAACGATGACCGGCTATCGCATACTTCCGACCGTTCGTAGCGTCTATCTCTACAACACGATAACGCTGGCGTAAAGTACCTCGACCGTCTAAGATACGAACGGGCGCGGCGACGTGTCGATGAGCGCGCCGGGGTCGACAACTGAGGATTCGCCGTTATGGCCAAGAGCAAAGGTTTTACCCTGATTGAACTCATGATCGTGGTGGCGGTCGTCGGCATCCTCGCTGCCATCGCCTTCCCGAGCTACGAGTCCTACATGATCAAGACGCGCCGTGCCAACGCCGCGTCATGTCTGTTGGGATTGTCGCAGTACATGGAACGCTTTTATACCAAGAACCTGAGCTATGCTAAAGACCCAGGTGGGACTGCTGTTGCCTTGCCCAGCGTTGCCGCCGATACAGCAACACAGTGCCAGCGGGATTTGAAGGACTGGTATGATTTTAGGATAACCGAAGATACAGCCGAAATCGGCAACGCATTTGGGCTTGGGTACGACGCCACACATGGGGACAGAAATTATGTGCTTACTGCGTTCCCAACGAATGGCCAGCTTGCGAAAGACAAGCTATGCGCCAATCTCCTGATTAATCAGACGGGTAAGAAGGCGGTCGGCCCAACGGCTACCTACTCAGACAGCCCGGAGCTTTGCTGGAAATAAAGAGCGATCAGTGTGGGGGCGTATGGGAGCTCGCATCAGGTTCAATCTGAGGAGCCCCAGTAAAAAGGGGATGGCTCTGCGCGTTGCCCCATGGTGCCGCTGATCGTACTTGTGCACGGGGGCAAGGGATCTGGCACACTTTCCATTGTGGGTGGGCGGATTTCAAACTCCGACAATGGCGCTTCCAGTGATGCCGTCTGGAATGTTGTTAACGTCAACGGTATGTCAGGTCTTCTCTCTGGGGTTTACGGAGGGTTAATCTACGGAACAGGCAATGTTACCAACAATGCCGTCACTATCAACGATTATGCTTATACACTCGCATCCTCCCATTCAAGGCGTATTGAGGGAGGGAAAGCATACTTGGGCAATGCTACTGGTAATACCGTTGGTATTGACAACAGTTTCCTCTGTGGGCACATTGTTGGGGGCCTCACAAGGTGACGGCAGTGCCACAGGTAATGCTGTCTCTCTCAATAACGTCAGTCTCGTGAGAGAATGGTCTTCTATTGTCGGCGGAGATGCTGGTGGTGCTGCCCCCTCCAGCAGCAATCTGTCTCTCTTATTTTCTGGGGGTAAGACAGATACAGGCAATGCCAGCAGCAATACCATCACCATCAATAGCAGTGTCATCGCTTCCGCGTACATTGTTGGGGGCTCGTCGGCGATACAGAAAATGCTACCCATAACACTATAACCATTAATGACAGTTCAAACACGACCTATACACAATACCCTCGCTTTTACGGCGGCCTTTCATATGAAGGAACTGGTGATGTATTCGCCGGGAATCTCCTGAATTTTCATGGGGCTGACCTAGAAATACTTGACCTGCAAAATTTTGAGTTTTTAAACTTTTATCTACCCGATAGCATCGGTAACGGTGACACAATATTCACAAGCCGAGGAACGGTGGATATTACTGGCAGTAATATACGACTTTGCCATCACCGTAGAGGATGGCAATAAGCTCGTCGCCACAGTGCTGGGTATCACATACACAGGTGTCTCCAAATCTGCCGTCCCGGAATCCGCAACCCACGCCCTGCTGCTTGCAGGCTTGTGCATTATCGGGGTCATTGCATGCCGTCGCCGCAATCTGGAGCGCCGTCAAGCTCTTAGCGGTCACATCTGAAAACAAAGCTGCCTTGCGAGGGGATTGGTTTAGTACGAAATAATACGGAAGCATGCTGGGCCAGACCCCTTCCGCACACTTAACTGACACGCGCCCCCCGGACTCCGCTATAGTTTTCACTCTTCCTGTTTTCGGCCAGCGACCATGCAGTTCGTCCTCATCAGTGGGCTTTCGGGCTCGGGAAAGAGTATCGCGCTCAAGGCGCTTGAAGACTCTGCATACTACGTGGTGGATAACCTGCCGGCGAGCCTGTTGCCGCAGCTGGTGGCGACCCTGCATGGCGGGGGCTACCAGCGTGTCGCGGTGGCGATTGATGTGCGCTCGGGGGGGAGCCATGCCACCCTGCCGCAGCAGATCGAGCCGCTGCGCAAGCTCGTGGATGACCTGCGCTTCATCTTTCTGGAAGCGCGTGACGACATCCTGCTGGCGCGTTTTTCCGAGACCCGCCGCCGCCATCCGCTGGCCGAGGGCGAGATCTCGCTCAGCGAAGCCATCCAGCGCGAACGCGAGACCCTCGAAAAAATTTCCATGCTCGCGTACCGCATCGACACCAGTGATTTGCAGCCCAACATGCTGCGGGCGTGGGTGAGGGAGTTCATCGAAGCCAAGGCGGGGAGCAATCTGTCCCTGAGTTTTCAGTCATTTGGCTTCAAGTACGGTATTCCGCTCGACGCGGATTTTGTCTTTGATGTGCGCTGCCTGCCGAATCCCTATTACAACCCGGCGCTGCGCAACCTGACCGGCAAGGATGCGCCCGTGGCCGCCTATCTGGAACAGAGCGCCGATGTCATCCGCATGGTGGAGGACATCCGCCAGTTCATCACCAACTGGCTGCCGGGTTTTATCCATGACGATCGCAATTATCTTGCGGTGGCGATCGGGTGTACGGGGGGGCAGCATCGCTCGGTCTATGTGGCCGAGCGTCTGGCGACGGGTTTCCGCGACCTGATGCCGGTGCTGGTTCGTCACCGCTCGGCAGCGCGGCGGGCCAGTGATCAGCATTGACGGATGATGGGCGCGGGCTGGCGCGAACTGTTGCGCCCTGGCGACTGGGCCGTGGTGGCGCTGGGGGCCGCGCTATGCATCTATGCCGGCATGGGCTTATGGACGGCAGGGGCGCCGGATGGCGTGATCGTGCGGGCGGGGGGCAAGGTGTTCGCCGAAGCGGATCTGGCCGCTGCACGGCGGATTGAAGTCCCCGGGCCGCTGGGCCTTACCCTGATCGAGATCGAACCCGGACGCGCGCGGGTGGCGAGCGACCCCGGGCCGCGCCAGTATTGCGTGCGTCAGGGCTGGCTGGATCGGGCCGGGGCGGTGGCGATCTGTGCGCCCAACGAGGTCAGCCTCGTGCTCACCGGACGGGGAAACGACTATGACTCGCTCGGTTATTGAGCTGATTCCCACGGCGGAAGACAGCCGGATTGCGCGCCATGCGGCGGCGGCGATTGCGCTCACGCTGGTCGAAGCGGTGATTCCGTTGCCCTTGCCGGGGGTGAAGCCCGGTCTTGCCAACATCGTGACCTTGATCGTGCTGACGCGCTGGGGCTGGCGCGAGGCGGTGTGGGTGGCGCTGTTGCGCGTGTTTGCCGCCAATCTGCTGTTGGGGCAGTTCCTGGCGCCGGGTTTTTTTCTCGGGCTGGCGGGTGCGCTGGCGAGTCTGGGCATGCTGGGGGCGGCGCAGTATTTGCCGTCGCGCTGGTTCGGGCCGGTCAGCCACAGCATTCTGGCCGCCTTTGCCCATATCGGCGCCCAACTGCTCGTGGCGCGGTGGTGGCTGGTGCCGCACGATGGCGTGTTTTATCTGGCGCCGGTGTTTGCGGGGGCGGCGGTGGTGTTTGGTCTGGTCAACGGGCTGGTGGCGGCGGCGCTGTTGCGCGAGCTGCGCCAACAGGAGGCGGGCGAGGGCGAGATGAGGGGGAAGCCAGCGTTGCCGACAGATTAGATTAGAATCTCACTTGATAATAAACATTCACGCCGCGCCGCAGCGGCTTCCCCTACACCATGGTTCCTCGTCTCACCACTGCCCTGACTGGCCCCTTGCTCGAACTCGAACGCCAGTTCCTCGACCGCGCCACCGCGATCGAAAAATGGTTCCGTGCACAGTGGCACGACCATCAGCCGCCGTTCTATGGCTCGGTCGATTTGCGCAATGCCGGGTTCAAGCTCGCCCCGGTCGACATGAACCTGTTCCCCGGCGGTTTCAACAACCTCAACCCGGCCTTCATGCCCCTGTGCGTGCAGGCGGCGCAGGCCGCAGTCGAGCGTCTGTGCCCCAATGCCTCCAATATTGTCCTGATTCCCGAGAATCACACCCGCAACCAGTTTTACCTGCAAAACGTCGCCCGGCTGGCTTCCATTCTGGGTCTGACCGGTTTGAACGTGAGCATCGGCAGCCTGCTGCCCGAGATCACCGAAGCGACGGTGTTGACCCTGGACAGTGGCGTACACTTGACCCTGGAGCCTTTGGTGCGCCAGGGCAAGCGCCTCGGGGTCAAGGGCGTCGATCCCTGTGCGGTGCTGCTCAATAATGATCTCTCCGCCGGGGTGCCGGACATCTTGCGCGGGCTGGATGAACAGTGGCTGATTCCGCCGCTGCATGCGGGCTGGCACGCACGGCGCAAGTCGATTCATGCAGCCGTCTATGAGCGGGTGGTGGCGGAGTTTGCAACGGCGATCGGCATCGACCCGTGGCGGGTCAGTCCGGCGTTCCGCGTCTGTAGCGGGGTTAATTTTCACGAACGTGCCGGGGAAGAATGTCTGGCCTATCAGGTCGACAGCCTGCTGACCGATGTGCGGGCCAAATACCGCGAATATGGCATCGAAGATGAGCCCTTCGTGGTGGTCAAGGCCGATGCCGGCACTTACGGCATGGGGGTGATGACGGTGAAGGACGCGGCTGAAGTCGTCGGCCTCAACCGGCGGCAGCGCAACAAGATGGCGGTGGTAAAAGAAGGTTTGCAGGTCGGGGAGGTGATCATTCAGGAAGGGGTGCGCACGGTGGAGACGGTCGACGGCGCAGTCGCCGAGCCGGTGATTTATATGATGGATCATTACGTGGTCGGGGGGTTTTACCGGGTTAACAACCGGCGCGGTTCTGATGAGAATCTCAACGCGCCGGGGATGGAATTTCGCTCGCTCGCTTTCGATACTGCCTGTAGCACGCCGGATTGCAGCCAGGAGCCTGACGCCGCGCCCAATCGTTTCTATGCATATGGGGTCGTGGCGCGACTGGCGCTGTTGGCGGCTTCGGTCGAGATTGAGGAAACCGAGCCTGAAACTGCCTGAAAAGGAGGCATCATGACGAACCCGCTTGAGTTGGCTTTTATCCTTGATCCGCTCCCCGGACTCAAGGCCCGCAAGGATTCCAGCGTGGCGATGATGCGTGCGGCGGCGGCGCGTGGTCATCGGTCGTGGGCAATTTTGCGTGATGACCTGTTCTGGCGCGAAGGACGGGTGAGCGCACGGGCGACGGCGCTCGAACTCCATGCCGACGACCATGACTGGTACACCGCGAGCGAGGTGGAGACCCGCCCGCTGGAGGGTTTTGATGCGGTGCTGATGCGGCAAGACCCGCCGTTTGATTTTGAATACGTCGCCGCGACCTGGCTGCTCGAACGTGCGGTGGCCCAGGGGGCGCGGGTCTTCAATGCGCCCCGCGCCGTGCGTGACCATTCCGAGAAGCTCTCGATCACCGAGTTTTCCCAATTCACCGCGACTTCGCTGGTGGCGCGTGCACCGGCGGACATCCACACCTTTATCGACGAAATCGGTGAAGTCATCCTCAAGCCGCTCGACGGCATGGGCGGCAGCCAGATTTTCCGCGTCGCCGCGCACGACCCCAACCGCAATGTGATCGTCGAAACCCTCACCTGCGACGGCACCCGCAGCATCATGGCCCAGCGTTATCTGCCCGGAATCCGGGAGGGCGACAAGCGCGTGCTGATCATCGGTGGCGAGATCGTGCCCTATGCGCTGGCGCGCATCCCGCGTGAGGGCGAAACCCGCGGCAACCTCGCCGCCGGCGGGCGCGGGGTGGTGATGCCCCTGACCGTGCGCGAGTGGGAAATCGCCGGTTTTCTCGCCCCGGTATTGTGGGAGCGCGGCTTGCTGATCGTGGGGCTGGACATCATCGACGGCCACCTCACCGAGATCAACGTCACCAGCCCGACCTGCATGGTCGAGATCAGCGCCCGGCAGGGGTTCGACGTGCCCGGTCTGGTGATCGATGCGCTGGAGAAGTTGTGCGCACGTTAACGCATGCAGGCGGGGCGGGGTTCAAACCCGCCCTGAGCTGGATGGCCGCGTTGATCGTGCTGACGATGTTCCTGTCAGCATGCAATCGCGCCCAGGTTTTTCACCGCGAAGCCTATGTCTTCGGCACGCGGGTGGACGTCGCGGTATACGGTGACGAGCCTGAGCGTGCCGATGTCGCGATGGCCGCGGTGCTGCGCGAGTTTGATCGCATGCACCGCGCCTACCATGCCTGGGAGCCTTCGGAACTCACCGCACTCAACGCTGCGCTGGCGCAAGGCGAGACGCTCGAAGTCTCCGCCGAACTCGCGGCAATGTTGCGTGACGCCCAACAGATGGCGGCGCAGGGCGATGGCCTGTTCGACCCCGCGCTGGGCGCAGTGATCGAGCTATGGGGTTTTCACACCGACACCTTCGAGCCCAAACGCCCCGACGCGCACCAGCTCGCCGCGCTGATCGAGCAAGCGCCGCGCATCAGCCAGTTGCTGATCGAAGGCCAGCGCGTCTCCTCCACCAACCCGGCGGTGCGCCTCGATCTCGGTGGCTACGCCAAGGGCTATGCGCTGGATCGGGCGGCCAACATTTTGCGTGATCAAGGCATTCACCACGCCTTGATCAACATCGGCGGCAACGTCCTCGCCCTGGGGGACAAAGGCGGGCGGCCCTGGCGCATCGGCATCCAGCACCCGCGCCAGCCCGTGCCCCTGGCGACCATGCCGCTCTACGACGGCGAGGCGATCGGCACCTCGGGGGATTACCAGCGTTATTTTGAACTCGACGGCGTGCGCTATGCGCATATCATCGACCCGCGCAGCGGCGAACCCGCGCACGGCACCCAGGCGCTGACCGTGCTGGTGACGTCCCGCCCGCGTGTCGGCACCCTGTCGGATGCGGCGAGCAAACCCGCCTATCTGGCGGGAGAAGAGTGGCGCGACCAGACGCGCCACTTCGCCATTGACCATGCGCTGCGGGTGGCAGGGGACGGGCGCGTCGAAGTGACCAGGGCGCTGCGGGCGCGGCTGGAATTTCCGCAGCCGGTGGCGTTCAAGGTCGTTGATTGAGTGGATAATCCCACGGCATCTCTCCTGAGTCGCCTCCGCCCCATGCCCAAAGTTTCCACGCCCGTTCTCGCCTGCTTCCTCCTCTGCGTCGCATGGCTGGCGGGCTGCAAGCCCCCTCAGGATGAGGCGGCGCAACCGCGCCCGGCGCTGGCGGTGACGGTGGTGCAGCCGCTCACGGCAAGCTGGCCGGTTCAGGTGACGGCGAACGGGAACATCGAAGCGTGGCAGGAGGCGCTGGTCGGCTCGGACGTGCAAAACCTGCGCCTGGTCGAGGTGCGGGTTGACGTGGGCGACACGGTGGCGGCGGGGCAGGTGCTGGCGGTATTCGACGATGAACCGGTGAAAATCGACATCGCGCAGGCCAGGGCGGCGCTTGATCAAGCCCGGGCCGCCGTGATGCAGGCGCACGAAGACGGTGAGCGTGCCCGCGCCCTGCAGGGCAGCGGCGCCCTGAGCCAACAACAGGTCACCCAGTACCTGAGCGCCGAACAAGCGGCGCTCGCCCAGATCGCGGCGGCGCACGCCACCCTGGCGGCGCAAACCTTGCGCCTGACGCGCACCCGCGTGCGTGCGCCCGATGCGGGGGTGATTTCGGCGCGCAATGCGACGGTCGGCGCGGTACCGGGTTCCGGCAGCGAGCTCTTCCGCCTGATTCGCCAGGGCCGCCTGGAATGGCGTGCGGAGCTGACGGATGTCGAACTGGAACGCATCACGAACGGAACCCCGGTGCGCCTTGCGCTGGCGGATGGACGCACGCTGAACGGCAGGGTGCGCATGGTTGCGCCCACCGTCAACGCCCACACCCGCACCGGCATCGCCTATGTCGATTTGCCCGCAGATGCAGCGGTGCGGGCGGGCATGTTTGTACGCGGTGAATTCGATCTCGGCGCACGCCCGGCATTGACCGTGCCCTTGCAGGCGGTGGTGATGCGCGAGGCGTTCAACTACGTGTTCCGGCTGGAGGCGGACGGGTCGGTACGTCAGCTCAAGGTGACGACGGGGCGGCGCGTCGGCGATCGCATCGAGCTGGTCGAGGGCGTGGCGGACGAGGCGCAGATCGTGGCGGCGGGCGCGGGGTTTTTGAATGATGGCGACCGGGTGCGGGTGGTCGACGAGGTGCAATAACCCAGCGCAGGTACCGCCTGCGCCGGAGGGTTGTGACTAGAAGTTGTGTCGGATACCGAGTCCAATCGTGGTGCCTTTACTTTGGGTTGAAACCTTGTCGTAGCTGCCCGCAACATAAACATCGGTACGTTTGGACAGTGGGTAATCGTAGGCCAGCGTAGCGGTATCACGATGCACCCTGATAATGCCCTGAGGCGCGAAACTGCCCTGCCAGGTGCGTGCCCAACTGAGCTGCACTTCACCTCTTCCCTGTGACACGCTTGCACCCAGTTGTGCTGTCCGGCTGCGCTGGGTGCCGCTGTGGGTGAAGTCGTTTTTCGTCCCTGCGTATTCGCCAAACAGTTTCACCACTTTCAGGTCATACGACAGCCCTGCGAGGTAAGCTAGTTGATCATCAAGCGCAGTCAAGTCAGCATAAATCGAACCGGGGTACGGGATATCTGCGGGATCATCGGGAAACGCTGTGCCCGCAGCAAGTCCGCCGGGGAACGTCACCCGCTGTGCGGCAAATGTCGCTGCAAATGGCCCGTTGAAATACAGCACATTGCCACCGATACTATTTTTACCGGGATGACCAGGTACTTCATGGGTAGCATATATGGCGCTGAAGCTCAGCCCGTTAAAGTCCGGGCTTTGATACATCACCGAATTGTTCCATGCGGTATCAAAACCAATCAGATTTACCAACCCCGGATTCGATCCCGTATAGGTGTGCAGGAACATCGGTGAAAAGACTTCTGAGGCCCCCAGGGGATTGAACAACAACATCGAAACAAAGTACGGCGTGCTATGGCGACCCAGGGTCAGCGTGCCGGCATCGCCTTGCAGACCGGCATATGAATTTCGTCCGAGAAAGCCATCGCCCGGAAAACGGCCAATGGTTCCCAGATCAGTGTTGTAGAAAGTCTCAAGGGTAAAAATAGCTTTGGTGCCATTGCCAAGATCCTCTTTGCCGGAAATGCCAAAGTAAGATGTTGTCATGCCACTGCCATCGGCCGCATTTTTGCTTTTGTCGCCACTCGCCTGAATTTTGCCGATAAATATATCCAGCGTTCCATATATCTTCACGCCGCTTTCGGCATGTGCGATATGGGAGGCCGCCAGGCTCAATGAAGCCAGGGTTATACACGCTGCATGTTTCATTTTTGTCACCTGTTGGGATTGGGGTTGGGGGAGCCAATGAGTGGCCTGCCCGTGGGTGTGTCGTCAATCAGTTGACACACCACGAACATTTGGCGCGGCCATGCGTTGCTTCTTGATATTGGTATAGAGGGACGTCAGAGTTGACGAATCGCTTACAACTTGATGCGGCTATCCCAAGGTGATGTGCCACTCCAATTCACGCACACGCTCTGCCGACGCACATAGCCTTTCCATGCATCAGACCCGGCGGTACGTCCTCCTCCAGTTTCTTTTTCTCCACCGAAAGCTGCACCTACATCTGCACCGGTCGTCCCCATATTGATGCGGACGATGCCGCAATCACTGCCTGCTGCGGATAAAAACATCTCAATGTTGCACAGATTGGTGCTGTGCATCCCCGACGCCAGTCCTTGGGGAACGTTGTTATGGAGATGAATAGCTTCTTCCAGGTCGTCGTAGGTCATGATGTAGACAATGGGGACGAACGTTTCATGTTGTACGCAAGGCCATTGCGGCTGAACATCGACCACGATGGTAGGTTCAACGTAATAGCCAGGACGCTCAATGCGCTGACCACCATAGACAACACGCCCGCCTAATTGTTTGGCTTGCGCAAGCACATGTTCAAAATCGGTGACGGCATTGTGGTCAATCAGCGGGCCAACAACGGTGTCCGCCTCACGCGGATCACCCACTTTAATCTGGGCAAATGAAGCCTTGAGCAGCTCAGTGAATTCATTCGCAACACTCCGGTGCACAATGACCCGGCGCGTGCTGGTGCAGCGCTGACCGGTGGTACCGACTACACCGAAAGTGATTGCACGTGCCGCCTGTTTGAGATCTGCGGTTTCATCAACGATACAGCCGTTATTGCCTGAACACTCCAGCATATAGCGGCGACCGAGCGTTGCGCCAACGATTTCGGCCACCTTGTGACCCACGCCTGATGAGCCGGTAAATGAGACCAGGGCAACACGTTGGTCCGTCAGCAACAGTTCGGCCACCTCATTGTTTTCGGGGATGAACAGGGAGAACACGCCTTCGCAGTCGAACTCTTGTGCAGCCTGATTCACCAGGTGCTGAATGGCAATCGCGGTCAGCGGAACTTTCGGACTGGGTTTCCAGATCACCGTATTTCCGCCGATGACCGACAGGAAACCATTTTGTGCCCAGACTGCAGCGGGAAAGTTGTAGGCGGAAATGACCGCCACCACGCCCAGCGGCAGCCATTGATCGTACATGCGGTGCCGGGCACGCTGTGACTGCTGGGTGTAGCCATATAGCATGCGCGACTGTCCGGCGGCCAAGGTCGCCATGTCGATACATTCTTTCAGTTCGGCCCGCGACTCCATCATTGATTTTCCGGTATCAAGCGCCACGACACCCGCCAGTGCGTCAATGTTTTGCTTGATCAATTCACCGATGCGCCGCACCAGTTCTCCGCGTTGTGGTGCAGGTACCATGCGCCATTTTTCTTGCGCGGCTACGGCAGCCTGGATAATGGCGTCAAAATCTGCTGCAGTGGCACCGGCAATACGGGCATTCAATTTGCCGTCGGCGGGACACACGGCATCAAAATTTGGCCCTGCAGTTGAAGACCAGCCGGTATGTGGAATGTAGGCCCCCGCTTGAACGGGAGCAATGCCCGTGGCTGTAAGGATGGTTTGGCTATCAAACATGGTGGATCCTCTCTGTGGTAGGTGTGGTTTTATTTGCCTGCTTTGGACAGAAACCCGCCGATCGAAGTATCGGTGTGAAATATCGGTTTTTCGTCGTAATGCGGGCCGTCATAGATTTCGATCAGCACACTGCGTTCATGTGCAATGGTCGGGCCGTGCGGGTTGCCTTTGGGATTCGTATAGAATGACCCCGGTTTCAGGCGCAGGCCCACATCGGTATATTCGTAATCGCCTTCCAAACAATACATGAACTGGTTGGAAGCGTGCGTATGTTTAACCGGGATGCGCCCGCCTTTCTCATATTCGAGTAATGCGATACTGGCCCCAGTTTTCGTGTGTTTCCAGAGGAAATACTGGCGAAAACCGTAAGCTGGAAAATCAATCCATTGGTCTGGATCGAGTTTGTCCCGCTCTATCAGAACTTCCAGCGATTTGGCAAGGTTGGCATCAATGGTCATGACCTGTTCTCCTGTGATAGCGCGGGACGGCCTGCGGCCACCCATTGGTCGTACTCGGCGCGGCTGGCCGGGGTTGCTGGAAAGAGGCCAAAAATGGAGCGTCCGCGGGCGATGTGCAGGGCGGCAAACGCTTCGTATTCGACGGCATCCAATGCACGTTCAGCCACTTCATCGACGAGTGCGGCGGGGATGAGTACGACACCTTCAGCGTCGCCCACGATGACATCACCGGGGTAAATCGCCACTCCGGCGCATCCCACCGGGCCGTCCAGTTCCACCGGGTGCAGCGCAATCGGCGTAGCGGGTGGGGCGGCCTGTTTCTGGTAACAGGGCAAGCCGGTGGCGATAATGGCGGGGGCGTCGCGGTAGCCGCCGTCGGTGACGACGCCCGCTACACCCCGCCGCTTCAGGCGCAAGGCCATCATGTCGCCCATGGCAGCGGCACGGGTGTTGCCACCGGTGTCGATTACCAGCACTGCGCCGGGTGGACATTCTTCGATGGCGCAGCGGTGCTTGTTATCGTCGCGTGCGTAGTTGTCCATTGAGTCAACATCTTCACGCGCGGGCATGAAGCGCAGGGTGTAGGCACGGCCCACGAGTTGGCCCTGCTCGGGTCGCAAAGGGGCCAGCCCGGTCAGGTAAACATTGCGAAAGCCGTGCCTGAGCAGCACATTGGCAATATTGGCTGACCCCACGCGCAGGAGGCGTGTGCGGGTTTCGGGGGCCAGTGGCAGGCTGGACGGACTGGCGGATGGGCTGACGGTCATGGTTGGATTCGTCCGGTTTTTGGCGTGGCTCCGCTCTGGCCGCAGGGGGCAGCCATCGTGGAAAAACGTGTGTGGATCGGGGGGCTTACTGGAAGAAGGTAGGAGGCGGCTCCATCCCCCATTGCGTGGTCTCGCCCGCTGTTCCGGTGAAGACACCCGGCTGGCGACTGCCATCGACGACATCACCATCGGTGTAGTGTTCAAGGCGGAAACCGAATGGTGCTTTCCAGTAATCAAAAATCTGGCTGCCCATTAGGTGACGGCCCACACCGCAATCCAGGTCGTAGCCTTTGGCAAGCAGGTGGTCATGCGCGGCCATCACCGCATCAAGGTCAGTCATCTCGAACGAACAATGGTGCGTGCCGACCGTATCGGATTGCAGGATCAGCACGGCATGGTGATCGACCAGTTCTCTGCCGCGATCAAAGCGCAGGAAAGTGCCGTAAATGCTGCCGTGCGCTGCCCCGCCTTCGCCCGGGGTGGCGAAATGGTCAGACGGCAACATGCCAAACCGTTCACGCATCCAGCGCACCGAGGCATCGTGATCGGTCACATGCAGCACAAAGTGGCCGAGCCGTACCGCCTCGCCGGGCGTGGGGCGGATGCGGGTTGAAGTGTTGACTCTCGGTTTGTGCTCAATGTCGTTGAGGCCGTTTGGCGCGCGTACCGGTAAGGAGGCAGGACACTCGCGCCCCCAGACGGCCTCAATCAGAAATCCGTCCGGCATGCTCATCCGTACTACTGAGCCACCACCAGGCTCGGAACAGGGCTCAATCGCCGAAGAACCCTGCAGGCGGGACAACTCTTCCAGATCTGCCCGGCTTGCCACTGCATAGGTGGCACCGACAAAGCGGGCCTTTTCCGCCAGATGGGTAACATGCAGGTGATACTGACTGCCCGCACAGCGCATATACAGCGTCTGCCCGGTGCGGGCGGCGGTGCTCAGGCCGAAGTCGGTCATGAAACCTTCCGTCACGTCGAGGTCGGGCGCTTCGTAGATCACCCGTACAAGGTCGATAGCAGTAGCCATGACAAATGCCCTATTGGGTTAAACAACTGAACAAAGAAGCGTGCCGGAGGTTTTCCCGTTCCGGGCGCTGGCCCGGCACGCTGTATGCGGGTGCGCCTCAGCGTGACACGAGAATGCTGACATCATCAGGATTGACCAGGTCAGGTACCGTCCAGCCGTTGAGGTCGTACTCGTCCATTGCTTTCTGGGCGAAAGCCTTGCACTCATCCAGCAGCCCGGTACCGCGTGCGGCGAACAGGTTGGTTTGGCGGGTCACGTCATTGCTGCCGATGTAATTGATTTCGTACAGTTCGTGACGGTTGCCGAATTCGGTACCGATGGCATCCCACAGCATCTTCATCACCTTCACTCGCTCCACCGCATCGGCACCGGCCGAACCGCGGGCGTATTTGTCGAGGTAGCCACGAATCTCGGGGTTGAGAAAGTCCGAAGAGTGTGAGTTCAGGTAGATCAGGCCACTGGCGACAATCTGCTCAATGATGTTTTTGATCTTCGGCATCGCGATCTGGTTGAGCACACGGTAAGCCCCGGCGTGGTGTGGGTCGGGGCGGATCATGTCATTCCACTGGATGGCGCTCTTGGCCATGGCGTCAGACAGTGCCCAGAAGGCATTGCGCCAGGCAATGACCTCACCCAGTTGCGATTGCACGCCGTGGAAGGTGTGCGCGCCGGTAATTTCCAACGCCCGGGTCAGCAAGCCGACCAGGAAATCCATCTTCACTGCGAAACGGGTACAGCCATGCAGTGAAGCGCGTTCAAGATAGCCGGAGCCGGTGTTGTAGGCATTGGCCTGCTCCAGATTGTTGTAGATGAACACGTCTTCCCACGGGATGAATACCTCGTCCATTACCAGAATGGCGTCGTTTTCGTCCAGACGGCTGGAGAGGGGGTAGTCGAACGGGCTGCCGAGCACCGCAGCACGGTATTCATTGGAGATGCGCGACAGCATTTTCACGCCGGGGGCATTGGTCGGCATCATGAACACGGGCGCGTAGGCAGGGTCTTTGAACTCAACCTGACCGACATGGCCGATAAAGGTGTAGTGCGTCAGGGCGCAGGACGTAGCCACCACCTTGGCACCGGAAACATAGATCCCCGCATCGGTCTCCTTGGTGACGCGGACAAAGAAATCCTTGCCGGCGTTGGCCCCCAGATCACGGTCTACCGGTGGATTCATCACGGCGTGGTTGATGAACCATGTTTTTTCCTGGGCTTTGCGATACCAGTTGCGGGCGTTTTCTTCGTAGCCTTTGTAAAAGGCGGCATTAGCACCCAGGGTACCCAGGAAGCAGCCCTTGTAATCCGGGGAACGACCCATCCAGCCCCAGGCAATGCGCTGCCATTCGGCAATGGCATCGCGGGAGGCAACCTGTTCTTCGATGGTATTGGCAGCACGATAAAAGCGGTGGGTGAAACCACCCCATTCCGTGGGCACAGTGAGAATGTCTTTGCGTGCCGGATCATGCAGTGCATCGTACATCCGGGCAATCATGCGCGCCGAATTGCGAAATGCCGGATGTTCGGTAATGTTCTTTACGCGCTCGCCGTAAATCCACACTTCCCGACCATCGTCGAGACTTTTCAGATATTCGGCGCCGGTAAAGGGCAAATAGGCTTTCGGGTCTTGTTGTGTTGCTGACATGACTTCTCTCCTGTCAGGGATTGAGCGAAGGGCTGAAACGGTTGAAGACATTATTGGCTCCTCAGGACATTACTGTCGAATGAAAAAACAACTCGTTGAAATAACCTTCAGGTAATACATCAGATCAACTGCGGGATTGTTTCAATGTCGGGACAAGCCCATGGATACAATCAGAATGCCGCCGACCACCATGGTTTGGGCATAGGCACCGACTTGCATCAGGTTCATGCCGTTTTGCACCAGCACGATCAGAAGTGTGCCAACCACAACGGGAAGGGTGCGGCCCATTCCTCCGGTCAGTGCCACCCCGGCGATGACACAGGCGGCAATGGATTCCAGTGGTAGCGTCGCGCCGATGGTCGACTCCCCGGTATCCAGCCGTGCGGTGAGCAGCAGCCCGGTCAGGGCCGCCAGCATCCCGGACAGCATGAATACGATGATGCTGACCCGTTTGGTGCGAATGCCTGATAGCTCTGCCGCGCGCTGGTTACCGCCGACTGCGTACAGATGACGGCCATAGCGCGTCCACTCCATCAGCAGATAGACCAGCACAATCATCAGAATGGCGATCAGTACCGGCACCGGAATCCCTGCCACCCGGCCGAAGCCGAAAATCTCGCCGAATTCCGCCGGCAGGCCATAGACAGGCACGCCACCGCTCACGAGCAGCGTCACCCCCAGCACCACCGATGACATGCCAAGCGTCACCATGAATGACGGGATACGCATTACCGCCGAGCCGATACCGTTGAACACACCGACAATTGCACCACAGGTCAGGCCCGCAACCGTGCCCGCTGCCATCGCCAGGCCCGGCGAGTCCGGCCAGGTCTGCATACACCACGCCATGACCGTTGCTCCGACCACAGAGGACAGTGCAACCACGCTGCCCACTGAAAGATCAAGGCCGCCGCCAATCAGCACCATCATTTGCGCCAACGCGACGACCATCAGATAGACGGATTGGCGCGCAATATTGGTAATGTTTTCGAGCGACAGAAAACCGGGGGCACTGCTGGCAAAGATCAGCACCGAAATAACCACGAGAAACGGCAGCACCAGTTTTTGCCGGTTGCGCTCAATCCATCTTGATGAGCTTTGCGTCCAGGGAGATATAGTTGGCGCCGGGCTGCTACTTGCAGGAACGGTTTGTACAGAGGTATTCATGATGGCTGCCTCATTCAAAGAAATACTCAAGAATCTGCTGTTCGTCGAAGGCTTCGCGCGCGAACTCCGCGACCATCCGCCCATTACGCATGACCAGCATGCGGTGGGACATTCCCATCAATTCCGGCAGGTCTGATGAAATCAGCAAAATGGCGGCGCCCGAATTTGAGAGCCGGGCCAGATACTGGTAAATCGACTGGCGTGCGCCCACATCGACGCCCACAGTCGGTTCGTCAAAGATGTAGACCCCAACCTCCTGCGCCAGCCCTTTGGCCAGCAAAACCTTCTGCTGATTGCCGCCGGAAAAATTGCTCACCGACTCGACGCTGCGCGCAAGCGAGAAATCCACCTGTTCGCACAAACGGGCCACGGTCGCCGCCTCACCTTTCGGGCGCAGGCGTTTGCCACGATCAGCACCGAAGAGCAGCGCCGAGAGTGTCATGTTTTCGCTCGCGGGACGCATCATCGCCAGACCATCACGCTTGCGATCCGGGGGCGAATACCACACCCCTGCGGCAATTGCGTCCGCAGGATGTCCAAAGCGGCGGGGTTGATCGTCAAACTCGAACGTGCCCCGGCTGATCCGGCGCAAGCCATAGCAAGCCTGCCCCAATTCGCTTTTGCCACAGCCAACCAGCCCGGCAATGCCAACGATTTCACCGGCACGCAGTTGCAGACTGGCATCCATGACCGTGCCGTCTGCCGTATACAAATGCTCCAGCCTCAGCCTGAGCGGGCCGGGTGGCTCGCTGCGTGGTTCGGGATAAATGTTGGACACGGTGCGTCCGGTCATCAGGGCCACCAGTTCCGATTCCGGCGTGGACGTCGGCACCGTGGCAATCTGCTGTCCATCGCGCAGTACCGTGACCATGTCGCCCACCAGCGGAATTTCGTGCATCCGGTGGGTGATGTAGATGATGGCAGTCCCTGCCGCCTTGAGCCGGTTCATCAGGGCAAACAGGGCCTGGGCATCGTGTTCGGACAGGGAGGCGGTGGGTTCGTCGAGAATCAACACGCGTGGCGCTTGCGCGACCGCCTTGCAAATCTCCACCATCTGCTGCTTGCCCCGCGCCAGATCTTCGATGCGCGCTGCAGCATCAATATCAAAGCCCAATTCGGTAATCAGACGCTGTGCTCGGGTATATGCCAGTGTTTTGGCGAGGAGGCCGAAACCTGCCAGCGGTTCATCACCCAAAGAGATGTTCTCCGCTACAGTCAGGTGAGGCACCAGAGAGAACTCTTGAAACACCGCCCGCACTCCATGGGCGCGAGCCTCCGCCACCGAAGCAAATGCACCACGATGCCCGCCGGTTTCAATATGCCCTTCGCTCGGCACGTTGGCCCCGGCCAGCATAGAAATCAGGGTCGATTTACCGGCGCCGTTTTCACCAAACAGGATGTGTACGCTGCCGGGCGCTATTGTCAGATTAACGCCCTTGAGTGCCACATGACTGCCATAACGCTTGACCAGACCGACGGCACGTAATGCCGGGGCGTCGGCAACGAGATTTGCGCTTGCGCTATTCATTGGCTGACCTTGAACACGGGTTTGTAATTCGGCGGGGTGAGCACCGTGTCAATCTTTAATTCACCAATGTCGTTCTGCGTATAGGTGCGTCCGATAGGGGCCACAGAGGGCATCAGTTCTTTCTTTTCCAGTGCGCGTACCGCCTGATCGACGGCGATACGTCCGACCAGCACCACGGGGGTTGAGCCTGCGGCTTCTATTCTTTTCGCTTTCAGGTGTTGCAGGACACCGGGCGTCATATAGACCGAGGTGACTTTTATTTTGCCCGCCAGATCACGCGCCCGCAGCACTGCCACGGCAGCCTCTGCCGTCACTGCATTGCCGACGATGTAATCAAGGTCATGGTGGGTTTGCAGCATGTCTTCAATTAGACGTGTCTGCACTTCCTTGCTGGTATCACCGAATTTGGTCTCAACGATCTGCACGCCGCTGTCCTTGATCGCGGCAAGAAAACCGGCATTGAACAATTCGACGAACCCGGCACCGGCGGGACCGGGAAACCAGCCGACCTTGACGGTCTTGCCACCCTGGGGAAACTTGGCCGCCAGATACTGCCCGGCGCGCTCGCCTTCATCGTGTGGATTGGTCAGGATGTGCGAGACCACATCTGTGGAATTGATGCCGTTATAGACATCAATCACCGGGATATTTTTTTTCTTGAGTTCGCCCAGCAGGTTGCCAAGGCCGTCTTGTGAAATCGCTCCAATAATCACCGCTTCAGCCCCGCCCGCCACACAGTTTTCGATCTGCGAAATCTGATTGGCAAGCTGGGTGTAACCACCGGCGTCGAGCACTTGCAGTTGCACGCCCTGGCGCGTGGCTTCTTCCACAAAACCATAGTCGGCGGCGAGCCAGAACGGGTCTTTCAGGGTCGGGAACGAAGTACACAGTTTCCATGCTTTGCTTGCTTTGGGCTGCGGAGTATAGGCAACCTGCGTCTTGGTCCCGTCCGCCGCAATGGCGTTGACTTGCAGCGGGAACCAGTCGGAGGTTTGCGCCGTGGCGATGGGGGCAAATGCAACAGCAAAGGTGGCCACGATGGCCTTGGGGGTGAAGCGGTTCATCGGTTATCTCCTGTCGGGGGCGGGTCATGGCATCAAGTACGTTTTTAGTCTTGGTGATTGACGGCATAAAATCCATTGAATATTATTGTGGTTGTATATTCCTAAAAGTTATGGGTTGGAAACATGGCAAAACTCGACTGGTTCATCCGCGCCAACCTCAAGCTGCGTCACCTGCAATTGCTGGTGGCGCTGGACGAATTGCGTAGCGTGGGCCGGGTTGCGGGCTACCTGAACGTCAGTCAGCCCGCCGTCTCCAAGACCCTGTCCATGCTCGAATCCGGGCTGGAAGTCACCCTGTTTCAGCGCACCACGCGCGGCATGGAACCAACAGAGCACGGTACGTGCCTGATTCGGTATGCACGGACTATCCTGGGTCAGCTCTCCAGTGCCCGCAGTGAGCTGCGAGACATCAGCGAGGGCCGCATCTCTCGTATTTCCATGGGGGTACTGCCTTCAGCCGCTGCGGTGCTGATGCCGAATTTCATTGCCCGTCTCGAAAAAGAATCGCTGGCGACGTCTCTTGTGGTGCATGAAGGCACCACAATCGCCACCCTGCTGCCCGAATTGCGTGCAGGGGATATCGACCTGATCGTCGGCAACCTGCCGCAACGCTCACTGGGAGTGGAGTTTGAAACCGAACTGCTCTACGAAGATCCGCTCGTTGTGGTCGCGGGTCGCCATCACCCGCTGGCCGGGGTGCTGGATTTGCAATGGAACATGCTGATGGACTACCCGATGCTGTTGCCACCAGAGGGCACTTTCACCCGCGAACTGATCGACAATCTCATGATGGAGCACCATGTCACCCCCCCGCGCCGCCACGTGGAATCCATTTCCATCCTGATCAATCTTGGCGTGCTGCAGGCAACACCCTCCATTGGCTTCCTGTCGCGCGAACTCCTGCGCCACTTTTCCATGCAGGGGACGCTGGTGGAACTGCCGCTGGTACTGCCCAACGTCGCCATGCATGTCGGGCTGGCATGGCGCACCGACAAAGGGGAAACCGGCGCACACCAACTGGTGCGCAGGCTGTTCTACGACACTTGCAATGCCATTCTGGCGCGACAAAAGGGCGCCAGGACCACGACACATGATTGACTTCCGGATCTTGCTCTTTTAGCATGTTTGTGATAGTGATATTTCACTGTTAAAATCATAAACACGGCATAAATCATTCCCCCAGGAGATCACATGAGCCGCAAGATTCGCATCACCAGCCCCCACGTTGCCGAGCCGGAACCCGGCTTGTGGTCCAACTGCCTCAAGGTCAAGGACACGGTGTATTTCTCCGGTCTGACCGCACGCGCCAATGATGGACAAACAATTCAGGGCGCAAGTGCCTACGAGCAGACTTGGGCTATCTTCAACAAGATGAAGCACCTGATCGAAGCTGCGGATGGCAAAACTGATGACATTGTCACGCTGACTATCTTCGTGACGAACATGAAAGACAACCAGGAAGTGTGGAAGGCGCGGCGTGAATTTTTCAGTGGTGACTTTCCCGCCTGCGCGCTGGTTCAGGTTGCCGCATTAGCCAAGCCCGAGATTCTGGTGGAAATCCAGGGTCAGGCCCGTCTTGACGGAGAATGAGATGAAGATTGTTCGCTACGAAAGTAATGGGCGCCCCATCATTGCCCAGATCGGCGGGAATCGCATCCTGCCCTTGAGCGATATAGACGACCTCCCGGCATTGATTGCGCGGTGGGAAACAGACGCCACCCTGTCTTCCGTTCAGTCCTGCGGGCCGGGTTTTGAACTCGCGGGCGCAAGCCTGCTGGCCCCGGTTGTAGCGACGCGCAATGTCTTCTGCGTGGGTTGGAACTATCTGAAACACTTTGATGAGAGCACCAGTAAACGCGCAGGGCAGGGTGTGGAGTTGCCGCAACATCCGACTTTTTTTACCAAACTGCCGACCACGGTTGCGCCCCCACATGCCGCTGTGCCTCTGCACGAAACCCACACTGCCCAACTGGACTGGGAGGTTGAACTTGCCGTCATCATTGGTAAACGTGGCCGCGACATCCCGGAAGCAGACGCACTTGATTATGTCTTCGGCTACACCATTGCCAACGACATCACGGCCCGCGACCTGCAACGGGCACACGGCGGACAGTGGTTCAAGGGCAAGAGTCTGGATTCCACCTGCCCGCTCGGGCCGGTCATCGTCACCGCAGACGAGATTGCCGACCCGCAGAATCTGGAGTTGTCCTTCCATCTTAATGGCCAGAGCATGCAGCAGGGCCACACCCGCAATCAGATTTTCACCGTGGCGCGGATTATTGCCGAGCTTTCAGTCGGGCTGACCCTGCTGCCTGGTGATGTCATCCTGACCGGCACCCCGGAGGGCATCGGTGCGGCCAGAGTGCCGCCCGTCTTTCTCAAAGATGGCGACATCATGGAGTGCAACATTTCCGGGATTGGCCTGCTTCGCAATGTCGTGCGCGCAGGTCTGGAAGTGTCACCGCTGCTGGGCACCATTCCGGCCAACACTTAACCCTGCTGCCGGGGCTTCATCTGGCCTTGCGAAGCCCCGGCTATAATCTCCGCGCTGCGGTTTTTCCGCATCGCGTCTTCTCCCCATACATGCCAAAAGCCAACGCCAAAACTCATCAGCCCCTTGCCGCATCGCTTGGGGAACAAGCCTATATGGCACTCAAGCGCATGATCATCACCCAGACCCTACACCCGGGAGATCAGGTCAATGTTGCTCAACTCAGCGCGGAACTCTCTTTTGGGCGCACGCCCATTCACCTTGCTATCCACCGCCTGGAGCGCGAAGGGCTGCTTGATGTGCTGCCACGCAAGGGCATTCTGGTCAAAGCCGAAACGCTGGACAGCTTTCTGGAACTGATGGCCGCGCGCCTGTTGATCGAGCCCTGGTTGACCGGTCAGGCGGTGGAGCGCGCAAGCGGCGAACTGGTAGAAAAGCTCGATGCCCTGTTGACTCAAGGGCGAGAGCATCAACGCAATCAGGATCGACAGGGAAGCATGCAGGTTGATCGTCTTTTTCATCAGACCCTGTATGCGCACGCTGGCAACGACATTCTGGCTGAATTTGCTGGCAGTCTGCTTGATCGCTCCATGCGTTTGTGGTTCCGTCCTGCCATGCCCATCGTAGACAATCCCACTGTGGCAGAGCTGGAGGACTTGCTGGATACGGTCAGGCGTGGCGACAAAAATGAGGCTATTCGCCGCATGGAAGCGCATATCAGCTCCATTCGCAGCCGGTTTCTGGCATAACTGAACAATACTGGATGAATATCTCGGCCTGGTCGATCCGCAATCCGATCCCGCCCATCATGCTTTTCGTGCTGCTGTGCGCGGGCGGGCTGTTCAGCTTCCAGCAGATGAAAGTCCAGAATTTCCCCGACATCGACCTGCCGATGGTGTCGGTGGTCGCCGCGCTGCCGGGGGCTGCGCCGGGCCAACTGGAGAACGATGTCGCCCGCCGGATCGAGGATTCCATCGCCACGGTGCAGGGCCTGAAGCACATGTCCACCTCGATTCAGGATGGCATGGTCTCCATGCTGATCGAGTTCCGGCTGGAAAAACCCTTGCAGGAAGCGGTGGATGACGTGCGCTCCGCCGTGGCGCGGGTGCGCTCCGACCTCCCGTCCGATCTGCTCGACCCGGTGGTCAACCGCGTGGACATGGCCTCGCAGCCCATCCTCGCCTACACGCTCAACTCGCCGCGCCGCGACGATGAAGCCCTGTCGTGGTTCGTCGATAACGAGCTGTCACGCCGACTGCTCGCGGTGCCGGGCGTAGGCGCGGTCAAGCGTGTGGGCGGCGTCAGCCGCGAGGTTCGCGTCACCCTCGACCCCTTGCGCCTGCAGGCCCTGGGGGCGACGGCAACGACTGTCTCGCGCCAGATCAAACAGGTGCAGATCGAGAGCGCAGGCGGGCGCGCCGACCTCGGTAACGGCGAACAGCCGGTGCGCACGCTGGCCAACGTCGCCTCCGCCGCAGAGCTCGCGCAACTGGAAATCCCGCTCGGCGATGGCCGCCGCATCCGCCTCGCCGACATCGCCCGCGTCGAGGACACCGTAGCCGAGACGCGCGAGTTGGCCTTTCTCGATGGTCGCCCCGTGGTCGGCTTCGAGATCTCGCGCAGCCTGAAGGAGAGCGAAATCGAAGTCGGCGCCGGGGTGCGGGCCGAGCTGCAAAAAATCCTCGCCGCCAACCCCGATCTCGACATCACCGAGGCGTTCGACTTTGTTGCCCCCGTGCAGGATGGCTACGACGGCTCCATGCGCCTGCTCTACGAAGGCGCGCTGCTGGCCGTGCTCGTTGTCTTCCTGTTCCTGCGCGACTGGCGGGCGACGCTCATCTCCGCCCTGGCGCTGCCGCTGTCGGCAATCCCCGCCTTCTTCGGCATGTACCTGCTCGGCTACACCATCAACCTCGTTACCCTGATCGCCCAATCGCTGGTCGTCGGCGTTCTGGTCGACGACGCTATCGTCGAAGTCGAAAACATCGTCCGCCACCTGCGGATGGGCAAAACGCCGCGGCAGGCGGCGCTCGACGCCACCGCCGAAATCGGCCTCGCCGTGGTCGCCACCACTTTTACCCTGGTCGCCGTCTTTGCGCCCACCGCCTTCATGGATGGCATTGCCGGGCTCTTTTTCAAGCAATTCGGCTGGACAGCGTCGCTTGCGGTGCTGATGTCGCTCCTCGTTGCCCGCATGCTGACGCCAATTCTGGCCGCGAACTGGCTCAAACCCTTCGCGCTCGATCACAACGAGCCGGCTTGGGTCACGTGGTACACGCGCAAAGCCCAATGGTGTCTGGAACACCGCCTGGGCACCGTCCTGTGTTCAATCGCGCTCTTCATCGCCTCCCTCGCGCTGATTCCCCTGCTGCCCTCGGGCTTCCTGCCCGCGGACGATAATTCGCAAACCCAGGTTCATCTCGAACTGCCTCCCGGCGCCACGCTGGAACAAACCCGCCGTGTCGCCGATGAAGCGCGCCAGCGCCTCGTCCAACTGGCGCACATCCAGCGCATCCACACCGCCATCGGTGGCGGCAGCGCGGGCGCTGACCCCTTCGCCTCCCTGCTGGCCGGGGACGATGTGCGCAAAGCCACCCTTACCATCCTGCTGCCCCCACGCGGCGAGCGCCCGCGCAAACAGATCATCGAAGCCCGCATGCGCGACGTGCTCGAAACCCTGCCCGGCACACGCATCACCGTCGGGCTGGACAGCGCCCGCGAGCACTACGTCCTCTCCATCACCGGCGACAACCCGGAGACCCTGCGCGCCACCTCCATTGCCATCGAACGCGACCTGCGCGCCGCGCCCGGCCTGGGCAACGTGAAATCCACCGCCAGCCTCATCCGCCCCGAGATCGCCGTGCGCCCGAACCTTGCCCTCGCCGCCGACCTCGGCGTCACCAGCCGCGCCATTGCCGACACCCTGCGCATCGCCACCCTCGGCGACTACGACACCGCGCTCGCCAAGCTCAACCTGCTGCAACGCCAGGTGCCCATCCTCGTGCGCCTGGACGACTCCGCCCGCCACGACCTCTCGGTACTTGGCCGCCTCACCCTCCCCGGCGCCAACGGCCCGGTGATGCTGGGCGAAATCGCCACGCTGGAGATGTCCGCCGGCCCCGCCCAGATCATGCGTTACGACCGCGCCCGCGCCATCCGGCTGGAAGTCGAGTCCGGCGACGTCGCCATGGGCGAAGTCTCCAAACTCGTCGCCTCCTTGCCCGCCGTGCGCAACCCGCCGCCCGGCGTCAAGATCATGGAAGTAGGCGATGCCGAAATCATGGGCGAACTGTTCACCAGCTTCGGCCTCGCCATCCTCACCGGCATTCTGTGCATCTACACCGTGCTCGTGCTGCTGTTCAAAAACTTCCTGCAACCGGTCACGCTGCTCACCGCGCTGCCCCTGGCGCTGGGCGGCGCCTTCATTGGTCTGCTGATGACCCGCACCAGTCTGTCGATGCCCTCGCTGATCGGCTTCATCATGCTGATGGGCATCGCCACCAAAAACTCGATTCTGCTGGTCGAATACGCCATCACCGCGCAACGCGACTACGGCTTGTCGCGCACCGGGGCGCTGCTCGACGCCTGCCGCAAACGCGCCCGCCCCATCATCATGACAACCGTCGCCATGGGCGCCGGCATGCTGCCGCTGGCGCTCGGGATAGGCGGCGCCGACACCAGCTTCCGCGCCCCGATGGCGATAGCCGTCATCGGCGGACTGGTGACCTCGACCATCCTCAGCCTGCTGGTGGTGCCGGTGGTGTTTACTTATGTGGATGACTTTGCGCGGCGAATCGGGCGGGGACGAAATTTGCCGCAGGATGTGCGCATCCCGCCGAAGTAAGTCGCGTCCCGGCTACATTCTGAATTATTTTTGCTAACATAATGGTACTGAGGTAAGAGGAGATAATGATGGAACGGACTGAAATGCCCGGATGTGCACGGGAAGTTAAAAACAGTGTTAATGGAGAATTGATTTTATGCGTAGATGCGCAGCACAGCGCAGCCTGTGCAGAACTTTGGAATACCGGACGTTATGACGAGTTATGCATATCGGAATACGAAAATCCCGGGTTACGGGAAATTGAATTTTTATCAAATTTCAGAAAAATAACCCGGTTGCATCTGATGTTGGATCGGAAAATTGATTTAAGTCCTCTCTGCCAACACGCGGATAATCTTCAAAGATTTTTTTGCAATGACACTATCAATGGTTTGAAGGATTGTCGTCCATTTATTCGCCTTGAGTCATTGGGGCAAAAATGGTTCCCATCCATGAAATTTGCGGATGCCTATCCAAGGTTACTCAAACTTTTTTTCTCTGGGATGCCCATAAACCTGGAAGGATTGCCGTGCGCCGATAATCTGAAAGAGATAGGTTTTTCTAGAACTGCCATTGAGAGCCTTCAAGGAATTGAGCGGTACCCTGAGTTAGAAAAAGTCTTAATCTACCAAGCCCGAAAACTGCATGACATATCACAGCTTTCCAGATTAAGAAACCTGAAGGAGTTATATTTTGAAAAATGCCGCCATCTAATACAGGGTGGGTTTGACTGGCGTTGTCTCCATAGCTTGCGTAAAATGGAATATATGGAATGCACCGCTCTATCCGATTTGCAGTTTATTCGTGAGATGCCTGATTTGTTCTGGTTGGTGATCATGGATACAGATGTTCTGGATGGAGATTTGAATCCCGTTGCAGAGCATCCCGGGCTTGAGCATTTTGTATGTACCTCTTATCGACATTTTACGCATACAGAAGCGCAATTGCGAAAAATATTGACATGCAGAAAATCCTTGAGTAAACATTCATAGGAAGTCTCAACCTGCGAACGCGCCTTGATTTGGCGAGCTTGAACGCTTCTTCAATTCGCTTTTACACCGCCTCCCGCTTGCGCCGAATCTTGGTGGCTGCGACGGGTTTGTCGCGGTCGACGCGGTAGCGGTTGAGCTTCGTCACTGCGGCCTGTTGCACTTCCCTGGTCTGTTCCTCGAATCCCGGCGCGGCATCCCATTCGCGCATCGCGGTGCGGTCACCAGCAAGCTGGATCGTGCCCTCGCCCTCGGTGCAGAAGACGTCAATGCGGTCGCGCCGGTCGCCTCTGGCATGGAAAAGGCAGGCGGGCGAGGTGCGTTCCGGGTGCAGCATGTCGCGCAGACCACGGGCGCTGCATACCTCACCTGGGGAGACGTTCCATTCCACGGTGTCGAGGATGTCGGCCTGATGGAAAGGGGCGCTGATCTCGCCCAGCTGCTGCGTCCCCGCCCCGGCCCAGATCGCAGGAATGCGGCTCAAGGATGAGCGGCCCCAGCGTGCATGTTCGCCCGGGCGCAAGGGCACCATCGCGCGGTGGTCGCCCACAATCAGCAGATTGCCGCGTTCGAGAAAACCTTTCGCCTTCAGGGCATCGTAAAAATCGCCCACGGTCTTGTCCATGTAACGGAACACCGCCTCCTCGCTGTGTTCGAGCGTGAGCGGCTGGATGAAGGGGTGATGGCTCGATACATTCTCCACCACGATCAGGCGCGGCGTGCCGCCAGTGCCCTGGTCAATGTAATCGAGCACGTGCGCGTACAGCGTGCCATCGGGCGGCGAATCGAAATGCAGGCGCGGCTGATTCTGGTAGAAGGGATGGTCATGACCTTCTACATGATCAAAGCCCACATCCCGCAGCCACTCGCCCTTGCCCATGAAGGCGAGGTTGCCCGAAGTAAAGAACGCGCTGCGGTAGCCGCGCTCGCCCAAAAGGCGCGGCAGGGTGCGCGACTGTCCCCACGAAGTCTCGAACGGCTTGACCTCGAAGAAAGATTTCACCGGCGAGAGAAATTCCATCCCCGTCAGCACGCCCATCAAGCCCTCATGCGTGGCGAAACCGGCGGCGACCATGTGGGAGTAATACTGGTTGTCACGCGCAATCGCGTCCAGCCGCGGCGTCCAGTCGTTCAATTCGCCCAGCAGGGCACTCTGATAGGGCGACCATGATTCGAGAATCAGCACGATCAGATCCCCCTTGCCCTGCGAGAGACTCTCCGTGCCGGGCGCGCAGAAGCGTGACTCCGGCGCGGCGGCGATCTCGTCGATGCGCCGGTAGGGTTTGGCGGCTCCGGTCTCGAAATTGACTTCCACCACGTTGAACAAGGCCCAATCGCGTACATACCGACCGGGATCGAGCACGAGCCCCGCGCCCAGCAAAACCACGGGCGGCAGCGCCAGCACAGCCAGCGTTTTGCGCCCACAGGGCAGCCGGCGAGGGATGAAAAGGAAACAGGCACACCCCAACAGCGCCGCCAATGCCGTCGGCCAATTGACGAGACCGGTATGCGCCAGATGCGACCCCAGGACGGCCGGTTGCGCCGCGAACACTCGCAGATCGGCAATATGGAGGCGCGTCGACAATTGCCACGACACGGCGAGATCCATGCCGTACAGCAACACCCCGACAAATGCGACCAGACGCAAACACACCGCCCAAACCCCGAACGGCAACGCGAAACCACCCAGCATACAGGCCAGCACGACCCCCACATAGGGCGCATCGTGAATCAGCACGCTGCGGTTCAGACAGCCGGGGCAATCGAGTTCCGGCCCGATGAGCGCGTCAATCCGGTCTACGCGCAGGAACACCAGCAGCAGAAAAACGCCAAGAAAAACCAGCGGCGCTGCCCACGGCAGGATTCGCCTCACGCCCGACCCTCCACGCTCCACTCACGCCCTCCACATCCGGCTGTTCATTAGCAGGTGTGATTATAAGTATTTTCTTTGTGAGGATAAGCGCCATCTTGACAGGTGCCCCGCAGCGAGGGTGAAATGCTGGCACAATGACAGCACATCTTGGCGGAGATAAGCACCGTGCCTACCCTCACTGTCAGACAAGTCGACGCAGAAACGTATCAGGAGTTGAAAGCCCAGGCGGAGAAAAGTGGCCGTTCGATGGAGGCGGAGGTGCGGGAGATTCTCGCCTCGGCAGTGCAAGGCCGTACCTGGTGGCAGCGCTGGGTGGATGCCACCAAACACCTGCGTGGAGACGATCTCCCCATCCCTGAACGCTCCATGCCGAGAGAAATTGATTTGTCATGATCGTCCTTGACACAAACCTTGTGTCCGAGGTGTTGCGTTCAGCGCCAAACCAGCAGGTTATGGCCTGGTTGAACGGGCAGACGGAAGGTTTCGCCATTACCGCCATCACCATCGGTGAGCTTTTGACGGGCGTGCGCCTGCTGCCCAAAGGAAAGCGCAGGGACGGTCTGGAGCAGGCCATTGAAGATGTGCTGCTGCAGTGGGCGATCCGCTTTCCCTACGACGAAGCGGCAGCCCGCCTCTATGCCCTGATGCGCGAGACGGCAAGAAAACAGGGTCGCGGCTTGAGTGTCGAGGATGGCATGATCGCCGCCATCTGCGCCGCGCATGGCGCACAGCTTGCTACGCGCAACGTCGCCGATTTCGATTTCCTGTCGGTTGCCGTGGTCAATCCCTGGGAGCATGCCGCGTGAAAGGGAAATTCGGGAACACCAGGTTTCAGCCTGGCGACTGTTCACGCTGTCGGCGGCTTCAGTAGCGACCACGCCTGAACGTCCAGAGCTTGTGCCAGCCGTTCGATGTTGGAGAGGGAAACATTCCAGCGTGAGCGTTCTATCGCGGACACATAGGTTCGATCCAGTTCGCACTCCATCGCCAGCCGCTCCTGAGACCAGCCTTTTTCCACACGCTTGAGACGAATCCAGTACGCCAGCACGGCGCGTAGATTCGTCGGGGCGGGGAGCGACGAGGGGGCAGAAAGTTTCGCAGGCACACCGCCATCATCCCTTTACGTGACATTTGCATCCACGGAGTTTGCTTCACTTATCGCGGTGCGCCGTTTGACTGACAATGCATGCAAATCCATAGCCCATAAGGTTTCATGAATAATCTTTTGTCGTAATGTGAGGGAGGCGCCTTGTGTTCATGTCGCAAGGCTTTTAAGCGCAGCGACTAACCAACGGAACAAGAACAATGGCGCACTTCGGCTTTCCTCTGGAAGCGATCGTGATTTTTTTCGCGGTAGTCGGGCTTTCGGTCTACCTCGATCTGGTCGCGCACAAGAACGCCAGGGAGATCACCGCTTCCAACGCTGCTGCCTGGACGGTGTTCTGGGTGGCGTTGGCGCTATGTTTTTATGTCTACGTCTGGCTACGTTTCAGCAAGGGATGGGCAGATTTGTATCTGGCCGGTTATGTGCTGGAAAAAAGCCTCTCTGTCGATAACCTGATGGTATTCATCGCCATCTTCGCCTCGTTCGGCATCAAGTCACATCTGCAGCACCGGATTCTGTACTGGGGCATCCTGGGCGCACTCGTGTTTCGCGCCATATTCGTCCTGATCGGAACCAGCCTCTTCCTCGCCAGCCCATGGGTAGGCTTCATCTTCGCTGCGTTTGTCGCCTGGAGTGCCATCCAGATGCTGAAAGGTGATGATGACGAGGAAGAAATTGAGGATTACTCGAACCATTGGAGTGTGCGCCTGACCGGCAGGTTGATACCCGTCTACACACGCCTGCATCTCGACCGCTTTTTCGTGAAACACCGGGAGTTATTTCTCCACGGTCTGGACAATGACGAGAAGGCCGTGACCCGCAGCGGCGCACTGTACGTCACCCCGGCATTCTTGTGCCTGATGGTGATTGAAACCTCGGATATCGCTTTTTCCTTCGATTCCGTGCCGGCGGTGATTTCCGTCACTCAGGAGCCGCTCTTGGTGTACGCGGCGATGATCTTCGCCATTCTCGGCTTGCGCAGCCTGTATTTCGTGATTGCGGCCTTGACCCGCTATCTGGTGCATCTGGAAAAAGCGGTGATTGCCCTCCTGTTCTTCATCGCCGCGAAAATGGCGCTGCAATCATGGAACCATGTGTTTGGCGATACCGGGTTCGATATTTCACCGGGGCAGAGCCTGGCGGTTGTCCTCGGGATGTTGCTGATTGGTGTCATCGCTTCCTTTGTTTTCCCTGAAAAGGAAGACGAAAACGCCAAGGAAGAAGGCACATGACTGGCAGCATTAACGAACACATCCATTATTACGTTACAAACATGGGAGGCCATCGTGGCAGTTTCATTGAGTAAAGGCGGGAATGTCTCGCTTACCCGCTCAGCGCCGTCGCTGCAGAAAATCCTGGTCGGCCTGGGATGGGAGGCGCGTGCGACCAGTGGGGATGATTTCGATCTGGACGCCAGTGTTTTTCTGTTGGGCGAAAGTGGCAAGGTCAGCCGCGACGACGATTTCATTTTCTATAACCAGCCGCTTTCCACCTGCGGTTCCGTAGAACACACGGGCGATAACCGCACAGGGGCCGGAGATGGCGACGATGAGGCGGTAAAAATAACGCTTGACAAAGTTCCAGCAAGCATCAAACGCATCGTGGTGTCAGTTACCATCCATGACGCCGAAGCACGCAAGCAGAATTTCGGACAGGTGAGTGACGCCTTCATTCGCATCGTCAATCTCGATAACGATGTCGAAATCGTGCGCTTCGATTTGTCGGAAGACTACAGCACCGAGACCGCGATGATTTTCGGCGAGGTCTATCGCCATAACGACGAGTGGAAATTCAAGGCAGTGGGGCAGGGTTTCGCGGGCGGTCTGGAATCCATGTGCAGGCAGTTCGGCGTGAACGTCGCCTGACTCACCTATTCACTGAAAGAGGAAAGCATGAGAAGACTACCTGTATACCTGCTGCTGGATGTTTCCGGCTCCATGAGCGGCGAACCGATTGAGGCGGTAAAGACCGGCGTGCAAACCCTGGTTTCGACCTTGCGCCAAGACCCCTATGCGCTGGAAACAGCCTATCTGTCGGTTATCACCTTCGGCAGTGACGCACAGCAAGTTGTACCACTCACGGAATTGTCCTCGTTTCAGACCCCTGCCATCAGCGCCAGCGGCACGACGGCGTTGGGTGATGCGTTGGCGCTATTGGCTGATCGAGTAGAAACGGAAATCGAAAAAACGACAGCGGAAGTCAAGGGTGACTGGAAACCACTTGTGTTCATCATGACTGACGGCGTGCCGACGGATGATTGGGCCAAAGGCCACGCCAGATTGAAAAAGGTGCGCACCGGCATCATCGTCGCCTGCGCGGCGGGTCATGGTGCCGATACCTCGGTGTTGAAGCAGATTACCGAAGTGGTCGTCCAACTGGATACCGCTGATTCCAGCACGATCAAGGCGTTTTTCAAATGGGTGTCGGCTTCTGTTTCTACGGGTAGTCAGAAAGTCGATCAAGGGCAAAAGGAAGTCAGTGGTCTTGATGATTTGCCGCCGCCGCCCCCTGAAGTCAACGTGGTTCTTTAATTCAACGGGAGTATACAAATGGCAATTTCCTTGAAAAAAGGGCAGGGTGTCAGCCTCAAGAAAAGCGAATATGACCTGTCGATGGTCACAATTGGCTTGGGGTGGGACATCAACCAAGAAAAGAAAGGCTTTCTTGGCAACCTTCTGGGTTCTAAAGAAGCGGAATATGACCTTGATGTTGCTGCTTTTGTGTGTTCTGGTGATGGCAAGGTACACAACCTTGGTCAGGTCAAAGACAATCGACCCAGCCTTGTAGGTGGTGACGTCGTTTTCTTCAACAGCATGCGTCACCCCTCAGGGCATATCTGGCTGACAGGTGATAACCGCACTGGCGCAGGCGATGGCGATGATGAGCAGATCATCATCAAACTCAACGAGTTACAAGAGTCGTATACAAAGATCGCGTTTATCGTGCAGATTTACGACGGTACAAATCGGAATCAAAACTTTGGCAAAGTGAAAAACGCCTTTATCCGCGCTGAAGACGGAAAAGGTAAGGAGATGGTGCGTTTTGATCTTTCCGGTGGTGCAGCTTTCGCTCAATATCGCTCTGTTCTGTTCGCAGAACTGGTACGCGAAAACGGAGGATGGAAATTCAATGCAATCGGCTCTCCTGATTCGTCCGATACTTTCGTAAGCTGGCTGAAACAATACATTTGATACAACTTTGGCGGCTACCATGAGCGTAAGAAGACTGCCCGTCTACATCCTGCTGGATACGTCCGGTTCCATGCGCGGCGAGCCGATTCACTCGGTCAACGTGGGCTTGCAAGCTATGCTCTCCGCTTTGCGGCAAGACCCTTACGCGCTGGAAAGTGTGCATCTCTCCATCATGACCTTTGATGTGGAGGCACGCGAATACCTGCCGCTGACGCCACTGGACGAAGTTCGCCTGAACGAAATCACCGCGCCCGATGCGGGGGCAACCTTCATGGGCGCGGCGCTTGAATTGCTGATTGAGCGCGTCGACCGTGATGTCAAAAAAACCACGGGCGATGCGAAAGGCGATTGGCGTCCCCTCTTGTTCGTCATGACTGACGGTAGCCCGTCCGACCTGCATGCTTATCGGCAGGCAATCCCGGAAGTCAAAAAGCGCAATTTTGCGTCGATTCTGGCCTGCGCCGCCGGGCCGAAGGCGAAGCAGGAGATGCTACGCGAATTGACCGATCGGGTCGTTACTCTCGACACAATGGATTCAGCCGCTTTTTCCGGCTTCTTCAAGTGGGTTTCCGCTTCTGTCGCGGTCGGTTCGAGCAGCGCGGGCGTTTCCGGGCAAATCTCCCTGCCGCCGCCACCGCCGGAAGTACAACTGGTTTTGTAATTCCTGAACCATTCCAAATTTACAGGAGTTCGTGATGCGTAGATTGCCCGTTTTTTTCGTGCTCGACTGTTCCGAATCCATGGCCGGAGAGAATCTGCAAAAGATGGAAGAATGCTTGCAGGCAGTGGTGCGGACACTGCGCGCTGATCCGCACGCCCTGGAATCGGTATATGTCTCGGTCATTGCATTTGCCGGTGCAGTCAGGACGATTGCGCCATTGGTGGAGGTCGTCTCGTTTTATCCGCCCAAATTGCCGCTGGGTAGCGGCACCAGCCTTGGCGCAGCGCTGGATGCCTTGATGTCCGAAATCGACCGCTCCGTGGTCAAAACGACGGCAGATGCGAAAGGCGACTGGAAGCCCATTATCTATCTCATTACGGACGGACACCCGACGGATAACCCCGGCCCCGCCATCGAACGTTGGAACGCGAAATATGCCCGCAAAACCAATCTGATTGCGATTGGATTGGGCAAGAATGCGGATTTCACGGTGCTGAAACGACTGACCGAAAATGTCATCGTCTATGAAGAATCGCAGGAAGGTGATTTCCAGAAATTCGTGAAATGGATTTCGGCCTCGGTGGTCGCGCAGAGCAAAAGTGTGGGTGAAGGCGTGGAGAGTGACACCTTGCCGATACTGGATGAAAGCGTGATGCGCATCATCAAGGAACCGCCGCCGGTCGCTGATGAAAGCTGCGTTACCTTGGTGGGTCGCTGCCAGAAAACGCGCCGCCCCTATCTCATCAAATATGAGCAGGCGGTGCAGGTTGTCGCTACGCGAGATTTCAAGCTAGATGTCGCCCGCTACGACTTGGCAGGTTGTTATCCACTTGAAGAAGACTATTTCAACTGGTCAGATCAGCGGGCAACGGAGTTCAAGGTCAACACGGCTTCGCTCGTTGGTTCACCGGGTTGCCCGCACTGCGGCAACATTACGGCGTTCGCAATGTGTGGTTGCGGCAAGCTGTTGTGTGTGAATGGCCCCGGAGTGGCGACCTGCCCGTGGTGTCAACAGCAGATTGAATTTGCTGCTGCTGCGTCTGATGGTTTTGACGTGAACCGTAGTCGGGGGTGAGGCGATGAGCGAAGAAAGCTTAAGAAACGATTGGGCTAAAAACAGACCGATATTGCAAAGGCATATAAATGACCTTCTATGGGGGCTTTTTACAAAAACAACGCCTTTCTTCGATAGAAGCAAGGCTTCGCCATCGCTGATTGACAAATTTGTCAGCAGTGAAGAAGCACAATTTGCTGCCTTCAAATTCATTAAGGATGTTAACAGTATTTGGAAGGCGCAGTTTACAGGCAAGAGATTGATGTTGTCACTAAAACCGGAACCAGCCACCAGTGCTGTTAACATTCAGGCTCAAGTATTGAAAGATACTTCAAGTGATGCTCCCGTGCCACATATTCCTCCGACAGCAACTACGGTTCCTGCCACTCCTGCACTAAATCCCGGTCAAGTTCCCGCCAAAACCATGCCAACTCCCAAACCTCCAGAACCTCGTCCACCAAGCTTTCATCTTCCGAATTGCAAGGTAGGTACGTCTTATGCCGAAAAGATCGAAGGTGTGGACGCAAATGGAAACCCTGTTTTAGTCATGGAACTTCGTATTCCAGACACTCTCGGCTTGAGCTTCGATTCCAAAACACAAACTGTTTCAGGAGAACCTAAAGCCGACGGTGAATTTGACCTCGAATTGCTTTGGGCTTATCAGGATGTAGTCGGAAAATCGCGGGGCACATGTCGGTTAATTGCCAATCCTGACCCGCGTTCCCTCTGGAAAGTCCTGGATCCGGAGCAGGGTTTGCCCTATCCCAAGCAGCATACGGATAAAAAGCTGATCAAGGGCAAGGGATTCAACATCGCGGCGGCGAGTCGGCGCGGGCGTTCGCATGAACACGGTGGAACTTTTCGGGATGATGATTTTTCCGTTTCGGATGATGCAGCCAAGGGGTGGAGCGTACTTATCGTCGCCGATGGAGCCGGTAGTGCCAAAAGTTCACGCGAAGGCTCACGTCTGGCTGTCGCTGCCGCTGGAGAAGACATGCGAACCCATTTGTCCGGAGAATTTGGCGCTGAAATCGCTGCGCTGCTGACAACGTGGGAGAGCGACCCGGCGACCCAAAAGACAATTGGCGACAAATTTTATTATTTTTTCCAGAAGGCAGCCTCTCTGGCAATTAAAGCCATTGAGCAGGAAGCTCAGGCAAAAAATGCGCCGCCAAAGGATTATTCGACAACCCTTCTGGCGGCGGCTGTCCGGCGAGATGGCGAGCAAACCTTTCTCGCCACCTTCTGGATGGGGGATGGCGCGATTGCCGCCTACGGCCCACGCGGCAAGGTCAGACTCATGGGCACGCCGGATGGCGGCGAATTTGCGGGGCAAACACGCTTTCTGGACAGAGCCGCATTGCAGGATAAAGACTTTGGCAACCGCATCCGTATCGGCAAGTGGCAGGATATTTCCGCCGTCCTGCTGATGACCGATGGCGTTTCCGACCCGCGTTTCGAGACCGACAACGGGCTTGCCGACCCTGCCAAATGGGATGCTTTGTGGGATGAAATCGCTCCGTTGCTGAAAGACACCGAACCAGACGCCAAATTGCTCGAATGGCTGCACTTTTGGCAACCGGGGCATCATGATGACCGGACAATCGCCCTGCTCTGGGAACAACCATCATCAGGCGCAGCGAAAGACGAAACCGGGAGCGCGGCATGAGCAAAGTCGTCAGTTGCAAAACGCTCGACGGGCAGGATGTGGCGTTTGTGGACGAAATCATCGGTTCCGGCGCGATGAAAGATGTGTATTTTGCGCCCGACAAGTCTTATGTCGTCGCTTTTTACAAGACCAAACAGGATTTTCAGGCCAAAGAACGGCTACAGATGATTACCGGCAAATACCGGGAAAGCATTTTCAATCAGGTTGGCGGTGAGTATTGGAAAAACCTGTTCTGCTGGCCGACCGCCATGCTTGAATATCAGGGCAAGCTCGGTATGGTTGCGCCCACTTACGCCAAACACTTCTTTTTCAAGCATGGCTCCAAAAACAATGACATGCTTCAGATCAAGGGGAAGGAGAAAGAAGGTAAATGGTTTGCCGCTTCCAATCTGCGCAATCGCTTCGTCGATCCGCGTGAACTTGGGGATTGGCAAAACCATCTCAAGGTTTGTCTCCTGCTGGCGCGGGCGGTACGTCGAATGCATTTCGCCGGGTTGGCGCATTCTGATTTGAGCTACAAGAATGTGCTGGTTGATCCTTCACAAGGCATGGCTTGCGTGATTGACGTGGACGGTCTCGTCGTACCCGGCAAATATCCGCCGGATGTCGTCGGCACGCCGGATTTCATCGCGCCTGAAGTCGTGCAGACCAACCATTTGTCCAAAGATGACCCCAAGCGCTGTCTGCCCAAACGCGAAACCGATCAGCACGCCCTCGCCGTGCTCATTTATATGTACCTGCTGTACCGTCATCCATTGCGCGGCGGCAAAGTGCACGACCTGGACGACGAGCAGCGCGACGAGAGCCTGACGATGGGAGAGCGGGCGCTGTTCGTTGAGCATCCGACAGACAAATCCAATCGCATCAAGATCAAAAACGCCAAACCGACCGAATTACCGTGGGCGGATACCGACAAGATTCCGTATGCCATCACCGGGCCTTATTTGAAAGACTTGTTCCTGCAAGCCTTCGTGGCGGGCTTGCATGACCCTGCCCTGCGCCCCTCTGCAAACGATTGGGAAACCGCGCTGGTCAAAACGGTCGACCTGATTCAACCCTGCCTGAATCCGGCGTGCGAACAGAAATGGTATGTCTTCGACAATTCCACCAAGCCCACATGTCCGTTTTGCGGCACGCCGTTCAAGGGCAAGCTGCCGATATTGAATCTCTATTCTTCACGCAAGGAAGGCAGTTTTCGCCCGGACAATCACCGGTTGATGGTTTATACGAACCAATCCATGTTTGCCTGGCACGCCAATAATCTGGTCGTCCCCAACGAAAAAATCACCGACACGCAGAAAAAACGCCTGGGTTATTTCGTCTTTCACAACGATCAATGGTGGCTGGTCAACGAACGGATGCAGGATTTGATGGATGTCTCCAACGAACCCAAAATTGCCGTTCCTGTCGGCGGCAAACTGGAACTGAAAGACGGCCAGAAAATCCTGTTCGAGAAAGGCGACGGCGGGCGTCTGGCCGTGGTGCAGATGGTTCAGGCGTAACATCTGGGATGTTGCCACCTGAAACCGAATTGATCAGCCTGGATTTATGGCTGACCTTGATCAAGAGCCATCCCGGCTTCAAGCCCTTGCGCAATCGCTTGTTGCGCGACTGCTTGGCGCCGCGCATGGCGATGGATGCGTTTGACCAGACCGTGCGCAGTGAAGACCAGAAAGCTGACCGGCGCGCGCAAGCGACGGGGGATGACGCAGGTTTTAGCGCACGAGTCACCGCACTCGCCAATGCCATCGGCGTGAAGATGCCTGCCGATGCCGACTTGAATCAGCTCTATCAGCAACAGGGTGATTTATTCCTGCGTTATCCGCCGCAACTCATCGACGCGGAAACAGTTCCCCTGTTGCTGACCCTCAAGGCACGTGGCTACAAGCTGGCGCTCGTCAGCAATACAGGGTACATCCATGGTGACGTCATGAGACGGGCGCTTGCCGACATGGATTTGGCTGCGTGCTTTGACTGGATGGTTTTTTCCAATGAAATCGGCGCAGCCAAACCGAACCCGATTATTTTTCAGGCGCTTATGTCTGCTTCCAGTATCCCGGCAGCGCGGATGACGCACATTGGCGATAACCCGGTTGCCGATGTGCAGGGCGCACGTAAGGTGGGTATGCACGCCATTCAGATAACGGCGGAACTTCGGTTGCGCGACATTCTCGGAAACGCCGAATGACGACGCCCATCATCACCCGCCTTTTTGTGCATCATCTTGGCTGCGACGCGGCTGGACGCTTTGTGGAGGAAGACGGCGGATCAACATTCGACGCCGCTGCTTATAGCCGGATGAAATACGGCGATGCCAATGCCGCACTGCACTTCGGAAAAACGATGGCCGAAGTGCTGATGACGGCGCATCCCGATGTGCTTCGTGACGAAATACCGGCGGATTTTCTGGTTGCGTACAAGGCCGTGCCGCCCGCCTGCTATTACTTGAGCCAATATTGTCTCGACCGCATTAACGCCAGGCGTGCCAGCGTCCGGCGGGAGCCGGGGCGTCTTCTTCAGGTGTACAAAAGTCGGGTGGCAGCCAGCAATTACGCGGCGGCTTCACAAGAAGCGCGGCAACAGGAACTCGACACCATCTCTTTTACGCTGGAAGGTCGGTCGCTATTCGGCAAACACATCATTCTCGTCGACGATGTACGCATTACCGGCGCGGCAGAGCGAAAAATACTGGAAGCCATCCTTCCTGCCGCGCCGCGCCGTCTTACGCTGCTCTATCTGGCGGGATTTCGGGAAAACGTGGCACCGCAGACAGAAGACAACTTGAACGCCGCCGCCGTTGGTGGATTGGCGGAAATCGCTGCCTTCATCCAGACGGAACATTTCGACCTCAACATCCGCACACTGAAACGGATTTTGTCTGCACCTCCGGCGGAATTGGCAGATTTCCTGTCCGGTCTTTCCGTCCGCCTGATTGAGCAACTTCTGCGTGGTGCCTTGGCGACCGGCACCGAATTCACCACCCGCTATGCGGCTGGATACCAGCGTTTGCGTATGGCATGGCGCGACAAAACGGAAGTGGCAGATCATGCGCTCTGAACGCTTTTGTCTGGGCATCATCCGGGCGGAAGCTGACGCGCTTGCCATTGCCCCTTGCGTCCCCGAACTGTCCTTGACCATCGACGAATACAGCCGCTTCAAATACGGTGATAGCCGTCTTGCCCGTGTCTATGGCGAAGCGCTGGCGCATCATCTGCTACCACGCCTGCTCGCCACCATTGATCGTGACTGCGGCGAAATTCATGTCACCTCGTCCGCCTACCGCAATGCGCCGCCCGCCTCTGCTGCCTTGCTCGCCCCTTTTCTCCACACAGCCCGAATACTACTTGCTGACCAACATATTACCCATTTCAAAACCCTGCGAGCGCAGCCGACGAATGGCGATTACGCGACCCTCGGCACGACAGCACGAAAAACCGTCATGCAGCAAACGGCATTTGGCCTGCCGGAAGGCGTCGATTTGCGGGATCGCCACATCGTCGCCTTGGACGATATTCGTGTTACCGGCGCACATGAAGCCGCGCTGGACAAGCTGTTTGCCGCTCATCATGCGCGCCGCGTGACCCATCTCTATATTCTCGACGTAGCACACAGCGAAGACCCTACGCTGGAAGCCCGCCTCAACGATGCCGCCATTGCCGACATCGACACGCTCATCGCCATGACCCGCTGCGAACAGTTCACGCCGAATGCCCGCTTCGGAAAACGCATCATGACCGAAACGCCGGAAGCCATCCATAAATTCATTCGTAATGTTTCAGCCGAAGTTGTGGAATGCCTGATCACGAACGCCGCAGACGATGGACTTGACCGTATGCAGCGCTATCAATCGGGATTCAGTCTCCTCGCGGCAGCATACGGAAAGATGCGCGGTGATGCTCACATCTGCGGCTGAGCTTGCGCCGCAAGCCGGGCAGGGGAAGGCTGCGGTTCCGGCTTGAACAGCGCATCAAAATCGCGCAGGCCGTTTTTTGCCAGAGGGTCGCCGATCCAGCGTGTGCTGTTGGCAAACGCGGGATTGACCAGACTGAGTTCGGGCTGGAAGCTGTCGTAGCTCAGGCCGGACAGATCTGACCAGGTGTGAATCAGGTGGGCGTTGCTGTATTTGCGGCTGAGGATGGGCGAAAAATCTGCGGGGTGGGTGGCTTGCCAGGTGGGGGAGCGCCACAGGATGAAGGGGATGGCGTACATGTCGCGGGTGGGGGCGCCTTCGTTGCGGCCCAGTACCTGATGCGAGGGGTCGGCAAAGACTTCCTCGCCGTGGTCGGAGAAATAGAGCAGGAAGCCGTTGTCCTGATGGGCGGAGAAGGTTTCGATCAGGCGCGAGATCACAAAATCGTTATAGCGCACGGCGTTGTCATAGCTGTTGTAGGTTTCGAGCTGCGCGGCGGACAGCTCCGGTGGCGCTTGCTCATGATCAGTGAAATGGTCGAAATGATCGGGGTAGCGCAGGGCGTATTGCGAGTGGGTGCCAAGCAGATGGACGACGATAAACTTTTTCGGCGCATCTTCCTGCAAGACTCTGGCGAAAGGCGTGAGCACCACTTCGTCGTATTGGCGGGTATTCTGGCTGCGGTTATTGTTCAGGTAATACGCCTCGTCCGCCTGTTGCGAGAAGGTGGTGAGCAGGGTATTGCGCCGGGTCATGGTTTGCTGATTGGTAATCCAGTAGGTTTTATAACCCGCCTGTTTCATCAGGTTCATCAAGGTCGGCTCCCCCGGAAAGCGCCCGGGCTGCCTCTGGTTGGCGAAGGTGAGCGCCTGTTGCAGGATTTCGATGGTATAGGGGCGGGTGGTGATTACGTTGTCAAACACGCTCAGACTGCCTGCCGCCTGCAAGGCATCCAGATGCGGCGTGGTTGGGCGTGGATAGCCATACAGGCTCATGCGGCGGCTGGTGGTGGATTCGCCGATGACCAGCACCAGCGTGCGCGGCAGCTCGCCTGATACATCCCTGAGGTTTGCCAGCGGCGGCAGGGCGGCGTTGTTTTGCAGGAGTTTTTGTACGTTGGTAAGCTGATTCTGATATTTCAGATAACCGATCACCAGTTGCCAGGGCACGGTGGGTTCCATGCGTCTGAGCAGCTTTCTGGTGCCGGTGTCCACGGAAAAATCAGACCACAGGCTTGGGAGGTAAGGGTAGCCAAAATTACTCAGGAGCAGCAAGGCCGCCGCGCCTGCTGCGCCCGAACGCGGCAGATACACCGGGCGCACACGACGCCAGAGGCGGAAGGCGATAAAGGAATAGAGGGATAACAACACAATCAGCCACAGATTAAAGTATTGGCCGAGATATTCTCCCGCTTCGGCGATATTGGTCTCGAAGATGATAAAAATAACGCTCTGCGAGAATTCCTGCCCATAAATGTAGAGATAGCCCAGACTGACCAGCGATGCCGCCCACAGCACCAGCCCCAACACCGCGCTGATCTGGCGCGTCCAGCGTGGGAACAACAGGACGGGGGCCAGCCAGATGACGCTGACAAGAATGGTGTTGCGCAGCCCGACTCCTCCTGCGGATGGGATCAGCAGGATCTGGTGTACGCCCGAGAAGAACCAGAAGAAAAGATAAAGCCAGCCGATGCCAGCCCAATCCACGCCGTGACGGCCTTGCTGATGAGCTTGCGCCTGGGGGGCGGTGGAGGCTGACGGCATTACTGCATTCCATTGTATGAAAAGAATGCCGCCATCTTGAGCAGGGAGAGATCAAGCGCCCGTCAAGGAAATGTGAAAAAAATGTGACCCCTTAGCGCAATTTCACCTGAAACCGGCTCCCGCCTGCGGGCAGCCGGGTCAGGGTAATCTGCCAGCCCTGTTGGGCGCAGATGCGGCGGACGATGGATAGCCCCAGCCCCAGGCCTTCTCCCCGTGCCCGCGTGCCCTGGGCAAATGATTGTTCCGAAATGCCTACGCCGCTGTCTTCGACGCAAAAACCATCGTTTTCCAGCGCCAGCCGCACCCAGCCGTGCTCGGTGTAATGCAGCGCGTTGCGCAGCAGGTTGTCGATCACGGTGCGCAGCAGCAAGGCGTGGTAGCGTGCGCCGGGGGGCGGCTCGTGTGTTGCGTCTACTAGCTCGAACGCCAGCCCTTTGGCCGCGATCTCGGGTTGCCAGCGGCTGCGTTGTTCTGCGGCGACGGTGGCGAGATCGCAGGTGGTTTTCGGCATGGCATCGTGTGAGTTGTTGCGCGCCAGCATCAGGAAGGTTTCGGTCAGCTCCTGCATTTCGTGCGTGGCGCGGGCGATGCGCTCGATCTGGCTGCGTTCGTGCTCCGGTAGTTGCGCGGCTTGCAGCAGTTCGCACGAGGTGGCGATGATCATCAGCGGAGTGCGCAGCTCATGGCTGGCATCGCCGGTAAACAGGCGTTCCCGCTCCAGCGCCGCGTCCAGATTTTGCAGGGCGGCATCAAAAGCGGCGGCCAGGCTGCCGATCTCATCGTTGGCGTAATCCTGCGCCAGCGGTGTGGCGGGCTGGAGCGGGTCGTGCTGGCGCACTTGTTCGGCCAAGCGGCTGATCGGCGCCATGACCTTTTGCGCCGATACTCTGCCCACGGCGTAAGCCCCGGCCACGGTGAGCAGAAAGCCCGCGAACAGAAGGTAAACCAGGGTTTGTTCGTGCGTTTCAAATTCACGTTGATCCCGCACCAGGATGTAGCGCCGCCCGCCGATGGTGCGCGCATACACCCAATACGAGGTATCTCCGCCCAAGGCTTCGCTGAAGCCTTCTTCCGCCCGGGCGAGCGAGGGAGGAATGGCGTATTGGGCATCGCCTGCGGCAAAAAAACGGGTGTCGATATCCAGTTGCGGAGCTTGACCTTGCCAGAAGTCCTGACTCAAAACCCGGTTCAGGGTGTTATCCATTGAACGCTGCAGAATTTCCTGTTCAATGTAATGGATGACATAAACGAGGCACAAAGACAATACGCCACTGACGACAAAAGTCATCAGCGTGAATGCCAATACAATCCGGCGGGCGAAGGGCTGCGGGCTACGCTTCATTTTCGTCCACGCGCAGGCACAGGCCGATGCCGTGCACGGTGTGCAGCAAAGGCGTGGCAAAAGGTTTGTCGATGGTCTGACGTAGTTGATGGATGTGGCTGCGCAGGCTGTCGCTGTCGGGCACGTCCTCGCCCCATAGCGCCTCTTCCAGCACTTCCCGCCGCACCACGGCGGGGCTTTTCTGCATCAGGAGGGCGAGCAGTTTGTGGCACACCGGGTTCAGTTTCAGCGCCTTGCCCGCCCGGCTGAGGTGCAGGGTGTCCAGGTCATAGCGCAAATCCCCGACTTCGAGCACATGCTTGTGCCTCCCACCGGCGCGGCGTAACACCGCTTCGATGCGCGCCACCAGCTCCGAGAGGGCGAAGGGTTTGACCAGATAATCATCGGCACCGGCAGCGAAGCCTTGCAGGCGGTCATCCAGGGTGTCGCGGGCGGTGAGCATGATGATCGGCGTCTCGCAGCGCGCATCTTGATGCAGACGTCGACAGACCTCGAAACCGTCGATGGCGGGCAGCATCACATCCAGCACGATCAGATCGTAATGGCGGGTTGCGGCCAGATGCAGACCACTCAGGCCATCTTCGGCGCAATCGGTGACATAGCCTTTGAGCTGCAAGTAATCGAGCACATTGGCGAGGATGTCACGGTTGTCTTCGATCACCAGAATGTGCATGGGGGGAACTTCCTCTTAGCGGCCATTTGCATCGCGCGCTTTCTTCTCTTCGTATTTCTTGATGCGCATGTCGTAGCGTTCGCGGTCGCGGCGGGCGATTTCGGCGCGGCGGGCGGCTTCGGCGTTGGCCTTGTCCTGTTCGCGGCGCCGGGCCGGGGTGAGTGCGCCGGTTTTGGGCGCGGCGGGGAACTCCGCGGCGGGGGCCAGCGGCTGGATGCTGACGTCGGGGGTGGGTGTGGCGGGAGCGGTGGGGGGCGGGGCGGGGGCTTTGCCGGTGACTTCGGTGGCGACGCGGTGGCGTTCGGCGAGGTCGAGGCGGTGGGCTTCGTTTTCGAGGGCGCGGGCGCGGCGGATGGTGGTCAGACGTTCGGCCTTGGCGGTGTCGATGCAGCGGTTGACCAGAAAACGCTGGTAGCAGTCCGCTTCCGTGGTCTTATAGGTGAATTCGGCGCTGCCGCGCAGTTGTGTGGCTTCGTCGCGCAGGGCGCTGATGCGCCGGGCAACATCAGCGTCCGGGGCGGCGGGCGCTTCTGCGGCGGCGATAGCGGGGGCGGCAGTGATGAGCAGGCTACAGCCCAGGGCGAGCAAGGTGCGCGGCAGCAGCGGGAAAGCCGGGAGCAGGGTGAGCAGGCGAGCGGACATGCGGGGTCGCTTTGGCGGCAGGACAAGGCGCGTATGTTAACCCGGAACAGGGCGCGTATTGAATGAATTGCCGGGCTTGATAATCCGTAGAATAGCGCCCTCTACTTTTGCAAGCGTGTCCGAGCGTGATCTGTTTTCGCAATCTGTGCCTGGCCAGGGGCGCACGTACTCTGGTCGAAGGCGCTTCAGTCCAGATTTTTCCGGGGTGGAAGGTCGGGCTGACCGGGGCCAACGGCAGTGGCAAGTCCAGCCTGTTTGCGCTGCTGCGCGGCCAGTTGACGCCTGATCAGGGCGATCTGGAGTTGCCGGCGGCGTGGGTGATCGCCCATGTGGCGCAGGAGACGCCGGCGCTGACGCAGACGGCAATCGACTATGTGCTCGATGGCGACACCGAGCTGCGCGGCCTCGAAGCGGGTTTGAGTGCTGCCGAGGCGGCACACGACGGGGTGCGCATCGCCGAGTTGCACGCCCGCATGCAGGAGATCGGCGCTTATGCGGCGCGGGCGCGGGCAGCGGCCTTGCTCGACGGGCTGGGGTTCGGGCCTGCCGAGGTGGAGCGTGCGGTGGCGGATTTTTCCGGTGGCTGGCGGATGCGGCTCAATCTTGCCCAGGCGCTGATGTGCCGCTCCGACCTGCTGCTGCTCGACGAGCCGACCAACCACCTCGACCTCGATGCGGTGCTCTGGCTCGAACAATGGCTGCGCGCCTATCGTGGCACGCTGCTGCTGATTTCGCATGACCGCGAGTTCCTCGACGCCAGCGTCGACCACATCGCGCATATCGAACAGGGACGGCTCACGCTCTACAGCGGCGGCTATTCCGATTTCGAGCTGCAACGCGGCGAGCGCCTGGTGCAGCAACAGGCGCTGTTCGAGCGTCAGCAGCGCGACATCGCCCACATGGAAGATTACATTCGCCGCTTTCGCGCCAAAGCGACCAAGGCGCGCCAGGCGCAGAGCCGGGTCAAGGCGCTGGAACGGATGGAGCGCATCGCCGCCGCGCACGTCGATACGCCGTTTACGTTTTCGTTCCGCGCCGCGCCGCCCGCGCCTGACCCTCTGCTGCAAATCGAAGAGGGGGCGGCGGGTTATGGCGAGCGCACGGTGTTTGCCGGGCTCGATCTCACCCTGCGACCGGGGGAGCGGGTGGGGCTGCTGGGGCGCAACGGCGCGGGCAAATCGACCCTGATCAAATTGCTCGCCGGGGGGCTGGCGCTCACAGCGGGACAGCGGCGCGAAGGCAAGGGGCTGGCGGTGGGCTATTTTGCCCAGCACCAGCTCGAGACCCTGCGCGCCGACGAATCCGCGCTCCAGCACATGATGCGGCTCGACCCGGTGGCGCGCGAGCAGGATTTGCGCGATTACCTTGGCGGTTTCGATTTTCGCGGCGATGGCAAGGACGGACGCTCGACCCCGGCGACCACGCCGTGCGGGCCGTTTTCCGGGGGCGAGAGATCGCGCCTGGCGCTGGCGCTGCTGATCTGGCAACGCCCCAATCTGCTCTTGCTCGACGAGCCGACCAATCACCTCGATCTCGAAATGCGCCACGCCCTCACCCTGGCCTTGCAGGATTATGAAGGGGCGATGGTGCTGGTGTCGCACGATCGCGCCCTGTTGCGCGCCACCTGCGACCGCCTGCTGCTGGTCGATGACGGGCGGATGCAGGTCTTTGATGGCGATCTCGACGATTACCGTGACTGGCTCGCCGCGCAGCGTGCCACCGCCGCAGCGGGGGAAGGTTCCGCCGTGGCGGAGCGGGAATCCCGCCGTGTCGACCGCGCCCAGGCTGCGGCCGAGCGTCAGGCCCGCCTCGCCGCCCGCCGTCCGCTGGTCAAGGAAGTGGAGCAGATCGAAAAGAAACTGGCCGGATGGACGGGGGAGAAAAAACTGCTCGACGCCCGCCTTGCCGACCCGGCGCTCTACAGCGGCGGCGATGCGGTGCAGGTGCAGACCCTGCTCAAGCGCCAGGCCGAGCTGGCCGGATGGGTGGAAGAGGCGGAATTGCGCTGGCTGGAGATTTCAGCGCAACTCGATGAACTGGGGGCGGATTAACAGGGTAATCGCATTAATGCCGAAGGCGTGAGAAAGCGTAGCGTGGACATCACCCGCAGAGTGGAAAAGCGAAGCGCCTTCTACTATTGGGCGGTTCATCGCGCACAGGCACCGCAGCCGATGCAATCGTTCTGATTGTTGCGGTAAAGTGGCGACTTCTTGACCACCACATGCCCGGCAATCATGAACTGGATAAAAAAAGCGTTGGCGTCTTTCGTCAAATGGCGCAGCGAACACAAGATTGCGGCAGCGGGGGTGGCTGTCCCCTTGATGATCGCCATTGCCTTGGGTCTCATGGGCTGTTTGCCGGGAAGGGAATGCCCGTGTCCGCCGGGCATCCCGCGCAGGTGCAAATCGTGACAGCCCCAACGGATGGAGACAAAGGCGCGCTCCTGGAAACTATCGAGCGTTACCGGAGCGTTCTGCGGGAAATCAGCAAGGAGAACGAAGCGGAAAAATGGGCACAGACGCAGCACAATCTTGGCGTTGTGCTTCGCATCTTGGGCGAGCGCGAAGGCAACCCGAGCACCCTGCAAGAAGCGGTCGCCGCCTGTCGCGCCGCGCTGGAGGTTTATACCCGCGACCAAGCCCCGATAGATTGGGCGGGGACGCAGAACAATCTTGGCGATGCGCTTCGCATCTTGGGCGAACTCGAAGGCAACCCGAGCGCCCTGCAAGAAGCGGTCGCCGCCTGTCGCGCCGCGCTGGAGGTCAGAACCCGCGCCCAAGCCCCGATGGATTGGGCGACGACGCAGAACAATCTTGGTAGTGTGCTTCAAGCCTTGGGTGAACTCGAAGGCAACCCGAGTACCCTGCAAGAAGCGATCGCAGCCTGTCGCGCCGCGCTGGAGGTCAGAACCCGCGCCCAAGCCCCGATGGATTGGGCGAAGACGCAGAACAATCTTGGCATTGTGCTTCAGGTCTTGGGCAAACTCGAAGGCAACTCGCACACCCTGCAAGAATCGGTCGCCGCCTGTCGCGCCGCGCTGGAGGTCAGAACCCGCGATCAAGCCCCGATGGAGTGGGCGGCGACGCAGGACAATCTTGGCGCTGTGCTTGGCATCTTGGGCGAACTCGAAGGCAACCCGAGCACCCTGCAAGAAGCGGTCGCCGCCTGTCGCGCCGCGCTGGAGGTCTTTACCTGCGACCAAACTCCGATGGATTGGGCGATAACGCAGAACAATCTTGGCGCTGTGCTTGGCATCTTGGGCGAACTCGAAGGCGACCCGCGTACCCTGCAAGAATCGGTCGCCGCTTTCCGCGCCGCGCTGGAGGTCAGAACCCGCGCCAAAGCCCCGATGGATTGGGCGACGACGCAGAACAATCTTGGTAGTGTGCTTGAAGTCTTGGGCGTACTCGAAGGCAACCCGCGCCCCTTGCAAAAAGCGGTCGCCGCCTGTCGCGCCGCGCTGAAAGTTTATACCCGCGATCAAACCCCGATGGATTGGGCGATGACGCAGAACAATCTTGGCGCTGCGCTTCAAGTCTTGGGCAAGCACGAAGGCAACCCGCGCACCCTGCAAGAAGCGTTCACCGCCTATCGTTTGGCCTTGGAAGTCTTTGAAAAATCCAGTCCTGCCTTTGCCGAAGGAGTAAAAGGCAACCTCGCCAAAGCCCAGACAGCCCTCGACAAACTCAAGCAAGCGCAGCGTGGACGCCGTCGCTCCCGGCGCATCAAAATGCGTTAAAGCGCGGAAGATGAGCAAACGTAGCAAGCGTAGCGCCTTCCACCATCCGGCGCTTCATCGCGCACACCGCCTATTTGTCGGCGCTTGGCAGGGTTGCGCGAACACAGGTTTGAGGGGGGGTAACACTGCGCTCATTCACCCTGCGATGCCCGCGCTACGCTTCCTGTTCCCACCTCATCCATAAAACGCTTGACTTGGAGCGCGCTCCAACTTCTAGGATCACTCCATGGAATCCCATCTGAGCATTGATGAAGTCGCCAAACGCACGGGGCTGACCGCCCATACGCTGCGGTACTACGAGCGGATCGGGCTGATTGCCCCGGTGGCCCGCGCTGCCGGAGGGCAACGGCGTTATGCGGCATCTGACATGGCGTGGATTGAATTCCTGCTGCGCTTGCGAACGACCCATATGCCCATCGGCAAAATGCAGACCTTCGCAAAACTACGCGGCGCCGGGGACAGGACGGTATCGGAGCGCCGCCAGATGCTGGAAGCGCACTTGACAGACGTGCTTGCAAACATCGAGGCGATGCGTCAATCCGCGGAATCTTTGCGGGTAAAAATCGCGTATTACCGCGCGTTTGAGCAATCCCTGGCGTCGAATTCAAACACTGATGAAGGAGATGTTAATGAAACCCAAAAGTCGTTACGAACGCGGACTCGAAAAACTGCGCGAAATAGACGGTGAAGCTGGTGAGCGCGTGCTGGCAAGTCTGCAAGGCATTGCCCCGGACTTTGCCCGTTACCTGATCGAATTTCCTTTCGGGGATATTTATTCACGACCGAATCTGGATCTGAAAAGCCGGGAGATCGCCGTGGTTGCCGCGCTGACCGCGCTGGGAAACGCGACGCCTCAACTCAAGGTGCATATTCAGGGGGCGCTGAATGTGGGCGTCTCTCACGAAGAAATCGTCGAGACCATCATGCAAATGGCGGTCTACGCGGGTTTTCCCGCCGCCCTGAATGGTCTGGCGACAGCCAAAGAAGTATTTTTTCATCAGGGAGAACCCGCATGAACTGGCGCGCTCAATGGGGAAGCCTGTTACTGATGCTGTCCATGCCCCCTCTCGTGATGGCGGACGAGCTTGTTTATAGCGGCTTCCAATCGCCCGTCGCCATCGTCTCTGTCGCGGGCGCGACTTATGTGTCTGACTGGTCGGCGAACACGGTCACGCGCATCGACGCCTACGGACGGCGTTCGGTCATCGCCAGAGATATTCCCGCCGCCGCCGGGCTTGCGGTGGATGGACAGGGGGCGCTGTTCGTGTCTTCCTATTCCGCAGACTATATTTTGCGAATCGACTCCGATGGCAGCGCGCGGCGGGTGGCGGAGCATTTATCCACGCCGACCGGTCTGGCATTTGCCCGCGATGGGCGATTGCTGGTTGCCAATCGCGGCGCGGGCGAGGTCGTTGCCGTGAATGTCACAACGGGGAAAGTCACCCGGATTGCCGGGGAATTTTCGCTGCCCGTGGGGGTCGTCGAGATGGAGGACGGCAGCCTGGTCGTCTCCCAATATGGCGGGCGCGTGACCCGGCTGCTTCGCAACGGACAACGGCAGGAAATCGGCGCCAGCTTCAACCGCCCCGGCGTCGGTATTCTTGCCGATGACCCAAACGCGGTACTGGTGGTCGACAACGGCGCCAGCGCGGTTCGCAGGGTCGGCTTCGATGGCACATCGTCCATCGTGGCGGACAAGTTGCGCGGAAGCGCCGTTGCGCTCGGAAGGGGACAACACCAGGAACTGCTGGTGGGGATGTGGGGGACGGGCGCCGTTTATCGCATTGCGCCTTGAACGCCTTTGCGCCTCAATCCGGATTGTCTCAATGAAACTCAGCAAGCGGAGCGCGAACGCTTTTCGGGAGCGATGGCGTCCTCGCCATCGTGCGTTTGTGCGCGAACATCGGTCAAACGCTGTGGTGGCGGCTGTTTGTGCGGGTCGGTCGGGTGGTGGAAGGCGCTGCGCTTTTCCACCCTACGGATGTCTGCGCTACGCTTGCTGGTATTGTGAACCCAGAGTCCTAGCCGAGTTACAAAATAGGTATGCGTATTGGCAACCTCCAAGTTGTAGACCTTCCGGCGCATCGGCAGATAGCCGCTCGAACGACGCACGACCGACATATCGCTTTCGGTATCATAGCCGCTGTAGTCATAAGCGCTGGTGTCGATTTGCCAGAGATGAGTTAACAGGTCGATAGAATGATCGACAAGATGCCCCCTTACCCCATCCTTTCCAAAGCATAAGGTTTGACCACCAAATTCATCGACACTTTCCCAGCATTCCCAATCGTGAAATGCCACCCCAATATCTGGATCATCACTCTGAAGGATGGGATGAATGGCAGTGATAATTGCTGCGCGGCCATCCGCCAACTCGGCATAAATGCGAACAAGTGACTTGTCAATCAATCCATCGTTTTGACTATCTCTCATCCATATGTACAGTTCTTCTACACTCATCCACCTGCGAATATCTTCAGACTCTCGGGTTGACGTAGATGAAATCCAAAAACCCAGTTGACTAACCCAAATCGGATGCCCAGCGGTTACCGCGATATAGCCATAGTCTTCAACCATTTTTTCTCCTTCCGGAAGTTCTTTACGAGCCGCCCAAATAAGACAATAAAGTTCCCGATTCTCATACTCATAAGTTTGTGTTACAGGCTGGTAGCAAAGTTCCCCATCTCCACTTTCGGGTTTGGAAAGCACGTAATCGCCAACCTTGATTTCTTCAATGGGTCGCAACCCTTCTTTGGTATGCACCAACGTACCAGCAACAAAACAGCCTAGTTGATTGATCAATGCAAGCGCATCATCAATGGATTGACTTGCTTTCTCACGAATCTTTGCGTTCAGCGCGTCACCGCTTAATCCCTTACCGTATAACGCCTTCAACTCTATATAAGTCTGGGGCAATAGTTGCAAGTCAAGCTTTGCCTGCAATGCTTCATCCTTGATCGAAGCACGTGCAGCAGTCACGAGATCATTGGAAAACTCCACGATCTGTTTAGCTTGTGTTCTCTGCGTAGCATATGGGTCAACAAAATTCATGATCTTGCCTCGGCTATCTTCAATACCATTAAGTTAGCAAAAACAATCCATAAAGTCAATAATTTACGGGGCGGTTTCAATCCTGAAGCAAGCGTAGCGCGTACATCCGTAGGGTGGAAAAGCGAAGCGCCTTCCACCATCCGGCGGTTCATCGCGCACACCGCCCCTTTGTCGACGCTTGGCAGGGTTGCGCGCACACAGGTTTGAGGGTGAATAACGCTGCGCTCATCCGCCCTGCAAATCGATGTTCGCGCTACGCTTGCTTTAATCCTCAATCCGTTTTACGCCAATCCCCCATTCCGCCAATCGCTTTAGCGCCGCCTCTTCCGCCAGCCGCGCCCGTGCGGCATCCTCTGGCGCGACTTCTTGTTGCCGCGCCGTGAGTGTGCGCGCTGACAGGTGCGTGGCGTCGTGCAGCGTCAATACCTGTTCGGCCAGCGCGCCGCGTTCCCGTGATGGGAGCCAGGCGAAGGCTTCGCGCATGGACGGGAGCGCGGTGACGAAATCGGCGTTGTCGAGCGCGCGCACCAGCGTGTCCAGCCCTGCGGCAAAGTCGGTGTCGGCGAGCAGGAGTTCACGCGCCAGGGCGAGCAGACCGGAGAGCGCATCGCCCAGACTGCCGACAGGCATGGCGCCAAGCAGCGACAAGGCGTCGTCCGTCCCGTCTGTTTTTTCGCCCGCTTCGTTTTCTGCGCGGTACGAGAGCCGCAGCGTCGCGCCCAGCGCCGCGCCCCGGCTCAGTGGCGCACTGGTGGTGTCGGCGGCTTTGCGTTGCCAGACGGCCAGTGCGCGCGCCGGTTCGATGTCGAGGTCGACGGCCAGCGCGTCGGATGCGATTTGCAACAGGGCGAGATGCCCTTGCACATGCGCGTCGGCATCGGCGGGGGCGATGGCGGCGGCGGGTTCCAGCAACCACAGGGCGCGGTCGAAACCGGCTTCGAGCACGACGCCCAGCACGGGCGCGTGAGCCATTTTCAAGGTTTCGCCGTGCTGGTACAGGGTGTGGAGAACGGAGAGCGCCGGGGCGAGGGCTTCAAAGCGCGGCTCGTTGGTGATGGCGGTTTTCAGTTCGTTGATGAGCGCGGCGGAGAGCGCGGCCAGCCCCGCCCAGGCTGCTTGATTCAAGCCTTCGGCCAGCGGCGCGATGCGTCCCTGGGCGCTACGCAGGTCGTCTTCGAGCCGGGCGCGGGCGGCATCTTGCAAGGTCGCGCCCCAGGCGGCGGCTTCGATCAGGGCGGCTTGTTGCTCAAGGGGCTGACCCAGTTGCCAGACTTCGTTGCGCCCGCCCGAGAGCGCCAATTTCGGGCCGCTTACGCGAGTGACGCCCGGCAGACGCAGGATGGCGAGGCGGTGCAGGGCGCGGCTGCGGGCGCGGTCGGCGTCTTTATACAGATCGAGTTTGAGCGTGCCGGAGAGCGTGATGCCCAGCGTGCTCAGTTCGTCAAAGACCGCCTGTACGAGCGGCGGTTGCGGTGTGCCGGGCGCGAGTTGCCCGGCGACATCGCCCGCCAGAACGTCCATGACCAGCACCAGCGCCGGGTCGGTGCCGGGGCGCAGGGGGCCGCGATAGCTCCAGGGTAGCGGCGCGTCCAGCGCGTTTTTGACCAGCGCGCCCGCGAGCGCGTCCAGCCAGTCACAGCGCAGGGGGTGCACGTGAGCGCGCAGACGGGCGAGTCCCTGCGCGCGCAGGTGGATGGCCATGAGATCGGCGGTGGAGGCGGACAGTTTTTTGTCGCGCAGACGCGCCCGTAATTGTTGCAGGGCGTGCCGCGCCGCGCCTTCTGCGCCGTGTTCCCATGTCCATTGATACCAGGCGGGCGAGGGCATTCCGGAGGCGTAGCCGGTGAAGGCGTCGAGGCGTTTGAAGGTGTAGGGCGTCAGATAGGAGCCGTAGCGGATTTCACCCGCGCAGGCTCCATTCGCGTCGGCGGGCGCGGGGGTGAGTGGCAGGGTCGTGGGCGCGTTGCGCCACAGCCGCTCAAGCGCGGGCGCGTGGTAGCCGCCGCAAACCGCAAGCGTCGGCGCATCGCCGCGCTTCGCCGCCTCGGCCACTGCCCAGGCAATCCAGTGCGCCATCATCTGTTCGCGTGCCTGATGACCCTCCGAGCCGGGGGCGTCGCTGCGCAGACGGACAAAGTAGGCGTTGAGACGTTCTTGCAAGTCGTCCGCCGTTTCGTCCTCGAACAGGTGATCCCACAGCGCGTCGCGCCCCTGAATCGACAGGCGTTCAGAGAGCGCGCGCTCAAAGGCTTCGGCACGGGCTGCGTGTTCCTCGCCGATCACGTCGGCATAACGGTTTTCCAGGTCGTAAAAGGCTTTGTGCCAGGCAGGCAGGTCGATGAAGCGCACGACAGCGCCCACCTCGCGCCCGGCCAGCAAGGCCTGCCATTCGGGAGAATGGCAGGCGAAGGGCGTCCATGAGCCGTGGTGCATCGTGTCGCTGGACAGGTAGCTGTAGATGGCAATCGGCAGACGGTGCGGCAAAGCGAGTTCGTCGAGCCGATCGTTGAAATCCGCCGGGCCTTCGATGAGCACGAACGCGGGGCGCAAAGCGCGAATGCGCGAGGCAACCCACCGCGCGCAGGCGGGGCTGTGGTGACGGATGCCGAGGATGTGGGGTGGTTTTTCAACAGCATTTTCCCCACGAATTTTACGCATCCTTCTCACCGTCTTGATCGGGCAACGCTTTCAAAATTCTGGCGTTCAATGGCGTTACTGCCGCTTTGCCTGTCTGCGTTTCATATTGCAGCCGAGCCGCCTTCGCAACGCTGCCGCCCCGTCTTGCAACCTGTTTGTGTTCGGGCATGGTGGCCGGGTCTTCTTGCCTTGTAATATCGGTTGTGGCCACTTCCGCGAGCATATTCAAGACAAGTTCAACATTGCTCATGTTGTCCCGCAGGCTTTCTTTTTTCAGCCCTTTGAACGCTTTGTACTGGCGAGTGGTTTTTCCCGACCAGGCACGCGTAATCTCATCCGTCAAAATTGCAAAATCCTGTTTGCTGCTAATGCCATGCTCTTCCCATTCGTCCGTAAGCTCCTTACGCACTTCGATGGTTTTAAGTCGCTGATTGATCCAGTTCCGTGAATACCCTTTTCTGAGGTATGTTTCCAACGCCCGGTCGATGGCAAGTTCCGGGTCGGCGGTTTCATCTATCCGCTCGCTGCCCACACGCGCCAGCCACAGTTTGAACGGTTCGGCTTTTTTGCTTGGAATTGACTGGATAAGGCGTAATAGCTGTTGATGATCAGCAATATCGGTTAAGCGCATTTTCCCATCGGCTGCCCTCATCTTCAAACCGTGACAATTTGTCACGGTTTCATTTCCTTCAGCAATCAAGCGTTGTTTGAGTTTGCGCCAATAGGCGGCAGGATCAATACTGTCAGTCAAAACCGACACAACATCCACCACCGAGAAATACCATTTTTCAGCGTCTTCATCCCAGTGAGTGCGGATGGTTTTTTCCTCAAACAGTTTGATGGATTTTTCTTGATTCATGAAACTCCCTCCTCCGGGAATCATTGGTCGTCACCGCTTCAAGGCAGCCGATGCCGTGCCTCGTAATACGCTCGCCAGTGCGCGCCTTGCCGTTTGGCGGCTTTTTGCTCGAAGTAGCGGTGCAGTTTGGCGCGGTCGTCGGCGTTGTCTTTGACCACGGTTCCGGCGATGCAGTCGACCAGATCCTGCGGCGAGCCTTCGCGCTGTTCCAGAAACCAGGCGCGCACGCCAACGGCATGGGCGACGTTGACCGCTTCGGCGGTGGACATGACCGCGCTCAGGCGATCCATGCCGTTACCCTCGCCGCCCTCTTTTTTGTCCGCTGTGCCGCGCAGGTCGCGGAAGGTGGTGACGAGCAGTTCCAGCACTGGCGGCGGCACGGTGACGGGGATGCCGCTTTTTGCCAACAGGCGGGCGCTGGCTTCTTCGACCAGCGCCAGTTCACGGGCGAAATCGAGAATCGGGAAAACGGTCTCGAAGTCGAAGCGGCGTTTCAACGCGGCGCTCATTTCGTTTACGCCCCGGTCGCGGGTGTTGGCGGTGGCGATGATGTTGAAGCCGTCGCGGGCGTAGAGCATACCGTCTTCGCCGGAGAGTTCGGGCACCGCCATCACGCGGTCGGAGAGCATACCGAGCAGGCAGTCCTGCACTTCCAGCGGGGCGCGGGTGATTTCCTCGAAGCGCACGATTTTGCCGTCCCGCATCCCGTGGTAGAGCGGCGCGGGCACGAGCGCCTTCGGGCTTGGGCCTTCGTTGATGAGCAGGGCGTAGTTCCAACCGTATTTGATCTGGTCTTCGGTGATGGAGGCGCCGCCCTGGATGGTGAGCGTCGAGACGCCTGAGATCGCGGTCGCCAGCAGTTCCGAGAGCATTGATTTGGCGGTGCCCGGCTCGCCGACCAGCATCAGCCCGCGCCCGGTGGCGAGCGTCACCAGCATACGCTCGATGCTGGCGGCGGGGGCGACGATCTTGGGGGCGATGTCAAGCGCGGCGTCGCCCAGAATGAACGCGCGCGCCGCCGTGAGGCTCAGTTGCCAGCCCGGCGGGCGGGGGGCGGCGGCGTCCCGATCCGCGAGCCGGGCGAGTTGGTCGGCATAAAGAAGCTCGGCGGGCGGGCGTTGGAGCGTGGGCGACGGCGGGGCGGATTTGCGAGGGGATGCCAATTTGTTCGACCCTACGTTTAAGCAAAACGCGATTTTAGTGACAAACAGGCCCAACTGAGCAGGCCCGCTGAGGGGCCTGTTTGCGTCACTTCCCGCTTTGCACCATCAATCGTCGCCGCTGAATACGCCGAGGATGTGGAGCAGGCTCACGAACAGGTTGTAAATCGACACGTACAGCGACACCGTGGCCATGATGTAGTTGGTTTCGCCGCCGTGGATGATGTTGCTGGTCTCATACAGGATGAGCCCGGACGCCAGCAGCATGAAGCCCGCCGACACCGCCAGCGACAAGGCCGGCATCGGGAAGAAGATCGCCACCAGCATGGCGATGAGCAGCACGATCATGCCGGCGAAGAGGAAGCCCCCGATGAAGGAAAAATCCTTCTTGCTCTTGAACACATAGGCCGACAGCGCGAAGAAGATCACCGCGGTGCCGCCCATCGCCTGCATCACGAGCGCGCCGCCATTGGGCAGCGCCAGATACATCGACAAAATCGGCCCCAGGGTCAGCCCCATGAAGCCGGTCAGGGCGAAGACCAGAAACACCCCGGCGCTGCTGTTGCGGAACTTCACCGTGAGGAACAGCAAGGCAAAGTAGCCCCCGATGGTGATCAGCGGGCCAAAATACGGCAGATTGAGCGACATCGACAGCCCGGCAGTCAGCGCCGAAAATGCCAATGTCAATGCCAGCAGGGTGTAGGTGTTGCGAATCAGCTTGTTGGTCGTCAGCACTGCTTGCGACTGACTGCTGCTCAGGGTAGTGATACCTTCCATCCGTCGAATCTCCTTGATGTCTGTCGGGAATTGGTCAATCTGTTGGGTTCAGTCCTCCATGAACCCGCGCACTCTCTGGCGCCAACGGTGACTATATCAGGCGAGCGCAAGATTGTGCACTTTGCGGCGAGTCACCGAGACCACGGAAACCATGTTTATTTCCGTGTACCTGCCACGGCACAACAGATAAAATCCCCTCGACCTCTGCCGCCATGCAGCCATTAAATCATGCAAAACCCCGTAAATTACCTTGACTTTTTCAAAACTGGCATAACAATTTTCGCAAGCAAGCAAGCAAGCAAGCAAGCAAGCAAGCAAGCAAGCAAGCAAGCAAGCAAGCAAGCACCCTCACGGCAGGCGCAGGCATGTCTTTCTCCGCTAATTTCAGCCTGACCAATGACGGCACTAACCTCGTCGCCGAGCGCGATGTGACGCCAACACCAACGCCGCCCCCGCTGCCGCCTTCACCTCCGCCCCCGCCGCCAGTTGAACCGCCTCCCGTTGAACCGCCCGTAGTCGAGCCACCGGTCGAACCCCCGGTCGAACCCCCGGTCGAACCCCCCGTTCCCCCCATCGAACCCCCGCCCCCCGGCAACGGCGGCATCAAGCTCAACGCCCAAACCAAAGCCCTCTCCGAAGCCTTCCTGAGCGGCACCGCCTACCTCAATCAGGCACAAGATTTCGCCGCCACCCAAGGCTTAACTGCCGCCCTGCTCGCCAGCGGCACAGCCGAAGGCACCGGCCCCCGCCTGCAAGGCTTCGCCGCCATCGGCTACGGAAAAATGCGCCACAACACCGGCTCCCACATCGACGTCGACGGCTACACCCTCCTCGCCGGCCTTGCCGCGACCACACCCACCAACGCAGGCAACCTCACCGCCGCCGCCTTCATCGAACACGGCAAAGGCGACTACACCAGCCACAACAGCTTCACCAACGCCGCCAGCGTGCGCGGCAGCGGCGACACCGAATACACCGGCGCAGGCATCCTGGCCCACCTCGCCCTCAACCCCTCAACCACCGCCCAGCCCTACCTCGACGCCAGCCTGCGCTCAGGCCAGGTCAAAACCGACTTCGGCGGCCATTTCGTCAACGGCACCACCCTCCACAGCGCCTACAACGCCAAATCCACCTACCTGAGCGCACACATCGGCGCAGGCTACCTCCTGAAACTCTCCGAGCAGAGCAAACTGGATGTCTACGGACAATACCTCTGGAGCCACCAAGACGGCGACACCGTAAAACTCACCACCGGCGAGACCGTGAAATTCAAGGACGTAGCCTCGCAAAGAACCAGACTAGGCACAAAATGGGATTACGCCCTGACCCCAACAACCACCGCCTGGCTCGGCGCAGCCTGGGAACACGAATACGACGGCAAGGCCAAAGCCAGCATCTACGGCTACAAACTGGACGCCCCAACGTTAAAAGGCGACACCGCCCTGCTTGAACTAGGCCTGACCCTGACCCCCGCCGAAAAAGGCTGGTCACTGGATGTCGGCGTACAAGGCTACACAGGCAAACGCGAAGGCGTGACGGGGAATGTGAAAGCGGGATATCGGTTCTGACCACCACCGGGAGCGATGGCGTCCTCGCCATCGTGCGACGGCGAGCCGCCGTCGCTCCCGGAGGACGTTTACCCGACAAAAAACCGTTGTGCTTGATGAACCGTTAAAATAGTGAGTCATCATGGAAAACATCCTCCAGTTAATGCGCCTGCTGCAACTTGCCAGCCCGGCCTTGCCGGTGGGTGCGTTTTCGTATTCGCAGGGTCTGGAATGGGCGGTGGAGCGCGAACAGGTGCAGGACGCCGCCAGCGCCGCGGCGTGGATAGGCGATGCGCTGCGTTTTTCGGCTGCGGCGTGCGAAGCTCCCGCGCTGGTCGCGCTGATGCGGGCGTGGCGAGCGCATGACTTCGAGCAGGTCGCGCCCTTGAACGAACGCTTCATCGCCATGCGCGAGACCGCAGAGCTACGCGCCGAAACCCTGCAAATGGGGCATTCGCTGACGCGGCTGTTGCGGGAAGTGGAAGACATCCCGCCCGCGCTGAAAAATGCGCTGGGCGGTTTTGCTGAGATCGCCTTTCCTGCCGCCTGGGCCGCCGCCGCCGCGCATTGGGGCCTGGAGGATGCGATGGCGACGCAGGGCTATCTGTGGGCGTGGCTGGAAAATCAGGTGATGGCCGCAGTCAAACTCGTGCCGCTGGGGCAGACTGCGGGGCAAAAGATCTTGCTTGAGATCTCCGCCGCCATTCCGGCGCTGGCGGACAGCGCACTGGCCCACGCCGATGGCGACTGGCAGAATTTTGCCCCCGGTCTGGCGCACGCCAGTGGCCAACATGAAACTCAATACACCCGCCTGTTTCGCTCATGAGGGGAATTTCCGCCAGGCAAAAAGGCGGGTGGCCTGCCAATTATGATATTGGCTTGTAAACGGCGGCGTAGGACTAATGGCTGGTTCAACGTTCGTGGCGTTGTTCCCAATTCCGCAGCATGGTCTGCGCCTGGGTGTGTTGCGGGTCAACGACCAGCGCACGGCGCAACAGCGCTTCGGCTTCGCCCGCCAAAGTCTGATCGCGCATGGCGACGGCGACGGCCCAGGTGACGAGTACATCGGCGGCGTCCGGGCGCAGGGCGGACAGGTGCGAGAGGGCATCGGCTGCGCCGGCGGGGTCATTGAGTTCAATGCGCAGAATCGCCAGTTCTTCCCATCCGTTCGCGTCGTCCGGTGCGGCTGCGAGGTGGGTGACAAGCGCCCCGGCGCGTGCCGCGAAGCTGGCGGCAAGCTGTTCCTGCCCGAAGAGCGGCGGGGCAAGAGCCTGCGGGGCGCCGACCAGCAGATAGCCGACCAGCGCCAGCAGCGGCACGCCGAGGGCGAGGGTGAAGATCCAGGCTTTTTCCGGCTGCGGGACGGGTTTTGTCGCCTGGGTAGGCGCAGCGCAACCCGGCGCTTGTAATTTTGCGCTGCTTTGCGCCGGAAGATACGCTTGTCGGGATGCGTCGCTGCGCGGCTTTCCCGACCCGCAAAAGCTGCCCTCGCCTTCTTCCAGCGCACGGCGCTCCAGCTCGTCGAGCGCTTCGGCGTAGGCGGCGGCGTCGAGATTGCCTGCGGCGTGGTCGGCGTCCAGCTCGATCAGTTGCTCGCGCAGCACGGCAAGGGCGCTGGAAACCTGATTGTCGTGATCGGCTTCGGCAGCGTCGGCCTCTGCGCCGCGCCTGAACAGCGGCGGCAATATTAGCACCAGCACGGCGGCGAGCAGCAGGATGATGAGGACGAGGAAACCGGACAGGGCGCTCATCACTCCGGCTCCGGCGTTTGCAGCAGGGCACGGGCGCGGGCACGGTCGGCCTCGCTCAGGGGCGCTTGCGCAAGCTGTTCGTGCTGGCGTCGGCGCAAGCACATGAGCAAGCCGCTTGCGCCAAGAATCAGCAGCAGCGCCGGGCCCGCCCATAGCAGCAGGGTGATCGGTTTGAACGGGGGATCGTAGAGCACGTAATCGCCGTAACGCCCGCTCAGCCAGGCGATCACTTCTTGCTCGCTTTTGCCCGCCTGGAATTGTTCGCGTACCCGTTCGCGCAGGTCGGCGGCCAGCGGGGCGTTGGATTCGGCGATGGACTGGTTTTCGCAGACGAGGCAGCGCAGTTTGTGGGCAAGCTCGCTGACCCGGGCTTCAAGGACGGAGGCGGGGACGGGGGCAGGCTGCCCCTCTCCCGCAAGTGAGAGAGGAGAAGACAACAGCAGCGCGGCGAGCAGCAGCGCGCGGAATGTTTCCAGAAACGCATCACTTTTGTTCATGCTGCAAAGCCTCGATCCGGGGCAACAATTCTTGCTGCACAGCCTGCGCCGTCAGGGGGCCGGTGTGTTTGTAGCGCACGCGACCGGCGCGGTCGATCAGAAAACTTTCGGGCACGCCGTAGACACCGAGATCAATACCGACCCGACCATCCAGATCGAGCGCCGTTGCACGGAAAGGGGAACCGCCATGCGCGGCGAGCCAGGCGCTTGCGCGCTGGCGGGCGAGCGACAGCTCCATCTCCGGAGTGAGACCACGGGCATCCAGATTGCCGTCGCCGCGAACTTCCTTGTAGTTGAGGCCGACGACAGGCAACTGACGCCCAAGCCCGATCAGCACCGAATGCTCCGCGCGGCAGGACACGCACCACGACGCCCACACGTTGAGCAGCCACACCTCACCGCGCATCTGTGCGGGGACAAACTCGCCCCCGCCCCCGCCTTTGTCTTTGCCAGCTTCCACCCCCGCAAGGCGGAAATCCGGTAACGGACGGTCGATCAGCGGCGACGGCAAGGCGCTGCGCTCGTGGCTCAGACCGAAAGCCAGCAGCACCGCCAGCGCGAGGAAGAGCAGCAGCGGGACGAGATGACGGATTTTCATCTGCGACGGCCTCCGCGCCGGTAGCGGCGATCAACAACTGCGAGCAGACCACCCAGAATCATCATTGCACAACCAGCCCAGATCCAACTGATGAAGGGTTTGTCATGCAGGCTCACGATCCAGTCGCCCCCGGGCAGTTGTTCGCCCAGCGCGGCGTAGAGATCGCGGAAGAGGCCGACATCTATCGCCGCTTCGGTCATCGGCATGCCTATTGTCCGGTAGAAACGCTTTTCCGGATGGAGCACAGCGACAGGGCGACCCGCACGCGAGATGTCGAGCGTCGCGGCGAGCGCGTCGTAATTGGGGCCGCTACGCTCGTCGACCTGAACGAGGCGCACAGCGTAGCCTGCAAAGTCGGCGCTCTCGCCCGGTCTCATGCGCAAGTCGAGGCTGGATTGCAGGCTGCCCACCAGCGTCGCGCCAACGATGAAAAGGCCGACGCCAAAATGCGCGAGCCACATCCCCCACCACGCGGCGGGCGGGAGAGAAACACGAGGCGGTTTGATCCGTTCCCACAGCAATTGCACACAGCCCACCGCTACCCACGCCGCCAGCCCCAGGCCCAGCGCAGTGCGCCATCCCGGCCAGCCCACCGCAGCCGCCCTGCTCACCCCAAGCACCCCAAGCGCCCCAAGCACCAGCGCCATCACGGCCCCCGGCACAAAGCGGCGCAACGCCCGCACCGCCTCTCCCTTCCAGCGCAGCAGCGGCCCGACCACCATCAGCACGACCACCGGCGCCATCAGCGGCACAAACACCGCCTCGAAATACGGCGGCCCCACCGAAATCTTCCCCAGATCGAGCGCATCCAGCGCCAACGGATAAAGCGTCCCGAGCAGCACTGAAGCGGCCACCACCAGCAACAGCACGTTATTGCCCAGCAGCGTCGTCTCCCGCGACAGCAACCCGAAATGACCGCCCCCACCAAGCCGGGGCGCACGCCAGGCATAAAGCAGCAACGAAGCGCCGATCACCAGCACCAGCAACACCAGAATAAAGCTGCCACGCGCCGGGTCGGCGGCGAAGGCGTGCACGCTGCTCACCACCCCTGAACGCACAAGGAAAGTGCCCAACAGCGACAGCGAAAACGCCCCGATCGCCAGCAACACCGTCCAGCCGCGAAACGCCCCGCGCTTCTCCGTCACCGCCAGCGAATGAATCAGCGCCGTCCCTACCAGCCAGGGCATGAACGACGCATTCTCCACCGGGTCCCAGAACCACCAGCCGCCCCACCCCAATTCGTAATACGACCAGCCCGACCCGAGCACAATCCCCGCCGTCAGGAACACCCAGGCCAGCGTCGTCCACGGCCTCGCCCAGCGCGCCCACGCCGCATCCAGCCGCCCCCCGAGCAAGGCCGCGATGGCAAAAGCGAACGCCACTGCAAAACCGACGTAACCCATATACAGCAGCGGCGGATGAATAATCATCCCAGGGTCTTGCAGCAGCGGATTGAGATCACGCCCCTCGCCCGCCGCAGGCAACAGCCGCACAAAAGGATTCGACGTCGCCAGCATGAACACGAGAAACCCCGTGCTGACCGCCCCCAACACCCCGATCACCCGCGCCGCAAAAACCAGCGGCAAACGCCGTGACCCCAGACAGACCGCCAGCGTCCACGCCGCCAACGACAGCACCCACAGCAGCAGCGCACCTTCGTGGCTCCCCCACACGCCGGTGATGCGGTAAATCAGCGGCGTCGTACTGTGCGCGGAATTCGCCACCAGCCGCACAGAAAAATCCGCCCTGACAAACGCATCCGTCAGGCAGCCCCAAGCGATCACGACACAGCCAAACTGCGCCAGCGCTGCCGGTCGCGCCAATACCATCAGCCCGTAGCTTGCCCGCGCCGCGCCGACCAGCGGCGCCACCGCCTGCACCAGCGCCATCACCGCCGCCAGCACCAGCGCGAAATGCCCGAACTCGACAATCATGGCCTGACCGCTGTTGTCGCTGCCCGATGCGCCGCTTCCAGCGCATGCGCAGCTTCGGGCGGCATATAGTTTTCATCGTGCTTGGCAAGCACCTCGGTGGCGACAAAACGCCCGTCCGCCTGCAAGGCCCCCTGCACCACCGCGCCCCGCCCTTCCCGGAACAGATCCGGCAGCACGCCGCGATAATGCACATCGACGTTCTCGGCGGTGTCGGTGACAACAAAGCGCACCGTCAGCCCATCCGCCTCACGCGCAAGCGTTCCGGGCACAACCTGCCCGCCCAGGCGCACTGTCCGCCCCTGCGGCGCCTTTCCGGCCCGCACATCGCTCGGCGTCAGCGCAAAAACCAGATTCTCCCGGAAAGCCGACAACACCAGCGCCACCGCCCCGAGCAGCAGCACCATACCGATAGCGACGAGCAGCAGACGTTTCTGGCGCGCCCTCATCGAGCCTCCCCGCCATCAATCCTGCCGCTCGCCCACCCCCCGCGCCGCAGCCGCGCCACCGTCTGCCGCCGCTGACGGAACACCCACACCAGCTCCAGCACGATCAACGCCGCCGTCACGCCGTAGCTGCCCCACACATAAAACCCCTTGCCGCCCATACTCCAGAACGCGGCCCACGATTCCCATTGCATCAAACCCGCTCCTCCGCCAACAGCCGCACCACCCAATCCGCGTGGCGCTCACGCACCAGAATCATCGGACGCACCCGCCACAGCACCACCGCCACAGAATACGCCCACGCCGCCAGCGCCATCGTCAGCATCCCGGCCAGCATGGTAGCCGCCATCGACGGCGCACGACTGAAACTGACTGACGCCCCCTGATGCAAAGTGCTCCACCACTGCACCGAAAAATAAATCACCGGCACATTCACCGCCCCTACCAGCGCAATCAACGCCCCGGCGCGATCCGCGCGGTTCGGCTCCGCAATGGCGCGTGTCAGCGCGATAAACCCGAAATACAGAAAAAGCAGCAACAATTGCAACGTCAGCCGCGCATCCCACGCCCAATACGCCCCCCAGGTCGGTCGCCCCCACAGCGCCCCCGTCCACAGCGCCACAAAGCAGAACATCGCCCCCGTCGGCGCCAGCGCCCGCGCCAGCAGGAACGACATCCGCGTATTCATCACCAGCCCCACCGCCGACCAGAACGCCATCAGCAAATAGATAAACATGCTCATCCACGCCGCAGGCACATGGATGAAGATCACCCGATAAACCTCGCCCTGCACCGCATCCGCCGGCGCGACGAAAAACCCCAGCCACAAGCCCAGCGCCGCCAGCACGGCGGCAAGGCCCGCACACCACGGCGCCAGCCGACCGGCGAGCACGTAAAACGCCTGCGGCGCAGCGAAACGAAAAAGATGTCGCAAAGATAAGATCATGGTTCACAAGAGCAAAAAATTCCCCTCTCCCACAAAATCAGTCATTCACCATCCGCAGCGCCGCCACGCAAGCCGGAGGCGCCAGCGCCAGCGCCGCAGCCAGTATCCCCCCCAACAGCAGCAAATGCGCACGCGCCCCCACCCCGCTGATTTCAGCCTCCACCGCCCCCGCGCCAAAAATCAGCACCGGCACAAACAGCGGCAGCACAATCAAGGCCAGCAACATCCCGCCGCCGCGCAACCCCAAGGTCAGCGCCGCGCCCAAAGCGCCAACAAGCGCCAGCGATGGCGTCCCCAACGCCAGCGCCGCCGCCAGCACCGGCAAGCCCGCCGGATCGAGATCAAATGCCAGCGCCAGCACCGGCGCGGCCACCACCACCGGCAACCCGGCAGCCAGCCAGAACGCGACCATCTTCGCCAACACCCACAACACCGCCGGTTCAGGAGACAGCAACAACTGCTCCAACGTTCCCTCCGCAAAATCGCGCTCGAACAACCGATGCAGCGACAACAGCACCGACAACAGCGCCGCCACCCACAACACCCCCGGCGCAATCGCCCGCAACTGCCCCGCTCCGGCCCCCACCCCGAACGGAAACAGCCCCGTCACGATCACGAAAAACGCCAGCGTCACCAGCACATCAACCCGCTCGCGCCAGACCAGCAACAATTCGCGCCGCAACACGGCGAGGAACACCCTCAACATGCGCGCCCCCTTTCGCCGACAAAATCGCCCAGATCGAGCACCCGGCAAGCGTGGCCCAGATCCACATCCACATCCTGATGCGTAGCGAACATCACCATCCCACCCGCCGCGCAATGCTTTGCAAGCTGCGCCGCGAGCAGCCGCACCGCCTCCGCATCCAGCGCGGTAAACGGCTCATCGAGCACCCACAACGTCCGTGAAGCCGCCAGAAAAAGACGCGCCAACCCCGCCCGCCGCCGCTGCCCCTGCGACAAGGCCGCCAGCGGCAAATCCAGCGCCCCGCCCAAACCGACCCGCGCAAGCGCCGCCACACAAGCGTCCTGATCAACCGCCAGCCCCGCTACCGCGCAGGCGAAGCGCAAATTTTCCAGCGCGGTCAATTGCGCGCTCACCGCCGCCGCATGCCCCAGATAAAGGAGCGCACCGCGAAAATCCTCGGCCTGCTGTCTGATTGACGCCCCCTGCCAGCGCACCTCCCCGGCTTCAGCGCGGGCAAGCCCCGCCACCAGCCGCAACAAGCTGGTCTTGCCTGCCCCGTTCGGCCCGGCCACACGCAACGACTCTCCCGGCCCCAGACGCAGGGAGAGTCGTTGAAACAACAGGCGGTCGCCACGGACGCAGGCGAGATCACAACATTCGAGCATGGTGAGGATTGAACCACAGCGGCAGCGCGGGGGGAGAAAAACGCGATGATGCGGTCGAGGAAGGTCACTGGTCACGCCCCGACAGGTCGGCGAGTTTGAACGTTGACCCGCCACCATCACGCTCACGGTCAAGCCGCGCCAGTGGCTCTTTTTCGTGAGCGGTGAGGGCACAAGACGATTTTTACGCTTGACTGACGTAAACAATTTGTTTATAACTTTGCGCTGTCGTGACATCACCCACCCCGATGATCAAGTCATTTTCATGCCTGCAAACAGAGGCTTTCTTCAAGGGCGGGAAAGCGCACTGGTTGCAGGCCGAAGTTCACAAGCGCGCCGCGATGCGCTTGAAGCAACTGGCGGCGGCGGTCGAGGTGGATGATTTACGTATCCCGCCTTCAAACCATCTGGAAGCCCTGTCGGGAGACCGCGCAGGCCAATGGAGCATCCGCATCAACCTTCGGTGGCAGGTCTGTTTCAGATTTCGGGATGGTGATGCGTATGACGTTGAAATTGTCGATTATCACTGAGGATCCCATCATGCCCCACACAGACGGACTTCCCCCCATTCATCCCGGCGAATTCTTGCTTGAAGCACTTAATGATATTGGAATTTCTCAGGCCCAGTTCGCACGCACCATCGGTGTCTCCCCCATGCGAATTTCGCATGTCATCAGGGGCGCGCGCCCTGTCACGGCAGAGCTGGCGCATTTGTTCGGTGCGGCATTCGGACAGACGCCGCAGTACTGGATGAATCTTCAGGTCGACTACGACCTCAAAACCACGGCGCCGAATTTGCAGCCAGCGTGTGATGCGATTGGATATCTTTCATTGACGATGCGGTAGACCTGTGGGCGGCGCCCTACAAACTGCCCTTGTTGAGCAGAAAGAGGATACCGCCCGCGTCAAAGTTGAACTCAAGTTCAAAAATGGCAAGAGCAGAGACGACCATTACAATCCGGTGCAAGATTCCGGCAAATGGAAGATTGTGCCTTGAATGATTCGGACATCCCTCTCGCGGCAGGCGATTACCTGCTGCCACACAGCCTGCGTACTGCACCGGGCCTGCGGCTGGTATTTGAAACGCCTGCAGAAGCGAGATAGACGAGCGTCAAAGCACTGCCCCCGGATCAGCCATCAATCACCAGCGGCGCTGGACGGTGCGGATTCAGGTGTAATTGCACGATATCCGGGCGCGAATAATGGCCCATCGAATCGACAATCTGTTTCCATTCAAAGATGGCGCGCGGGTCGAGTTGAGCGTAGAGCATTTCCTCACCCGCGCCTGCTCGCGCCAGCACCTTGCCGCCTGGCGCGATGATGGACGAACAGCCGCCACCGGCCTTGAGTATTTCCTGCGCCTTGGGGCCGAGCGAATCAATGAAGTCCTGGGTCAGACAACTGGTGACGGAGAGGACGAAAGTCTGCGCCTCGAAGGCGTATTGGCGCGTCGCGGCGTCGATGATGGGGTCGGTCCACGGTAGCCCGCCGGGCCAGTTGGCGACGTGGATTTCTTCGCCCTGGGCCTGCACCGCGTAACGGAACAGCGGGTTGACGTGCTCGTAGCACACCAGCGCACCGAGTTTGCCGACGGCGGTATCGAAGACGCGCAAATCCTTGCCGCTGCCGCCGCCGTAGCTCATGCGCTCGTGGTGGGTCGCCACCAGCTTGCGCCGACAGCCAAGCACTTCGCCATCGGCATTGATCACCAACTGGCTGTTGTAGAGCGTGCCGCCTTCGCGTTCGGTGACGCCCATGACCACGGTGCATTGCGCCTGCCGCGCCGCGTCGGCGAGTAGCAGGGTCGACTCGTCCCCCAGCACCAGCGCCTGCTCATAAAGCCGGACACTGTAGGTCTGGCGGGCGGTGTAGGGGTCGATCAGCAGCGTCCAGTAGCAGTAGGACGGCAAGAAGGTTTCGGGAAAGACGATCAGTTCGGCCCCCTGCGTCGCCGCTTCCCGGATGAGACCACACGCTTTGTGCACGCTGGCCGCCATATCCAGGTACACGGGGGCGTACTGGGCGGCGGCGACGACAATTGGAGTAGAGCGCATAAGGATGAAACCTCCTGAGTTTACAAACCGCGCAGAATCTTGACCGTCTTGGGGTCAAAAGGATTGCTCACGGCTTCGGCATCGACCGCTTTGGCTGCATCCAGCCGCATCCAGTCCGCCACCTTGGGTAATTTGGGCAGCAGTTTTTCCCCGAAGCCCCAGTCTGCCATGTGCTGCATGCTGGCGATGCCCTCGGCGGAAACTGCGGTTCTGATATCGGCAAACTGGTTTGCGCGCCAGTTGGGATCAAAGTCTGACGCCTTTTCGATCACGGACGGATCCAGCCCTTTGGCCGGGTCACGCGAGCGGAACCATTTGTTGGTCAGTTCCTTGTTCTGGTTGGCAAAGAACAGTGCTTCCGCATGGGCACGCAAGAAACGCTTCAGCACGTCCGGCTTGTCCTTGAGGAAACTGCCGCGCGCTTCCAGCACCATCGCCGGCGTGGTGTTATGGGTCAGCTCGGTAGCCAGACCGTTGAATTCAAAATTGGCAACCCAGGGATCCCAGGTGAAAAAAGCATCAATCTTCTGCGCCCGCACCGCATCCGATAGTTCGGCGGTGCCCATGTTGACGAAGTTGACATCCTTGCCGGGGGTCAGGCCCGCACGGCGCACGGCGTCCTGTGCATGCAGGTAGGCGGTGATGCCAAACAGCCCATACACCGTCTTGCCCTTGAGGTCGGCGAGCGTCTTGATGCCGGAATTCTTCGTTGCCAGCACTGCGGAGCGGAAACTCGACTGATGAGCGACGGTGTAAATGGGGATGCCAGCCGCCATCATCATCACCGCCGAGAAATCCGACACGCTGCCGATGTCCGCCGCGTTGGAGGCCAGAGCCTCGTTGACTTCGGACGAGCCGGTAAACTGGGTCATCTCCAGTTTGAGGCCGTGGCGGTCGGCGATGTCGGTGTTCATCAGGGTGTGCTGCAGCTGGGCCGATACGATCACGGTGTTCGTCCAGCAAAAGCGGACGACATCCTTGTTGCTCTGCGCCCGGGCAATACAGGGTGCGGCCAGAAGACCGCCCGCCGCACCCGCAGCCAGGGCGCAGAATTTGCGTCGGCTCTGATTGATGGTAGTCATTGCTTTTCTTCCTTTTGCCAGTCGGGTTTCAGGGTTTCCCACAGTTCGTTGACTGTCGAAACGAACCAGGGATCAGCGCGCATCTCGGCGGTGCGCGGTCTGGGCAGCGGCACGACAACTTCCTGCCGCACACGCCCCGGACGGGGGCTCATGACGATCACGCGATCGGCCAGAAAGACGGCTTCATCAATGCCGTGGGTGACGAATAAAACGGTTTTTCCGGCCTCGGTGGAGATGCGGGCAATTTCTTCCTGCAACAGCACCCGGGTCTGGGCATCCAGCGCGCCGAAGGGTTCATCCATAAGCAGGATTTCCGGGTCAGGCGCCAGCGCCCGGGCGATGGCCGCACGCTGTTTCATGCCGCCGGAGATTTCATGCGGATATTTGTCCTCGAACCCGGACAGGCGCACGCTGGCGAGGAGTTCCCGTGCCCGCCGTGCGCGCGCGGTCGCGGGCACGCCCTTGGCCTTGAGCCCGAATTCGACGTTTTTCTGGATGGTCATCCAGCCAAACAGGGCGTAGTTCTGGAACACCACGGTGCGCGTCGAGGACGGCCCAACGAGTTCGCGGTCGTTTTGCAAAATAAAACCATCGCTGACGGTCTGGAACCCGGCGACGATACTCAACAGGGTGGACTTGCCACAGCCGGAGGGGCCAAGCAGCGAGATGAATTCTCCCTTGTTGATTTTCAGCGACACATCCTGCAGGGCATGGATGCCGTCCTCACCCCGCCGCCCCGGATAAATCTTGGAGACATTCGAAATATCAAGTTGTGCAGACATGGCAACACTCGCATGAGAATGGAAAAAGGGAGATCAGAGCCGTTCGGATGGCGCCCAGGCATTGACGCGGCGTTCCAGCCGTTCGAGCATGGCCGACATCAGGTAGCCGACCATGCCGATGGCAACCATCCCGGCAAACACGTTCTGGATCTGGAACAGCATGCGCGATTGCTGAATCAGATAACCCAGCCCCGTTTGCGCCGCGATCAGTTCCGCCGTCACCACACACATCCAGCCGATGCCCAGCGCCAGGCGCAAACCCGGCATCACGATCGGCAGGGACGCCGGAATCAGCACGTCGCGCAGCATCAGCCCCGGTCTGGCCCCCAGACTGAGCGCGGCGTTGATCTGATCCCGATCCAGACTGCGAATAGCGGTAAAGGTCGACAGAAAAATAGGGAAAACACAGCCCAGAAACACCAGAAAGTAGGCCGAGGCATCGCCCAGCCCGAACCAGAGGATGGACACCGGCACCCAGGCCAGCGGCGGGATGGGACGCAGGGCTTCGACGATGGGGCGCACCATATCCGACACCGCCCGCCACCAGCCACAGATCAGCCCCAGCGTCAGCCCGACCGCCCCCGCCAACAGATATCCGGCCGCGACCCGCTTCAGGGACGCCAGCAGGTTTTCCCACAGCGAACCATCCACCCCCATGTCCCACAAGGCCTGCGCCACCTGCCACGGTGAAGGCAGCATGAACGCATCCACCAGATCAAAAAACGACAGGGATTGCCAGAGTCCAAGGAAAAAACCAATGCCGACCAGGTTGCGCAACCGCGTGTTGTTGTGAGTCATATTGGGCTCCACGACAGAAACAGATGTCTCTGCCGGAGCAATATGCGTGCCAAAACCGATTTTGGTCGGACAAAACCGACGACCATAGGACAGATTGCTCTGTCCCGACCACTATAAGGGCAGGCGGGTTTGAAACCCGCCCTGCTAATCTTGCCAGGGCGCGGGCGTGCTTTGAATCCACACCGCTTCAAACATGGTGCGCATCAAGCTTGCGAATTCCTCGCTTTCGATAATCAGGCCATAGCTTTCGCGTTTGGACGAAGCCAGGGCGACGCGGTTATCGTAAATCAGCGCCGTCATCGACAACGCAAGCGCATCCGGGGCAAAGCGCAGCTCGCGCAGATCCTTGTGGCTGGCCGGCCAGATGGACGCGGTATCGCGCTGGGGGGAGCGGATGACCTTCATGAAAATCTTGCGCTCCACCCGTTGCGCGGTGAATTTGTCCATGAACGCCAACCCCGGAGTTTCCAGAATTTCCGGCATGGCAAAGGTGCAGTGCATAAGCCCGGATTCGCACGACAGCGCATCCAGCAAGGCTTTCTGCACCCCGTCGGCGCTGTCGTAAAAACGAATCTGCGGCTTGCCGCGCAAGTGATTATAGAAGGAGCGGAGCTGGGGCAGCATGTAGTCGAGCATCTGCCGCTTCGCTTCCAGTTGCTCCTGCAACACAGCCGGGTCGTGGGCCGTCACCCGGCGGCGACGCGGCTCGCCCGTGCTGACCATCAGCCCCTCCTGCTCCAGGCGGGCAATGGCGTCATAGACCGTCGCCTTGGGCAGACCGGACTGCTCCACCAGCGCCGCAACTGGCGTCTCCCCCAGTTCAATGGCCGCCCGGTAGACCTTGAACAAATTCCCCGCAATACCCAGCTTGGCGAGATTGGATTCGATGCTCATGGCAGATGCTCTCCCACACAATCACCCCAAAGTGGTGCGTTTTTATAAAAACAAGGCGGATTTAATCCCGCTATTGGTGCATCACCCTTTCCGGTAACGGAATGACGAAAATGCCACGCCGATTATAGTCGATAAAATCCGACCAAATTCCCTCTTGTCGGCACAAATGCGACGGCAGCACCACATCTGGTCGGACAAAAGCGACTAGCTGGCAAGCGGCTTGCTACAGAAAAACAAAGTCCGCTTGCGGATGGATGTCCCGAACCTTTCTCTTCTGCCAGGAGCCTGCGATGAAATTCCGTGCTGCCGTTGTCCAAACCTCGTCTGTTCCGTTCAACAAGCCCGCCAGCGTAGACAAGGTGGTCGGTCTGATCCATGAAGCCGCAGCCACCGGGGCGAAATTGCTCGTCTTCCCCGAAGCCCTGATCTCCGGCTATCCCAAGGGCGCGGATTTCGGCGCCCGGGTGGGCGGACGTTTGCCGCGTGGACGCGAGGATTTTCTGCGCTATTTCGACAGCGCGGTCGATGTGCCGGGGCCGGAAATCAGCCTGTTGACCGATGCCGCGCGAGAGGCTGGCGTCCATGTCGTAGCAGGAGTGATCGAACGCGAAATCGGCACCCTGTATTGCACCGCAGTGTTCCTGTCGCCGGAAGGCAAGTTGCTGGGCAAGCACCGCAAGCTGATGCCCACGGCGATGGAACGTCTGGTATGGGGTTACGGCGACGGCTCCACCATGCCGGTCTTCGACACCCCGCTGGGCAAACTGGGCGCGGTCATTTGCTGGGAGAACTATATGCCCTTGATGCGCATGGGCATGTACGGCAAAGGCATCCAGCTCTACTGCATGCCCACCGCCGACGACCGCGAATCCTGGATTGCCACCGCGCGCCATGTCGCCATGGAAGGGCGTTGCTTCGTGCTGACCGCCTGCCAATACGCCACCCGCGGCCAGTATCCGGATGATTTCGACGCCATTCAGGGCAATGCCCCGGATGTGGTGCTGCTACAGGGCGGCAGCGCCATCATCAACCCCTTCGGCGAAATTTTGGCCGGGCCGAACTACGAAGGCGAATGCATCCTCCACGCCGAGATTGATCTGGATGACGTGGCGCGCGGCAAATTCGATTTCGATGTCGTCGGCCACTACGCTCGCCCCGATGTCTTCCGCCTGACGGTAGACGAAACGGCCAAACCGGCGGTCAAGTGGGAGCGGTAGGGAGGGCAAACGCCATCTGGCTACAGCCAACTCACTGCGCCTGCACCGGCGCCAGCCGCACAAATCCCGCTGGCACTGTTGAATCAGCCTCGACCTTCAGGCTCATCCCGGCGGGCAAGGCTTCCAGCAACATGGCCGCCAGCGCCACCACTTCCGCCGCTGCGGGGTTCCGGGTCGACAAACGCCATGACTGCGACCGAGGCATTTTATTCGCGGCGAAAACATCTGCTGCCAGCGCTTTCCACTGCGGGTCATCGATCGGGTAGAGGGCGGAAGGAGGTGGTGGCGGCGCAGAGAGCCGCACCAAGTCCATGTCACCACGTTGGTTTGGTCGCAACAACTGCGGTTTGGCAGCGGCGGCGGGCAAGGGCGAGGCCAGCTCGTCCAGGCGGATGTGCTCCTCTCCCAATGCCAGATCGGCAGCAGGCCCGGAGACAGAGGCGGAGGCTGCGGCGAGCGGGGGAGGGGGAGGAGGTGCGAAAGCCGCCACTTCAGCATAGCGTCCGGATTCACGCCTGCGCGCCATGTTTGCAGGCGAAGCGCGCCCGGCTTCCACTTCAGCGCCGCGCTGCGCCATGAAGTCCGCCGCGACAGGTGGCGCTTCTCTCATGGCCTCGACCTCGGCTGACGCCTCCGTCATCACCTGGGGTTCCAGTCGCGCCACCTGCGGCGCTGCATCCATCACACGTTCGGCAGGCGCCAGCCAGTAGCGATGTCCTGCCACCCCGGCCAGCACGGCCAGACTGAACATGGCGCCAAAGGCCAGCCGCTGCCCCCACCAGCGCTGCCTTGACGGCACGGGCGGCGTTACGGCAGGCGTTGCCTGATGCCGAGCGGCTTGTTGTCGCAGCCACGTTGCGGTTGCCGCCGCCACGGGCACGCCCAATACCTCCGCCGCGTTTTCGTCACGCCCGAGCCGCCCCCACAGCACGGCACGCCGGGGCGCTTGCGCGCGCTCCATCGCTCGCGCCTCGCGCATCACGGCGTCATGCACGCCCGCAGAAGGTTCGAACGCATACGCGGGTTCCGGGCCGCGTTCCGCCTCGATGGCACGGGCGCTTTCCTGCACCCATGACTGGAGCCGCGTCGGCGCGTCGAACACGGGGACGGCCTTGAGCATGGCGCTCAGGCGATCTTCCCCCGCGATGAAACGTTCGACTGCGCTCATTCGACTTGTCCCAGTTCCCGCCGCAGATGCGCGAACGCATAACGCAGGCGGCTCTTGACCGTCTCGAACCCGACGCCAACTGCGGCGGCGATCTCTTCCAGCGATAATTCAGCAAAGAAGCGCAGCACCACCACCTCACGCTGCAACACCGGCAAAGTCATCATCGCCTGGCGCACCCGGTGCAGATTCTGGCGCAAGCCCAGCTCGACTTCCGGCGTGATGTCGCTCTCCGGCGCCGCATCCGCGTGGTCGTCGAGCGCATCATGCTGCGCATAGGCGCTGCGCCGGGCATCGATCAGCAGGTTGCGGGCGATCTGGTAGAGAAAGGTGCGAAAAGCGGCGCTGGGTTGATAGCTCGCGCAATGCATCAGTTTCAGCCAGGTCTTCTGACAGATGTCCTCTGCTTCCGCCGTATTGCCCTGACAACTCCAGGCGATGAAATTGAACAGGGCGCGATTGTGGCGGCGAAAAAGTTCTGCGACCGGCGCTTCGATAATGCCCTGGGTAATCAGCAGCATCAGATCTTCGTCAGGCAGTTGGTCCGGCGGGATGTCGTGTTGTGCGCTCATCCCGCCAGTATAACCGGCCCGATGCTTACTCCTTGCGTACAGGCGGCTGATTCCCCACCAATGCCCCGGCCACATCAATCAAACGCGCCAGTTCGGTGCGATAAGCGATGTAATCATCCTCCACCCCGCGCCTGCCTTTGGGCGAGGCGTCGAAATCCGCTGCCAGCGCCTTGGCGTCGCGGTAAGTCCAGCTTCCCGAATTTCCCGAACCACGCAACAGTTGCCCAAAGCCCGCCACCGCCACCGCGAGGCGAAAATCCTCGTCGGCCTGCTCCATTCTGGTGAGCGCCTGACGGGAAAGCGGCAGTTCAATCAGGGTGCTGTGCTCGGCATCAGGCTGTTTGTAGCGCAATTTGATAAAGGCCAGCTCGTCGCCATGCCCCGCCGGTGGCGTCGCCGCTTTGTCCTGATAGCGCAGCGGGTCGACGCTGCCCTTCTGCCCGGCCAGGGTCAGCTCGTAGAGCGCCGTCACCGTATGCCCCGCGCCGATATCCCCCGCATCAAGCTTGTCGTTATTGAAATCTTCCCGGCGCAACATCCGGTTTTCGTAACCGATCAAGCGGTATTCGCTCACCTGGGTCGGGTTGAATTCGACCTGAATCTTCACATCCCTGGCAATCGTCGCCAGCGTCGACGTCATCTCATTGACCAGCACCTTTTTCCCTTCCATCAAGGAATCAATGTAGGAATAAGCGCCATTGCCCACGTCAGCCAATTGCTCCATCAACTGCTCGTTGTAATTGCCCGTACCAAATCCCAGCGTGGACAGCGACACCCCGGATTGACGTTCGCGTTCGACCATCTGTTTCAGCTCGTCGAAATCGGTGATACCCACATTGAAATCGCCATCGGTGGCAAGCAGAATGCGGTTAATCCCGTCCTTGATAAAGTGCTGGCGCGCCTGCTGATAAGCGAGCTGAATCCCGGCCCCTCCCGCCGTGCTGCCCCCGGCATTCAGCCGGTCAATCGCGCCCACGATTTCCGCCTGCTCAGTGCCCGATTTGCCCGACACCAGCACCGCAGTCGACCCCGCGTAGGTCACGAGCGAAATACGATCCTGCGCCCGCATCTGCCCCACCATCAACTTCAACGACGCCTGCAACAAGGGCAGTTTGTCCCGGCTGTGCATCGACCCCGACACATCCACCAGAAACACCAGATTCACCGGCGGCAAGGTTTGCTTGGCGATATCCGCGCCCTTGAGCGCCACCCGCAATAAAACCCGCTCCGCATTCCACGGCGCAGCCGTCAGCGTCGTATGCACCGCAAACGGCCCCTGCCCCTTCTCCGGCAGGGCATAGCGGTAGGGGAAATAATTGATCATTTCCTCCACCCGCACCGCATCCCTGGGGGGTAATTGCCCCTGAGTGAGCATCCGGCGCACATTGCTGTAGCTGCCGGTATCCACATCGATCGAGAACGTCGACACCGGCTCCTCGGCGACGAGCTTGACCGGATTATCGCTGTGCTTGCCGTAGCGCTCGCGCTGAGGCGGCGCGTAATAATCAGCCTCAGCCGCCACCGCCCTCCGCGTCAGCTTCACCGTATCCGCGCTGCGAGCAATTCGCATCTCATGGAGTGCGCCTTCTTGGCCACGCTCATCCCCCCTCATTCTGACCGACGGCATGGGCGTCACGGCAGCAGCAGTGGCCACTGGCGGCAGCGCTGCCTCGACCGCGACAGGCTCGGGCGCAGAGGCAGGCGCTGCAGCCGGTGTAGCGGACTTGTCCGAAGTGGAATCCGCGCACGCTGACAACAACACGGCCAGCAGCAGCGCGGAACTTGCCCGCAGGCATAGCAATTTGTTCATGGTAGCTCCCGTTGAAAAAACACATCCGTGCCCATGAAACGAAACAGCGGAGGAAACGGGGTTACTACAGCCGCATCAGGTAAACTGGCTGTCTTCTTTCACAGGAGTCCCACCATGAAATCAGCAGCGATCTGCGCCAGTCTGCTGGCGCTCGGCGTCTCCGCGTGCGGCGCGGATGTGGCGACTACGGCAGTGACCGTGACCGGATTGCAGGCGGAAAACGCCAAACAGGCAAAACAACAGATGGATCAAATCCAGAAGTCGATCGACGAGACCCAGCAGCTCAGCCAGCGTCGGCTGGAAGAGGCCGAAGCGATCACCCGGCAGACTGAAGGAGCACAGTAAGCGACATGTTTCTCGCCATGAACCGCTTCAGAATCGCCCGTGGGCATGAAGACGCATTCCTCGCCCACTGGCGCGCGCGCACCAGCTACCTCGATGATGCGCCGGGCTTCGTGCGTTTTCAGTTGTTGCAAGGGCCGCAAACCGACGAATACACGCTGTTCGCCTCCCACACCGAGTGGGAGACGGAAGCAGCGTTTGAAGCCTGGACGCACTCCGACGCTTTCCGCAAGGCGCACGTCAATGCGGCCAAAACGCCGCGTGAGTTCTACCTCGGCCCGCCGCAACTGGAGCTGTTTACGGCGGTGTTGTAAGTGTGCTCAGGGCGCCAGCCGACGATAACGGCCACCGAAATAAAGCAGCGGGTCGCGCTCGGGGGCGTAATCGAATTTCTCGACCCCGGCGATAAACACCACATGGTCGCCGCCGTCATGGCGGGTGGTGTTGCGCACCTGAAAGCGTGCGCTCGCGCCGGGCAACAGCGGCGCACCGCCCAAACCTTCATCGACCGTCAGTCCGGCGAAGCGGTCGACCTGCTTGCTGGCGAAACGGTTGGAGATCTCCTCCTGATCGGCCGCCAGAATATTGATCGCGTAATATTCGCTCGCCTCGAAGGCCGCCAGACTGGGCGAGGTTTTGGCCAGACTCCAGACTACCAGCGGCGGGTTGAGCGACACCGAATTGAAGGAATTGATCGTCAGCCCGATCCGGCCTTGTGCCGTTTTCAGCGTGACCACAGCGATGCCGGTCGCAAAACGGCCCAAGGCATGGCGAAACTCACGCCCCTCGTCTACGGTAGCAACGGCGGCAGAAGTTTGGGACATGACGGCGCTCTCATCAATATTAAAGTGCGCGATTATCACCGCCACCGCCCTTGCCGTCGAGCGCCTGCTTAGACAAAAATTTCATGACCAATTTCGCCCAACGCCTGATCACCTGGCAACGCACCCACGGTCGCCACGACCTGCCCTGGCAGGCAAACCGCGATCCCTACCGCATCTGGGTCGCGGAGATCATGCTGCAACAAACCCAGGTCGCCACCGTCATCCCCTATTACCAACGCTTCATGGCCCGCTTCCCCGATGTCGCCAGCCTGGCCGCCGCCAGCGCGGAAGCCATGATCGAGTCATGGAGCGGCCTGGGCTACTACGCCCGCGCCCGCAACCTCCATCGCGCCGCGCACCAGGTCATGGCCGAATACGGCGGCCAGTTCCCGACCCGCGCCGACGACCTGATCACACTCCCCGGCATTGGCCGCTCCACCGCCGCCGCCATCGCTGCGTTTGCCAGTGGCGAGAGAAAAGCCATCCTCGATGGCAACGTCAAACGGGTGCTCTGCCGCGCGTTCGGCATCGAAGGCTTCCCCGGCGAACGCGCGGTGGAAACGCGCCTGTGGGCGCTCGCCGAATCACTGCTCCCCGCAGACGCGCAGGAAATCGGCGTCTATATCCAGTCCCAGATGGATCTGGGCGCCACGGTATGCACCCGCAGCCGCCCGGCCTGCAGCCAGTGTCCGCTGAGTAATGACTGCGTCGCCCACCTCAGCGGACGCAGCGCAGAACTCCCCACCCCGCGCCCCGCCAAAACTGTCCCCCGCCGCCACGCCCGCTTCGCCGTCGTCACCGCAGGCAAAACGGTGCTGCTGGAACGCCGCCCCCCAAGCGGCATCTGGGGCGGCCTGCTCGCCCTGCCGGAAATCCCGCCACAAACCCCGCTCGACCAGTGGCTCCTCACCCACCTCGGCACGCAGGACGCGCACATCCAGCCCCTGCCACCCCTCACCCACACTTTCACCCATTTCGTGCTCGACATCGCGCCGTGGCACATCGAGCTGCCCGCGCCCCCCCACGCCATCGCCGAAGCGGCGCAGTGCTGGCTGGCCTTCGATCAGCTCGACTCCGCCGCGCTGCCAACGCCAGTGCGGAAGATTTTGCAGGGGATGTCGTGATGGCTGCCGCTGGTGTGTGAGAAAATCGGAAAATCCGGCTTTGAGGGCAAAGTAATGATTGTGGTGTTCAAGCGACAAGCGGTGAGGTAATCATCATGCCGGAATGGTTCTGGTTTGCGCTGATCGCATTGGGTTTGGGCTTGCTACGGCTGTTGCTGGAATTTGCTGGCCACGTAATTAGCGAGATAGTGACGGATGTCATACTTTATGGCACTGGCTGGTGTTTTTTGCGTCTGGTGACGCTCGGTCGCTACCCTCCCGGGTTTGGGGAAGACAAGGTGGAGTGGATTATGGTTCTTGGTTTTGTTGTACTGGCCGCGGTCATTACAATCGCTTATTTCATTTTCAAATCACTCTGATACCGAATATTCGCGCAAGATGGGCGTTGCTGACGATGACCGACTTGGCGCATGGCGTTTTTCCTTCCAGTCAGGCTAAAACATCCCCCGCTTTTTACCGCGGGCGCGGGCGTTCCATCAGCCCGTGTTGGCGCAGGTATTCCTGCACGATTTCAAGTCGGCTGAGCACATCGTCGAGTTCGAGCAGGCGCTGGCGCGCCAGCAGCGGGATGGGCAGCAATTCGGCATAGCGGGCGCCGACCCAGCCCGCGTCATCGAAGCGGTAAGGTTCGGCCACCCGCTCGCTTTCCCGCTGCACGATTTCGGCCAGCAAGGGGATGAGTCCGGCTTGCGCCTGCGGCACCGGCAGAACCTCGGGCTCGGGCAGCCAGCTCACTTCGCCCATGAGCAGGCCATCGCGTTCCAGCTCGTGATCGACGATGCGGAAACGGCGCTCGCCACGCACCACGATGGAGAACACCCCCGGCGCGGGGATGCCCCAGCGCAGGATTTTGGCTTCGGTGCCGATCAGGTGCGGCACGGCGGCTTCGCCCACTTCCGTGCCGACCGCGATCAGGCAGACGCCAAACGTGCATTCATCCCGCGCCACCCGGCTCACCATGTCAAGGTAACGCTGCTCGAAAACCCTGAGCGCCAGCACCCCTTCCGGAAACAGCACGGCGTGAAGGGGAAACAGGGGAAAATTCTCGGTGCCGCTCACGAAAAACCTCGGTACCGGCTCAGCGCCGGGTCAGTAGCAGACCACATTCAAGGTGGTCGGTATAGGGAAACTGGTCGAAAACCGCCGCCGCCGCAATGGTATGCGTTGCGGCAAGCTCACGGACATTGTCGCGCAGGCTCGCGGGGTTACATGAAATATAAACGATGCGGGCGAAGTTGCGCGCAAGAAAAAGTGTCGCCTCGTCCAGCCCGGCGCGGGGCGGGTCGACGAACAGGGTCGCAAAACGGTAGCGGTCGAGATCGACATGTTCGAGCCGCCGGAACGGCCTGACCCTGGCCAGCGCCTCGCTGACTTCAGCGCTGGACAGACGCACCAGCGTGACGTTGTCGACCCCGTTGGCGGCCAGATTGTGCCGCGCCGCCGCCACTGAAGATTTGCTCATCTCGGTCGCCAGCACCCTGGCGAACAGCGGCGCCAGCGCCAGGGTGAAATTGCCGTTACCGCAATAAAGTTCCAGCAGATCGCCGCCTTCCGCCCCCACCGCATGCGCCCGCGCCCACCCCAGCATCGCCCGGTTGACCTCGCCATTGGGCTGGGTGAAGCTGCCCTCGAACTGGCGACAGGACAAGCCCAGGCCATCGACTTCCAGCCTCTCGTCCACCCAGTCACGCCCGATGACGATTTTCTGTCCGCGACTGCGCCCGATCAACTGGATGCCCAGTTCTGCGGCGAGCTCGCCCGCAGCGGCTTCCCATGCGGCGTCCAGCTTGCGGTGATAGATCAGGCTCACCAGCACCTCGCCGGACAGGGTGGTGAGGAATTCGGTCTGGAAGATGCGCTGGCGCAGCGTGTCGCTGGCGTTCAGCTTGTCCCGCAACACGGGCATCAGGGCGCGCAGGAGGGGCGCGGCGGGGGGGAAGTCGTCGATGGGGATGGCCTGGCGCGGGTCAGCGGGGGCGAACATGGCGTAGTCGACGTGCGCGCCGGCGTGCCACATGCGAAATTCGGCGCGCAGGCGGTAGCCCAGCGCTGGTGAGGCGAATTGCCGTGGTTCGGGCAGTTCGAGATCGAGCGCGGCGAAGTCGTGGCGCAGACGCTCGACCTTGGCGGCGAACAGGGCGGGATAGTGATCGGGGTCGATACGGGACAACGGCATGAGGGGCGGGTGCTTTATGAAACGGGAGGGATGCGGGGAGGGGTGCGACGGGCGCGCAGGCGGAGCAAGGTGGGGCGCAGCGCGCGGGCGACGAGCACCCATGATGCACCCAATACCAGCAGCGGGTCGAACAGGTAATCCCACAAATTGGTTGAAGCCAGCAGATGCAGACGCCACGCCACCAGCGCCAACACCAGCGCCAGCGCACTGAGACGCCAGCCCGCCAGCCAGCCCCCGAACGCAGCGATGCCGACCACGAGCGGCAGCACCAGGGCTTCGTCATAGCCCCAGGCGTAGGGGTCGATCAGCCCGAGACCGAGCGCGGGAGGGTAGAACAGCACGGCGACGGCGACGAGGATAAGGGGCAGCCAGTGGCGTTCGCGTGCGGCGAAGAGTGCGCCCCAGTCGCCATTTTGTCGAAACAGCTCGCAGATGATGAGCACGGCTGAGAGGGAAAATCCGCCAAAGAATCCGCGCGGCGCCCAGATCAGATTGAGGAATCCGTCAAAGGTGCCGGACTGCCATCGCACCTGATCGGCGGCCACGATCAAGCCATACAGCCCGATAATCAGCAACCAGAACAGACATGCCGCCGACCACCAGCGCTGCATGCCGGGCAGCCAGCGACGGACGGGCTGTAGCAGCAACAATATCCAGCACAAGGTATCGACCATCACCACAATCATTGCGCCGCCTCCAACCGTGCTTGCAGCCATGCGCGGTTGAACCGGATATGGCGCACGAAAGACTGGTTCCAGGTGTAGACCAGATGGAAATCGCCGTTGCGGGCGCGGATGAGATAGGGGTAGTCGTATTGCCAGCCGCACTCGCCCTTGCGGCACATGTTGCGCATGACGTTGGCGATGATGTCCTCATCTGCGGAGCGGGCGTCGCCCAGCGCGGCGATGTCATTGGCCAGTTGGAGACGAAATTCCTCTTCGGTCGGATTTTTGCCCAACTGCGCCTGTTTGTCCTCGAAGCGGTGAATCACGCGCCAGTGGTGGCCGCGGTCTGCGCTCACCAGCAATGACAGGCGCAGACGTTCGTCTTCGGTGTCATTGGCAATGGCGAGCAGACGCCCGTCTTCGAGCCTGAGCGCGCTCAGGGCGGAACCGGGATTGGGCAGGTCGGTCGATTCCGGCACGCTCCAGTCGCGCCCCGCATTCGTCGTTTCGCTGCGCCAGACGCGGAACTGCTTGCGGGTGGCGTCGCGCATCAGGGCGATGGCGTGCCCGGCGTCTTCCACCAGGATCTCCGGCTGCAAGCTGCGGCGGCCATCATCCATGCGAATCTTGCGCCGCACTTCACCCTCAGGCGTGAGCACCAGCAGCTCCGCGAATTTTCCCGCCATTTCGTGGTACACCGGCAGGCCGATGTCGCCATTGTCGTAATACACCGGCGCCCCTTTGACCAGGGTGCTCATGTTGAAAAAGGGCGACGTCACCAGCCGTTGAATGGGCCGTTGAAACCAGTTGTTCCACATGGCCGGACGCACCATGTTGAGCTGGCTCGTCGCCCAACCGCCGACCGTGACACTGACGTAGACCAGCCACGGATCATCCCCGGGCGGGGTGAACACAACCGGGTTGCCGAGCTTGCGTACCCACTGCATCGTGCCTTGTGTCGTGTCGCGTGCGGAAAACAAAGCCGACGGTTTGTTCCACAAGGGTCTGGCGCTGTTGGTCAGCGTGGAGGCCGCATAAAGGGCAACGTCGGTATCGCCTTCACGCGAGCCACCATACCAGATGGCATAAAGCGTCCCGTCCGGTTCTTCGGTAATCGAGGCCGCATGCACACGCGGCGGTTTCGCAGCGTTGATCAACGCGGAAAACAACTGCGGCGCCTGTGCGCTTGCCGTCGTCGCTGGCGCTTGCGGCAGTACGAACCCCGGCGTCGGCGCAGGATGCAAACCCGGCCACACCGCCCACGCCGTCACCGCAACGATCAACCCCGCCCCCAGCACGCGCCCGGCCTGCCCCGTCAATGCTGTCACTGTCCGCCCACCCGCAAGAGATAAACCGTTTCCAGTGTCTGCGCCCGCCGCGCCGGGTCAAGAAAGCGGGGGTTGAGCCGGGAGACGCGAAAATCCGCGCTGCGGGCCAATTCTTCGACCGCCAGACCCGCCGCTTCGAGCGCCGTCCGCCCGCTGGTCGAGGTGTAGACCACCACCGGCGCAGCGAAGCGGGAAAACTCCGCCAGCGTCAGCGTCGGCGTCAGGCGCGCCGTGACGAAATCAAAGCTGTTCGCCCGCCCCTGATGCTCAAGGTAATAAAGCCGTTCGCGGTCCAGCCCCAGCGCCAGCGCCTGCTGCCCCAGCACGGTGCCGCCCTGGTAGGACAGCAGTTGCGGATAACAATTGAAATTGAGCAACAGGTTGAACAGCGCCGCCACGCTCACCGAGGCCATCACCAGCCGTGCGCCAGCCGCCTGACGATAGATCAGCCACGCCCCCGCCGCCGCCAGCACCACCGCGCCCACGGCCAGCAGCGGATCATGGAGCGGGAACACCCAGCCGTTGAGCGCCAGCGCCAGCAGCGCGAGCACGAAAATCGCCACCGCCTGCACCCACCACAGCCGCTTGCGGCTCACCGGATGCGCCAGCCGCGGCACCAGCCAGGCGGCAAGCTGGATGGCAAAAAAGGGCAGGAGAATATTGAGGTAATGGGGCAGCTTGAAGTTTGACAGCGAGATCACGCCAAACATCACCACGATCGTGCCCAGCGTCAGCATCTCGTCCCCGGCCAGCAGCTGCAGCCGGGCGCGTACCAGCCTGACACCGTCACTGCACACGGCCCAGATCGCCAGCAGCGCCCAGGGCAGGAAGGCCCACAGGAAACTGTGGACAAAGAACAGCGGATCATCCGCCCCCGCCTTGCCGAAACGCTCGCCGGACAGGCGCTCGACGTTTTGCGCCCACAAGATGAATTTCACCCCGCGCTCGCCGAACTGCTGGTAATAGGCGTAGAGCACTGGCGAGGCAAAAGCCAGCGTGATCAGGCCCAGCGCCAGCCAGCGCACATCCAGCAGACGCGCCCAGTCACGGCGATAGAGCAGGTGCACGAAAATGGCGATCAGCGGCATCCCCACGCCGATCATGCCCTTGGTGGCAAAGCCCAGCGCCAGCCCCAGCCCGCCCAGCACCAGATGCCGCCACCGCCCCTGTTCGCGCTCCTCGCTGGCGACGAAGGCCGCCAGTTGCCAGGTCGCCAACATGATCGAGCCGGTGAGCAGCGCATCCATGCGCACATCGTTATTGGCGAGCACGAACGCGAGCGCACTCGCCAGCACGATACCCGCCAGCCGCCCCACCGCCACCGTGTGCAGCAACTGCCCCAGCCGGGTGGTGGCATACACCGCGAGCAGCGAAAACAGGAGCGAAGGCAGCTTGTAGGCAAAGGCATTGACGCCAAAAACCTTGAATGACGCCGCCGCCAGCCAGAACAACAGATGCGGCTTGTCGAAATAATCCTGCCCCTGCGTCACCAGCCGCGTCCATTCCCCGGTCTGGTAAATATAGAGCGCGATGTTGGCGTGATGCGCAGAATCATTGTTCATCAGCGGCACAAACGCCCCGCCCACATAGGCCGCCAGCAGCAGCAGGTAGCAGGCTGCGGTGCGCTTTATGTTTACGGTCTGCAAGCTCAGCCCCCGTAATAGGCGCGATACCAGGCGACAAAGCGCCCCACCCCGTCGCCCACGCTGGTGGCCGGGGCAAAGCCCGTCCATGCGTTCAACTCGCGGGTATCGGCATAGGTCGCAGGCACATCGCCATCCTGCATCGGCAGAAAATTCTTCGTCGCCTTTATGCCCAGCGCGCTTTCAATCGCCTCGATAAACGCCATCAGCTCGACCGGATGATGGTTGCCGATGTTGAACACGCGGAACGGCGCATGGCTGCGCCCCGGATCGGGCTGGTCGGAAGAAAACGCCGGGTCGGGCGCGGCGACATGATCGACGGTGCGGATCACCCCTTCCACGATATCGTCGACATAGGTGAAATCGCGCTTCATCTTGCCGTGATTGAACACGTCGATAGGCCGCCCCTCAAGAATCGCCTTGGTAAACAGGAACAGCGCCATGTCCGGCCGCCCCCACGGGCCATACACGGTAAAGAAGCGCAGCCCGGTCGTCGGCAAGGCGTAGAGATGGCTGTAAGTGTGCGCCATCAGCTCATTGGCTTTCTTGGTCGCGGCGTAGAGGCTCACCGGGTGATCGACGCTGTCATGCTCGGAAAACGGCATTTTGGTGTTGCCGCCATAGACGCTCGAACTCGACGCATACACCAGATGTTGCACCTGATGATGGCGACAGCCTTCCAGAATATTGACGAAACCCACCAGATTGCTGTCGACGTAAGCATGCGGATTCTGGATCGAATACCGCACCCCGGCCTGCGCGGCGAGGTGGATCACGCGCTCGAATTTTTCCGCGGCAAAGAGGCGCTCGACGCCGGGCCGGTCAGCCACATCGAGCTTCACGAAGCGAAACGCCGGATGCAGCCTCAGCCGCGCCAGACGACTTTCCTTCAGTCCGGGGTCGTAATAATCGTTGAGATTATCCAGCCCCACCACCTCATCGCCACGCGCCAGCAAGCGTTCAGAGGTATGCATACCGATGAAACCGGCGGCACCAGTTACGAGAATTTTCACGGCGAGCGCACAAGTTGAACGAAGGGCGCGATTATCTCACGCCCCGCCGCGATGGAGTCCCGCGCGAAGTACGCTGCCGCTTTTTTCAGGATGTCTCGCTTCATCTTCAGGCGCGACACTTCCGCTCTCAACCGGGCCAGTTCCATCTGTTCCGGACTCACCGGCTTGTTGCCAGCACCGGACAGTTTGCCTTCCCGATCCGCCTTGACCCAGTTGTACAGCGCCTGTTCAGACAACCCCAGTGTCGCGGCAACCGCTGCCATGCCCTGCGTGTAGCGCGCCCGCTTTGCCTTGCTGTTCATGTGCTTCTCCTTGCCTCAGCTTAAACGCTCAGCAAGGGATGCGTTTTGCGGGGGCAAGGTCAACAAGCCGCAATACATCCACGCAGGGCAATCGCACGAATTTTGTTTTATTGGATTTTGCCGGTCTGGCGTTCGTAGTCGGTGAGCAGGTGTTCGGGTTGGGTTTGCGCGGAGCGATCGCGGGAGTAAGCCAGTTTGATTTCGGCCCGTTCCTGGCCGTGCCAGTTGGGGAGGTAGAGCGTAGCCGTGCCGTCGCTGACGTAAAACACGGCTTGTTCGGCGTTCTTTTCGCGCGCCACATAGGTGATGCGCTCGGGATGACCCGGCTTCAGATAGTAGCGAATTTCAGTCCAGAACACGTGACCATCGAGCGGATGGTTGATGCCTTCCAGTTTGACGACAGCGTGGTCATCAGCCTTGTTGTGGGCCACATAAACCCAGAGTAATTCCGGGCCGGCGTATGCCGCGCCGTATTTCGCCATTTTCGGACGTTCTCCGGCGTGGGCGAAGGGCGCAAAACTCAGCAGGGCAAGGCAGAGTAGATGGAAAAACGGGCGAAAAGCAGGACGAAAAATCTTTGCAGAATGCATTTGGATTATCCCAGTTGTACCACCCGTGCGCGCTGCTGGATGGGCGGGTTGGCGGCGAAGTAGCGTTGGATTCCGCTCAGGATGGCGTTGGCCATTTTGTCCTGATAGCGATTGTCGATGAGGCGGCGCTCTTCTTCCGGATTACTGATGAACGCGGTTTCGACCAGAATCGACGGGATGTCGGGGGCTTTCAGTACGGCAAAGCCTGCTTGTTCGACCTCGGCTTTGTGCAGGGTGTTGATGTTGCCCAGCGCGGCGAGCACTTGCTTGGCCAGTTTGATGCTGTCATTGATCGTCGCGGCTTGCGACAGATCGAGCAGGGTGCGGGCGAGGTGGCTGTCCTGTTTGGCGAGATTGACCCCGCCAATGAGGTCGGCCTCGTTTTCCTTTTGCGCGAGCAGGCGGGCGGCGGAGCTGGACGCGCCTTTCTCGGAGAGTACGAACACCGAACTGCCGCGCGCTTCGGGTTTGACGAACGCGTCGGCGTGAATCGACAGGAAAAGATCGGCTTGTACCCGGCGTGCACGGGTGACGCGCTGGGCGAGCGGGACGAAATAATCGCCGTCGCGGGTGAGGAGGGCGCGCATCCCCGGGATGCTGTCAATTTTGCGTTTGAGCCGACGGGCAATGTTGAGGGTGACGTTTTTCTCATAACTGCCGCGTCGCCCGACTGCGCCGGGGTCTTCGCCACCATGACCGGGGTCGAGCATGACCGTCACCAGGCGATTGGGGGGCGGGTCGGCGCGGCGGACGGGGTCTGCCTTGCGCCCGTTGGCGGGCGGTGTGGGCTCGTTGCGGGCGATCGTTGGCGACGCGGTGGACGCCGCCGGGGGGCTGACTTCACTGTCACGGGTGTCGCCGCTGGCAGCGTCGAGGGGGGAGGATTTTTCGATCAGCGCCAGCAACGGGTCAACCGGAACGGTCGGGTAGAGATCGAGCACCAGACGGTGGCCGTAATTGCCTACCGGGGTGAGGGTGAAAATCTGCGGATTGATTTCTGCCTTGAGCTCGACCACGATGCGCACCACGCCCGGACGGTTTTGGCCGGCGCGAATGAGCTTGATGTATGGGTCGCTTTCCATCACCTTGCCGGGCAGGCTTTTGAGCACGCTATCAAGCTCGATGCCTTCGAGATCGACCACCAGGCGTTCGGGGTCTTTTACCTGCAGCGAGGTAAATTGCAGTGTCTGATTACCTTCCAGCGTGATGCGGGTGTATTCCTCGGCGGGCCATACCCGCACCGCGAGCAGACTGCCCGCTTTGGGCACAGGGTTTGAAACCGGGTTGGGAGCGGATTTGGGCGCTGCGGCACTGACCGGGCTCACGAGCAGCACCAGCGCGGCGCCCGCGAACTGCAGCAGGGTGCGCCGACTCAAGCTTGTGGGGCTGTCTGGGGTGGCGTCGTGTTGCCCGTCAGTCGGTCTATGCATCTTTGCCCGGTTTCCGTTTTGGCCGTGATCCTTGCCTGTCGTCCATCTTCATGGGCGGCGAGGGCAACAAGCAGGTCGGGGGCGGCGAGGTAGGGCGCGGCCTGCTGCGGCCACTCTACGATGCAAACCCCCGTCCCCGAAAAGTACTCTTCCAGCCCCGCGTCCAGGAACTCTTCAGGAAAGTTCATGCGATAAAAATCAAAGTGATACAAGTGTAATCTAGAAACCACATAAGGTTCAATCAGTGAATACGTTGGGCTTTTCACCGGCCCCTGATGGCCGAGCGCACGCAACACCCCGCGGGTGAGGGTGGTTTTGCCGCTGCCGAGATCGCCCGAGAGCCAGATTTTCAGTGTGGGCTCAAGCACGGCGGCAAGTTTCGCCCCTAACGCGAGGGTCGCCGCTTCGTCGGCAAGCTGCGCGTTGAGAGCGGGCTCGTTATCATCGGGGGAATGAATGAAGTCGATCATGGCGGCGAGAATGAAGTGGAAGTAGAAATGGACATCGAGGCGCTGGCCGCAGAACTCCGCCGCGAAGCCAAGGCGTTGGGGTTTGCCGCGTGCTCCATTACCGGCGTCGATCTGGGCGAGGCTGAGGCCAGATTGCAACAATGGCTCGCGGCAAACCGCCACGGCGAGATGGATTATATGGCGCGCCACGGCCTTAAACGGGCACGTCCGGCAGAACTTGTGCCCGGCACCTTGCGGGTGATTTCGCTGCGCATGGATTACTGGCCGGGCGGCGAGCCCCCCGCGAGCATTCTGGAGCAGCCGGCGCTGGCCTATATTTCCCGCTATGCGCTCGGGCGGGATTATCACAAGGTGCTGCGCGCCCGCTTGCAAACCCTGGTGGAGCGAATCCGGGCACGGGTGCCTGCTGCCACTCGTGTGTTCGTGGATTCTGCGCCGGTGCTTGAAGTCGAGCTTGCCCAGCGCGGCGGACTGGGGTGGCGCGGTAAGCATGGTTTGCTGATTGATCGGGGCGCAGGCTCATACTTTTTCCTCGGCGAAATTTTCATCGACCTGCCTTTGCCGATGGATACCTTGTCGTCGACAGGGCATTGCGGGTCGTGTACGGCTTGTTTTGCCGCCTGCCCGACGGATGCCATCATCGCGCCTTATCAGGTCGACGCCCGGCGCTGCATCTCGTATCTGACCATCGAACATCCGGGGGCGATCCCCGAGCCTCTGCGCGCCCTGATTGGCAACCGCATCTACGGCTGCGATGACTGTCAGCTTTGTTGTCCGTGGAATCGTTTTGCGTCCCTGAGCATCGAGGCGGATTTTGCCGTGCGCCACGGGCTCGATCGCGCAACGCTGGCCGAGCTTTTTCCCTGGAACGAAGAAACATTTCGTGAGCGGATGGCGGGCAGTGCGATCTACCGCATCGGCCACGAGCGCTGGTTGCGCAATATCGCCGTGGCCCTGGGTAATGCGCCCGGCTCGACGGAGGTGCTCGCCGCCTTGCGTGCCCGTAAACACGACGCTTCAGAGCTGGTGCGTGTGCATGTGGCATGGGCGCTACATCGCCACGCGGAGCGGGGCGGTTGAGGTCGTGCGAAGATTTTCTTGATTTTGGTTGAAAACTGCCTATACTGCGCCGCTCTTCGCCGCGTCCCCTGGTTGTGATGAGGTTGCAGCAGGGGTGACGAGGGGTTGGGAGCGGCGAAGGGGAGTGTGACAGAAATGAGGCAGGGGGGTTGACTGTTGATTGGAGTTCAGTCAGAATTCTGCCTCTTCGCTGAACGGCAAGGCTGTTTGGTGAGGAAGGAAGTTCTTTAACAAATTGGACAATCGATAAGTGTGGGTACTGGGTCATTGT
>BNUB01000002.1 GCA_025997045.1 Betaproteobacteria bacterium
CCAACAGACTCGCCGCTTCTTCCTGTGACAAGCGACCGCTGTTCCAGCTCTCGTATGCTTCCTCGAATCTCATCTTCCGTAACTCCTGTAACTGATGTGCCCGCTTCATCATTCACCTCCCTCAGGTGAATATGACAACCGGACAGTTCAGGTGCTACAAAACCGGACAAATTCAAAACTCGTGACAGTGTGCAGCGACTTGGCTTGCGCTTGTTCTTCGGGCCGTCTACAATCTCCCAAATTGGGATGTTCGTGGAGGACGCGATTTTGCGCGTGATTGCGAGGAGAACGCTGCGAAACTTCTGGGAAAGCAGTCCGGCTTACGCTGATACCATTACACCGCTGACGGAGTGGTATCGGCACATGGAGAAGGCCGACTACAGAACGCCTCAGGAGATCAAGGCTGAATTGCGTTCGGCAAGCATCCTCAAGAACTGTCGGGTGGTCTTCAACATCGCCGGGAACAAGTACCGGGTTGTTCTTGCCATCGACTACGAACGACAAATTGCCTATGTGCGCTTCGTGGGGACACATGCGCAATACGACAACATCAACCCGGAGAGTATCTGATGGACATCAAGCCTATCCGTAACGAACAAGACCTCGCCGCCGCCTTCGCACGGCTGGATGTGCTTTGGGGCGTAAAGACAGGCACGCAGGAAGGTGATGAACTGGAAATTCTCACGATGCTGATCGAGAAATACGAGGATGAGCATTACCCGATGCCGCCGTCCGACCCGGTTGAGGCGATCAAGTTCCGGATGGATCAGCAGGGCTTGACGCCGCGTGATCTGGAGCCGTTCATCGGCTCCAGCGGGCGGGTGTCCGAAGTGCTGAATCGCAAGCGCAAACTGAGCCTGGGCATGATCAAGCGTTTACATGAAGGGCTGCGTATTCCTTATGAGAATTTGTTGTCAGGGGCAGCTTGAATGAATTGTTAGGTGGCTCTTTTGGGGAACCACCCATTTTCTGACCTTTTGATATTGAACCTTGATTTCTCTACGAGTGTTGATTTTCTGAGGCGCGGTTTTTCCGTTTCTGAGCTGCACGCCCGGATTGGCGTGCCTGGCCCTGACGGACAGGCTTCGGTCATGTCAGGGAGCAGTGGAAAAGTGCGTTCGTGTTTGCCACGTCTGAACCAGCAGGCGCGTTACCTGCACCAGAATATCCTTGCGATTAGGCGCGGTCTCGTCGGTGTGCGTCAGATAGATCACCAGAATAAGCGGTTCTCCGGCAGGCGGCCAGAGCACGGCAATATCATTGGTCGTCCCATACGCGCCGCTACCGGTTTTGTCGCCCACTACCCACCCGGCAGGCACGCCCGCGCGGATGCTTTGGTCGCCTGTGGTATTGCCTCGCAACCACGATTGCAACTGTTCGCGTTGCGGCAAGGGCAAAGTATCGCCCAGAACAAGTCGCCGCAGGCTTTCGCCCATTGCCGCAGGCGTGGTGGTGTCCCGCTCATCGCCCGGGAGTACCGTATTCAGGTCAGGTTCCCAACGATTCAGGGTAAAGCTGCTATCTCCAATGGAACGGGCATACGAAGTCACTGCATCCGGCCCACCCAACAGGCGCAGCAAAAGATTCGTGGCTGTATTGTCACTGAACTGCAAGGCGGCGGCGGACAATTCGGCAACGGTCATTCCTGCGGCAATATGCTTTTCCGTCACGGGCGACCATGAAACAAGATCCTTCTGCGTGTAAGGAATGTGCTGCTGCATGATTCCCGGCTCCTTCCTGCTCTGTTCAAGTACTGCAGCGACCAGCATGACTTTAAACGTGCTGCAAAAGGGAAAACGCTCCCCGGAGCGGGACTGCAACGTCACATTATTGGCAGTATCCCGCAAGAACACACCAATTTTTGTCCCTGAAGCCGCTTCCAGCGCCGCAAGTTCATTTTTCATATCCGATCTTGTGCTATCTGCCGCATGTGCGGACGCCAGAAAAAAGAAAGAAAGGATAAGCGTACAAAACAGGCGCGTCGGATTCATTATTTTGTATTTTCATCTTGGCAGATTGTGAGAGGGTAGTGAGCACGCGGAATCAGGCACGCTCCGATTCGGGTTGGCCACCTTACCGCCCCCTGAACACCGGCTTCCGCTTCTCGAAAAACGCGCTCATCCCTTCCTTGTAATCCTCGGTGTCAAGAAACGCGAAGGCGCTGCGTTTTTCTGCTTCGCTCAAGGGTTTGTCGTGCATCAGGCGGGCGATCCACTGTTTGTGCCAGCTTGCAACCAGCGGTGCGCCGCTGGCGATGCGGCGGGCGCTGGCGCGGGCTTCGTCGAAGACCACATCGTTGGGGACGATGCGGCTCAACAGGCCACGGGCGTAGGCTTCGTGGGCGTCGAGGATGCGGCCTTCGAGCAGGATTTCCAGCACCACGGCGGGGCCGGCGAGGGCGACCAGGCCGGCCATCTCGCCGGGGTACATCGAGAAGCCGAGCTTGTTGATCGGGGCGCCGAATTTGGACGATTCGCCGGCGATGCGGATGTCGCAGCAGCCGGCGATTTCCAGGCCGCCGCCGATGCATGCGCCCTGAATGGCGGCGATGGTGGGCTTGGGGCAGGTGCGGATGGCGTCCAGGGCGCGGGCCACGAGTTCTTCGTGGTAGTGCATGGCGTCGTCTTTGGTGGCGCGGATGGTGAGGAATTCCTTCAGGTCGCCTCCGGCAGCGAAAGCCTTGTCGCCGTCGCCGCGGAGGATGATGCAGCGCACTTCCGGGTCGGCGACGGCACGCTCGAAGGACTCACGCAGGGCGCGCCACATGGCGGCGTCGATGGCGTTGAGCTTTTCGGGATTGGAGAGGATGAGGGTCGCGGTCTGGTCGGCGACATCGACGAGAATCTGGCTGGACATGGGCTTGGGGGTGAGTGCGTCAAACGGAGAGATCAGGCTGCGCAGGTTACAGGGCTTGAAAATGGCGGAAATACAGGTAAACCCATGGCTTTGCCGCATTGCGCCTGCTGTCTTGGGCGGGGTATCATCGCCGGTTAAAGTCTTCTATAAGTCAACTTTCCAGCCGTGTGTGAGGGCCGCCACAGACGGTCATTTTCACCCGTGTGGTTACAGAAGAGGTTATGTATGTCCAACGCCAATCAGCCCACCTATCCGCAGCCTGATCTCGACGCCTGGACCAGGGCGGCGTCCAAACACGCTCCCGACGGCAAGGTCGAAAACCTCAACTGGATTACGCCGGAAGGTCTGGCGGTGAAGCCGCTGTACACAAAGGCGGACGTCGACAGCCTGCAAAACGCCGATACCCTGCCGGGGTTCGAGCCTTTCCTGCGTGGGCCGCAGCCGACCATGTACGCGGTCAAGCCGTGGACGATCCGCCAGTACGCCGGGTTCTCCACCGCCGAAGCCTCGAACGCCTTCTACCGTCAGGCGCTGGCCGCAGGCGGGCAGGGCGTGTCGGTGGCGTTTGACCTCGCCACTCACCGTGGTTACGACTCCGATAATGCGCGTGTGACGGGCGACGTGGGCAAGGCGGGCGTGGCGATTGACTCCGTTGAAGACATGAAGATTTTGTTCGACGGCATCCCCCTCGACAAAATTTCGGTGTCGATGACCATGAACGGCGCGGTGCTGCCGATTCTGGCCGGTTACATCGTCGCCGCCGAGGAGCAGGGGGTGGCGCAGGAGAAGCTCTCCGGCACCATCCAGAACGACATCCTCAAAGAATTCATGGTGCGGAACACCTATATCTATCCGCCCACGCCTTCGATGAAGATCATTGCCGACATCTTCGCCTATACGGCGGCGAACATGCCGAAGTTCAACTCGATCTCCATCTCCGGCTATCACATTCAGGAAGCCGGGGCGAATCAGGCCATCGAACTTGCCTTCACCCTCGCTGACGGGCTGGAATACGTGCGCACCGGCATCAACAGCGGCATGGACGTCGACACCTTTGCCGGGCGGCTGTCGTTTTTCTGGGGCGTCGGGATGAATTTCTATCTCGAAATCGCCAAGATGCGCGCCGCCCGTCTGCTCTGGTGGCGGATCATGAAGCAGTTCAACCCCAGGAACACGAAGTCGATGATGCTGCGTACCCACTCGCAGACCTCGGGCTGGTCGCTCACCGAGCAGGACCCGTACAACAACGTGGTGCGCACCACCATCGAAGCGATGGCGGCCGTCTTTGGCGGCACCCAGTCGCTGCACACCAACTCGCTCGACGAAGCGATCGCGCTGCCGACTGAATTCTCTTCCCGCATCGCCCGCAACACCCAGATCATCATTCAGGAAGAAACCCACATCTGTAATGTGGTCGACCCCTGGGCCGGTTCCTACATGATGGAAAAGCTCACGCAGGATATGGCCGACAAGGCGTGGAGCCTGATCGAAGAGATCGAAGCCATGGGCGGCATGACCAAGGCGGTCGAATCCGGCTGGGCCAAGATGAAGGTCGAGGAATGCGCCGCCGACAAGCAGGCGCGCATCGACTCGGGCAAGGATGTGATCGTTGGCGTCAACAAATACAAGCTCGCCAAGGAAGACCCGATCGACATCCTCGACATCGACAACCACGCGGTGCGCGAGGCGCAGATTGCGCGGCTGAAACAAATCCGCGCCACCCGCGACACGGCGCAGGTCGATGCCGCGCTCGCCGCGCTGACCAAAGCTGCCGAAACGGGCGAAGGCAACCTGCTGGATCTGGCGGTGAAGGCGATTCGCCTGCGCGCCACGGTGGGCGAAATCTCCGACGCGCTGGAAAAAATCTTTGGCCGTTTCCGCGCCAATCCGCAGGCGGTGTCCGGCGTGTATGCCTCGGTGGTCGAAGGGGACGAGGACTGGCAAACGCTCAAAGCCGACATCGACGCCTTTATTGCCGAGGAAGGGCGGCGTCCGCGCATCATGATCGCCAAGCTCGGTCAGGACGGTCACGACCGCGGCGCCAAGGTGGTGGCTTCGGCCTTCGCTGACCTCGGGTTCGATATCGACATCGGCCCCCTGTTCCAGACCCCGGAAGAAGCGGCGCGCCACGCGGTGGAAAACGACGTCCATGCCGTAGGCTGTTCGTCGCTCGCCGCCGGGCACAAGACGCTGGTGCCCGAGATCATCCGCGAGCTCAGGAAACTGGGCGCGGACGACATCATCACCTTCGTCGGCGGCGTGATTCCGGCACAGGACTACGAGGCGCTGTACGCCGCTGGCGCCAAGGGCATCTTCGGCCCCGGCTCGCCGATTCCGGTCTGCGCCAGGGAAGTGCTCAAGCAAATCCGCGCCGCGCGTGCGCACGCCTGATCCGGGTCGCTGCGTGGGCCAGATTGCTGAGGCCGCCGGTGTCGCTGGTGTCATGGACGCCGCTGACCGCGCGCTGGTCGATGGCGTGCGGGCACGCCAGTTGCGTCCGCTCGCCAAGGCCATCACCCTGATCGAGTCGCAGCGCGCCGACCATCGCGTGCGGGCGCGTCGGCTGCTGGAAGCGCTGCTGCCGCACGCGGGCGGGGCGACGGGTGGGGCAATACGGGTGGGCATCTCCGGGGTGCCGGGGGTGGGCAAGTCAACATTTATCGAGGCGCTCGGTTTGTATTTGATCGAGCGCGGGTTGCGGGTGGCGGTGCTGGCGGTGGACCCGTCGTCGAGCCTCACCGGCGGCTCGATCCTCGGCGACAAAACGCGGATGGAATTGCTCTCACGCAACCCCGCCGCCTTCATCCGCCCCAGCCCCTCGGCGGGCAGTCTGGGCGGGGTGGCGGAAAAAACGCGCGAGGTGATGCTGGCCTGCGAGGCCTCGGGGTTCGATGTGATCGTGGTCGAAACCGTCGGCGTCGGCCAGAGCGAAACCGCCGTGGCGGGGATGACCGATATCTTCTGTCTGCTGCAACTGCCCAATGCGGGCGACGACTTACAGGCGATCAAGAAAGGGGTGATGGAGCTGGCCGACCTGATCGCGATCAACAAGGCCGACATCAACCCGACCGCCGCGCTGGCGGCGCGGGCGCAGATCAGAACCGCGCTGCACATGTTGCGGCCGATGAGTCCCAACTGGCCCGTGCCGGTGCTGACCCTGTCGGCGCTGCAGAAAGAGGGCGTCATCGAGTTCTGGGACACGGTGCTGCGCTACCGCGACGCCATGACCGCCAGCGGTGAATTCGCCGCCAAACGACGCCATCAGGCCACGGCGTGGATGTGGGAGCTGATCGACGCCGGGCTGCGTCATCGCTTCCGCGAGCATCCGCAGGTCAGGGCGGGTTTGCCCGGATTCATCGCCGCGGTGGAAAAAGGGCAAACTACGCCGTCGGCCGCCGCGCTCGAACTGCTTGGGCATTTGAGCGGCTTGGGCATTTGATTTGAACGGATAACACACACGATGTACCACGAGAGAAATTCAGGAACCAAGGAGGTCTCATGCAAGAAATCATCCAGCAGTTGAATGAAAAGCGCGACAAAGCCCACCTCGGCGGCGGGCAGAAGCGCATCGACGCCCAGCACAAGAAAGGCAAGCTCACCGCGCGCGAGCGCATCGAGCTGTTCCTCGACGATGGCAGTTTCGAGGAATGGGACACGCTCAAGGAACACCGCTGTGTCGAATTCGGCATGGATCAGGGCGAAAAGATCCCCGGTGACGGCGTGGTCACGGGCTACGGCACGGTCAATGGCCGTCTGGTGTTCGTGTTCTCGCAGGATTTCACCGTGTTCGGCGGTGCGCTGTCCGAAGCCTATGCGGAAAAAATCTGCAAGATCATGGATCACGCGCTGAAAGTCGGTGCGCCGGTCATCGGCCTCAACGACTCGGGCGGTGCGCGGATTCAGGAAGGCGTGGCCTCGCTCGGCGGCTATGCCGAAATCTTCCAGCGCAACGTGCTCGCCTCCGGCGTGATTCCGCAAATTTCCCTGATCATGGGGCCGTGTGCGGGCGGGGCGGTGTATAGCCCGGCGATGACCGACTTCATCTTCATGGTGAAAGATTCCTCCTACATGTTCGTCACCGGCCCCGATGTGGTGAAGACCGTGACCCATGAGGAAGTGACCTCCGAAGAGCTGGGCGGCGCGATCACCCACAGCTCCAGGTCCGGGGTGGCCGACCTCGCGTTTGAGAACGACGTCGAAGCCCTGATGATGGTGCGTCGCCTGGTCGGCTTCATCCCCTCGTCCAACACAGAGCCGCTGCCCACGCTGCCCGTGGTCGACCCGGCTGACCGGCTTGATTATTCGCTCGACACCCTGGTGCCGGATAACACCAACGTGCCCTATGACATGAAAGAGCTGATCGTCAAGATGGTCGACGACGGCGATTTCTTCGAGCTGCAACCGGATTACGCCCGCAACATCATCACCGGCTTTGCCCGCATGGAAGGCTCGCCGGTCGGCATCGTCGCCAACCAGCCGCTGGTGCTCGCCGGCTGTCTTGATATCAAGAGCGCGATCAAGGCCGGGCGTTTCGTGCGCTTCTGCGATGCGTTCAACATCCCGGTCGTGACCCTGGTCGATGTGCCCGGCTTCCTGCCCGGAACCGCGCAGGAATACGGCGGCATCATCAAGCACGGCGCCAAGCTGCTCTACGCCTACGCCGAGTGCACGGTGCCCAAGGTCACGATCATCACCCGCAAAGCCTACGGCGGCGCTTATGACGTGATGTCCTCCAAGCACTTGCGCGGCGACGTCAACTTTGCCTGGCCGTCCGCCGAAATCGCGGTGATGGGGGCCAAGGGCGCGGTGGAGATCATTTTCCGTAACGAGAAGGACGACCCCGAAAAGCTCGCCGCCCGCGAAGCCGAATACAAGGCGCGCTTTGCCACCCCGTTCGTGGCCGGCAGCCGTGGCTTTATTGATGACGTAATCATGCCGCACGAAACGCGCAAGCGCGTGTGCCGTTCGCTGGCGATGCTCAAAAACAAAAAGCTGGAAAACCCGTGGCGCAAGCACGGCAACATTCCGCTCTGACCCGCCGCGCGAGGAAAACATACTTATGTTCAAGAAGATTCTGATCGCCAACCGTGGCGAAATTGCCTGCCGTGTGATCAAGACTGCCCGCAAGATGGGCATTCAGACCGTGGCCGTCTACTCCGAAGCTGACCGCGGCGCCCTGCACGTCAAGCTGGCGGATGAAGCCGTCTGCATCGGCCCCGCCGCCTCGAAAGCGTCCTATCTGGTCGCGGACAAGATCATCGCCGCGTGCAAGGACACCGGCGCCGAAGCGGTGCATCCCGGCTACGGCTTCCTGTCCGAGAACGAAGAATTCTCCCGTCGCATCGAAGAAGAAGGGATCAAGTTCATTGGCCCCAAGCACTATTCGATCGCCAGGATGGGCGACAAGATCGAGTCGAAGAAGCTCGCCGATGAAGCCGGGGTAAACACCATTCCCGGTCACAACGAAGCGATTTCCGGCCCCGACGAAGCGGTCGAGATCGCCAAAAAGATCGGCTATCCGGTCATGATCAAAGCCTCCGCCGGCGGAGGCGGCAAGGGCTTGCGCGTGGCTTACAACGACGCCGAAGCGCACGAAGGCTTCGCTTCCTGCGTCAACGAAGCGCGCAACTCCTTCGGCGATGATCGCGTGTTCATCGAAAAATTCGTCCAGGAACCGCGCCACATCGAAATCCAGGTGCTGGGCGACTCCTTCGGCAACTACGTGTACCTGAACGAGCGCGAATGCTCGATTCAGCGCCGCCACCAGAAAGTCGTGGAAGAAGCGCCGTCGCCCTTCATCGACCCCGCCACGCGCAAGGCCATGGGCGAACAGGCGGTCGCGCTCGCCCGCGCCGTGCAATACGAATCCGCCGGGACGGTGGAATTCGTCGTCGGCGCCGACAAGAGCTTCTACTTCCTCGAAATGAACACCCGCCTGCAGGTCGAGCACCCGGTGACGGAATACATCACCGGGCTGGATCTGGTTGAGCAGATGATTCTCGTCGCGGCCGGGGAAAAACTCGCCATCACCCAGGACGACATCAAGATCAACGGCTGGGCGCTGGAATGCCGGATCAACGCCGAAGACCCGTTCCGTGGCTTCCTGCCCTCGACCGGTCGCCTGGTGAAATTCCGCGCCCCGCTGGAGAGCAATGCCGTGCGCGTCGACACCGGCGTGTTTGAGGGCGGCGAAATCTCGATGTTCTACGACTCGATGATCGCCAAGCTCATCGTCCACGGCGCCTCCCGCGAACAGGCGATCGAGCGCATGCGCGACGCCCTGAACGGCTTCGTCATCCGTGGCATCAGCTCCAACATCCCGTTCCAGGCCGCGCTGATGCAACACCCGCGCTTCCAGTCGGGCAACTTCAACACCGGCTTCATCGCCGAAGAGTATCCCGACGGCTTTGATGCGTCGATGGTGCCGCACGACGACCCCGCGCTGCTGGCGGCGGTCGCGGTCTTTGCCCGCCATCGTTACATCGAACGGGCGGTGAGAATCGGCGGCCAGCTCGAAGGGCGCGGGCGCAAGGTGTCGAGCGACTGGGTAGTCGTGATGAACGGGCAGCAGTATCCGCTGACGGTCAGCCATACCCGGTATGGAATGTCGGTGACTCACAACGACAAAACCTACGACATCAGCTCCGACTGGAGCTTTGGCGACCAGCTCTTTACCGGCACCGTCAACGGCCAGCCGATCTGCCTGCAAATCGAGCGTCACGGTCTCTACTACCGCATCTCCCACTTTGGCCTGCAAGTCGCGCCTGCGGTGATGACGCCGCGCGCCGCCTACCTGCTGTCCCTGATGCCGGAGAAACAGCCGCCCGATCTGTCGAAGTTCCTGATCTCGCCGATGCCGGGCCTGCTGCGCGAAGTAACGGTGGCCGAAGGGCAGGAAGTCAAGGCCGGCGAAAAGCTGGTGATCATCGAAGCGATGAAGATGGAAAACATCCTCAAGGCCGAACATGACGGCAAAGTGAAGAAGATCGTCGCCCAGCCGGGCGCGAGCCTGTCGGTGGATGAAGTGATCATCGAGTTCGAATGATCGCTTGACCCCGCTGTCTTCAACGACAAGGCCCGTCCGGTGGACGGGCCTTGTTACTTTAGGTGCTAGACTTCAAGGCATCCGGAGGAGGAGAACATCATGGGCGTTGTGTATGCTGACTTGCGCTTGGCCAATGACGCACGGGATGACCTGGAAGAGCTGGACGCCAGCGCCTTGGTAGACACGGGCGCGCTGCATCTCTGCATCCCGGAACACATGGCGCTTCAGTTGCAACTGAAAGACCTGGAAACACGGGAAGTCGTTCTGGCGGACGGGCAAAGGAAACAAATTCGCTATGTCTCCCCCGTCCGCATCGAAATGCTTGGCAGACAATGCGTGACCGGCGCTTTGGTGCTGGGAGATCAAGTCCTGCTGGGCGCGATTCCCATGGAAGACATGGACTTGATCGTGGAGCCTGCCAGAAGGCAGGTCAGCGTAAATCCACTGGCGCCCAATATTCCCATGTCAATGGCAAAGGGGCTCAGCTAGTGTGGCGGGGTCGGGTTCCAGACTGCAACAAGGAGACAGCACAATGACCACAACCCAACCGGGCGCATGCCCTCCCGACCATATCTGCGAGCGCCAGCCCGCGCTGCGCATGATGTCGATGCCCGCCGACCTCAACCCGGCGGGTGACGTCTTCGGTGGCTGGATCATGTCGATGGTCGACATCGCGGGCGGGATTGCCGCCCGCCGCCGCACGCGCTCGCGCGTCGTCACCGTCGCGGTCAATTCCTTCGTCTTCAAACAGCCGGTGTCGGTGGGCGATCTGGTGAGCTTTTACGCCGATGTGGTCGCGGTGGGCCGCACCTCGCTCACGGTGGATGTCGAGGTCTTCATCGAGCGCGACCCGCGGCACCCGATGGAGCTCAAAGTGACGGAAGCCAAGCTGACCTATGTGGCGCTCGACGAAGCGGGCAACAAGCAGGCGATCCCGCCGAACTGGAACGAATGAGGCCAGACGCCGATTTCAAACCTGCCCGTTTCGCCCCTATAATGCCCCGGTTCACAACACGGATACACTGGGAGTACTGGAAATGAAACAAGCCCGACAACCCTGCAAGCCCGCACGCCACCCCTTGGCCCTGGCGGTGGCCTCCGCGCTGGCGCTGGTGTCCTTACCCGCAGCGGCGCAAACGCAATGGCAGCTTTCTTCCAACCCGATAGCGACCACAGACACACACATCAACAGCACGCAAATCAACTTTGGCGGACACGAGTGGGTGGTAATCGGGAACGATACCAAGGACATTTACCAGGGCAATATTGATCCCGGTACTGCTTATGCAATTAGCGGGGCTTACGGCAATACGGCAGTAAAACAACCGCCCGGCAGCGTGACCTTGTTGCTGAATGGCAGTGCAGGTGCTACAAGTGTTGATGCGGGGGGCGGTTTTGGTAATTCGGTATACCGTGCCAGTGGTAACACTGACTATGACATATACCCGAACGAATACAATGGCAGCACCTTGCAAGGCGTGATGGATGACATTATCACAAACGACATGATTCCCGACAAAGAACAGGGCGAGATCAATGCACGGATTTTGAAACCGATATCGGTGGGTCTTCCTGGTTGGCCTCCTAATGAACTGCTGGAAAACGACGGAATAAATGGTGTAGCGACAACGGGCCAATTCTGGGCGCTTTCCTTGGCGGAATGGGAAGCCATTGCTGACGGAGATGTTAGAAGTTACGGAACTTCTTCGTGGTGGCTGCGCTCGCCGGACTACATCGATATCAACGCCCTTGCCGGGTAGTCTGGCGGCGGCTACTACGACTTCAACATCGTCGATTCTTCGGCGTATGTTGTCCGCCCCGCTTTCAATTTAGATCTGACATCTGTTCTCTTCACATCTGAAACATATAGCGCCATAGGCGCTACTAAATTTGGCGTCACCGCAGGTGGCGCCTACAGCTCGGCGGCGCAGCCGACGAGCGGCGCGCAAAAATTCACCTTCCTCACCTCCGGCATTGCCACGCCCACGCTGGTTCTGAACGCCACGCCGCTGGATTTCACCTTCTCCGACGCGCCCCTCGTGGATGCGGCTGCACCCGCTGGCGCGGCGCAATACGTCTCCGGCTTTTTAACCCAAGACGCCACGACAGATTTATACGCCCGCTACGTCGACACAACATCCAGCGCAACCGGCAGCTTCGACGCCGCAACCCCCGGCGGCGGTTCTCTTGGCGTCGGCACTTACATCCTGCACATCTTCAGCGAAGAAGCCAACACCTATCTATATAGCGACTTCGCCAGCCACTCAGTAGATTTCGCCTTCAAAGTCACAGACGGCGCAGGCACCGTCGAAAACCTCACCCTGACCAGCGATTCCGCCTTCGGTCTGGACGGCGGCACAATCGGCTTGCTGACCAAAAACTACACAAAAGCATGGACGCTCGGCACAAACGGCGGCACCTTTGACATTCAAAATGGCGTCACCGCACAAATTTCCGGCGCAATTAGCGGCACCGGCGGCCTGACCAAAGACGGCGACGGCACCCTCACCCTGAGCAACGCAAGCAATAGCTACGGCGCGACCACCATCAACGCCGGAACGCTGAATTTAACCAGCGGCCTGCATAGCGCCGTAACCGTAGCGAACACCGGCACTCTCGACCTGCGCGGCAGCGTCACGGGCAACGTCACCCTGAACGGCAGCAGCACGCTGAACGCCTACAAGGGCAGCGCCATCACAGGCAAACTTGACGCGACCAACGGCAAGCTGAATTTCTACCTGCCGCAAGCCGTCGACACGACCAACCCCCTGTTGACCGTCACCGGCGATGCGGACATTACCGGCAGCACCATCACCATCAGAAAAGATGGCGACTTCGGCAGTTTCATCAGCAGCCTTGTCACGGGGACAGCAATCAACCTCATCGACGTATCAGGCACCCTGGACGGTTTCAATACCATCAACTATGCCAATGTCCCCCTGTATGCCGGGGTTGCCCTCTACTCAACCGCCTACAATTTCGCCCTTTCTGATGACGGCAGCGGCAAGCTCGTCGCCACAACGACGGTAACGCCGTATGTCGCGCCGCCTCCGGTGGTGACACCCCCCGTCACCCCTCCGCCCGTTACGCCGCCTGTCACGCCACCCGTCACACCGCCCGTCACGCCTCCGCCTGTCGTGCCGCCCGTTGTGCCTCCGCCCGTTACCCCGCCTGTCGTACCACCCCCCAGCGGCATTCAGCTCAACGCCCAAACCAAGGCCCTCGCCGAAGCCTTCCTGAGCGGCACCGCCTACCTCAATCAGGCGCAAGATTTTGCCGTGACACAAGGCATCGACGCCGCCCTGCACGCCAGCGGCACAGCCGAAGGCACCGGCCCCCGCCTGCAAGGCTTCGCCGCCATCGGCTACGGAAAAATGCGCCACAACACCGGCTCCCACATCGACGTCGACGGCTACACCCTCCTCGCCGGCCTCGCTGGCACCCAAGACACCAACGCAGGCGACCTCACCGCCGCCGCCTTCATCGAACACGGCAAAGGCGACTACACCAGCCACAACAGTTTTGCGAACGCCGCCAGCGTGCGCGGCAGCGGCGACACCGAATACACCGGCGCAGGCATCCTGGCCCATCTCGCCCTCAACCCCTCAACCACCGCCCAGCCCTACCTCGACGCCAGCCTGCGCTCAGGTCAAGTCAAAACCGACTTCGGTGGCCATTTCATCAACGGCGCCACCCTCCACAGCGCCTACAACGCCAAATCCACCTACCTGAGCGCACACATCGGCGCAGGCTATGTGCTGAACCTGACCGCACAGAGCAAACTGGATGTCTACGGACAATACCTCTGGAGCCATCAAGACGGCGACACCGTAAAACTCACCACCGGCGAGACGGTGAAATTCAAGGACGTAGCCTCGCAAAGAACCAGACTGGGCACAAAATTCCACCACGCCCTCACCCCCCAAACCACCGCCTGGCTCGGCGCAGCCTGGGAACACGAATACGACGGCAAGGCAAAAGCCAGCATCTACGGCTACAAACTGGACGCCCCCAAGCTAAAAGGCGACACCGCCCTGCTTGAACTAGGCCTGACCCTAACCCCCGCCGAAAAGGGCTGGTCACTGGATGTCGGCGTACAAGGCTACGCAGGCAAACGCGAAGGCGTGACGGGGAATGTGAAGGCGGGGTATCGGTTCTGACCCCCACCGGGAGCGATGCCGTCCCCGCCGTCGCTCCCGGTTTCTCGTAGATACTGTCCGCGCTACGCTTGCTCGTGACAGTTTGGTTCATGCAGGCTTCCATCGTGGAAAAAATCAGGGGATGATTGCAGTTGCAGACATCGCCGCGCGGATGTTGCGACGCGCATTCAGAACAAAATCCGCTTGGGTTTGTCAGACAAACGAATCCGAACCCCGGCATCCGATGATGGAGAATTTTATGGACAAACGTATTTTTGTGGCGATCTTCGCCTGTGCATTTCTGGGTGCCTGCGAGCCGCAGGAAACGCAAACCAGCCCATCCGAATCCGGCCTGCCAGGTCAAGCCATTGACGCAGCGCACACTTTGGAGAACAGCCTGAGCTGGGTCGGCGTCTATGAAGGAACGGTGCCGGGCGCGAATTCCGCCATCCATATTCTGCTCACCCTGGGCGATGACAAGAAATATTCCATATCGTATCAATATGTCGATAAAGGCAACGAAATCTTTACGGATTCCGGGGCTTTTCAGTGGAATGAAGCCGAGAATACCATTATTCTGGATAGCAAGGATTTACCCCCTCATTATCGCGTCGGCGAAGGGGTTCTTACCCAATTGGATATGTCCGGCAACCCCATCACCGGCGAGCACGCCGACAGTTATGTGCTGAAAAAAACCGTGAGGGAATGATTCCTGCGGCGACTCCATTTCTGTCTCACAACACCACCTTGACCAGCGGGTGGGCGCTCAGTTCGCGGTAAAGGTCATCGAGCTGCTGTTGCGAGTGCGCGTGCAGGGTGCAGGTGAGCGAGAGGTAATTGCCTTTGCTGGAAGCGCGCATCTGCACCGTGCCGGGGTCGAAATCGGGGGCGTGGCGTGACACAACTTCGAGGATCGTCTGCGCGAAGCTGTCGGTCTGCGCCCCCATGATCTTGAGCGGGAAGTCGCAGGGGAATTCGAGCAGGGTGTCGCGTGGAGTCGGCTCAGTCACGACGCACCGTTACAGGCTCTTGAACCACAGCAAAATGGCATCCCACAACCGGCCAAAAAAGCCCGCGATGCCAACATCCTCGAGCGCGACCACGGGATATTCCCCGAACGGCTGCCCGTCAATGGAGAGCTTGAGCGTGCCGATCTCCTGGCCTTTGCTCAGGGGGGCAAACACCGGCTGCTTGCTCTCCAGCGTCGCCTCAACCTTGTCGGCCTTGCCTTTGGGCAGGGACAGCACGAGATCCTGGGTAAATCCGGCATTCACCTCGTTGCGTGCGCCCTTCCACACGCGGAATTTCGACAGGGACTGGTCAGCGGCATACAGCTTCACCGTGTCGTAAAACTGGAAGCCGAAATTGAGCAGTTTTTGCGATTCCTGGGCGCGCACATTCTCCGACCCGGTGCCGAGCACCACCGAGATCAGCCGCCGCGGCCCCCGCAGGGCGCTCGCCACCAGACAGTAGCCCGCCCCTGCGGTGTGGCCGGTTTTCATGCCATCGACGGTAGGGTCAATCCACAGCAGGCGGTTGCGGTTGGGCTGCTTGATATTGTTGTAAGTGAATTCGCGCGTCGAGTAGAGGCTGTAATACTCCGGGAAATCGCGGATGACCGCCCCGGCGAGCGTCGCCAGATCCCGTGCGGAAGAATAGTGCGCGGGGTCAGGCAGTCCGGCGGAATTGGTGAAATGGGTGTTGGTCATGCCCAGCCGCTGCGCTTCGCGGTTCATCATCTCCGCAAACCCCTGTTCGCTGCCCGCAATCAGCTCGGACAGCGCCACGCAGGCATCGTTACCCGAGACGACGATGACCCCGCGAATCAGCTCGCCCACCGTGACCCGCGTGCCCACCTCGATGAACATGCGTGAGCCTTCCTGGCGCCAGGCCGCCTCCGACACCAGCACCTCCTGTTCAGCCGTGATCGTGCCCGCTTTCAGCGCCGCGAAGGTGAGATAGGCCGTCATCAGCTTGGTGAGCGAGGCCGGCTCGATCCGGGTATCGGCCTCGTTGCCAGCCAGCACCTGCCCGCTGCCATGATCAACCAGCACCCACGACCTGGCCGCCAGCGTCGGCGCGGAGATTTGCGCCAGCGCGGGCTGCATGAGCACTGACACCAGCAACACAAGGAGAAAACGCAAGGACAAAAAACGCATTGGTCATTCCGGAGCAGAGAGGGAGAGCCGCAGATTATAGGCCCGACACGGGTCTGGCCCAAGACGCACGGAAAAACCGGGGCTCAAAGCATGGCCTGACGCGCTTGGAGCACGCAAAAGCACGACAGGATGTGCCATAATTTTGTCGTGCTTTTGTCGTGCTTTTGTCGTGCTTTTGTCGTGCTTTTGTCGTGCTTTTGTCGCGCCTTTGTCGCGCTTCCTGTCGTGCACGGCACCCCTCCTCACAACGGAAGCGCCATGTCCCAGCCATCATCCGCACAAGAGCTTGAAACCATCCTGTCCGTAGTGCTGGAACATCCTGACGGGATCGGTATGGCTGCGCTTGAAGAAGCCCTTTCCAGCCGTTTATCTTTGCCGATGAAGCGGCGAACCTTGCTGCGCCGTTTGGGGCGATTGCTCGAAGCCCAAAAAATCGTCAGCGAAGGGAAAAGCGTCGCCTGTCTCTACAAACCGGCCTCATTGACCGCCACTACGGGTGTGGCGACTCCGCCGGAAAATATTGTCGTCGAATCCGCCGTACCCGTTTCTGCCGAAGGCGCGGTAATACGTAAACAGGTACGGCAGGCTTTGATACACCGCAGCCCGGTGGGTTATCAACGCAGCTTTCTCGAAGACTATGAACCCGGCGTCACCTGGTATCTCCCTGAATCCCTGCGTGTCCAATTGCATGAAATCGGGCGCACACCTGCGGGTGCACGACCGGCTGGCACCTACGCGCGCGATATTCTGGGGCGGCTGCTGGTGGATTTGTCATGGGCGTCGTCCCGTCTGGAGGGGAATACTTACAGTCGGCTGGATACGCAACTGCCAGCGTTATCTGGCGATCACCCAGGCGATGGTTGAACCTGACCCATTGAAAATCCGCTACCACGAAGCACTGATTGAGGCAGTGCAAAGCATTGTCAAAGGGCTGCTTGCGCCTGCGGAAGCCGTTATCCAGCAAATCAGCCTTGAGACCGTCCCCCGCAATGACCACACGGTCTTTGCCCTGCTGTTGTCAGAGGCTCTCCAGCATCTCCACGAGGGAAGATTGGCACGTTACCGGCTGAAGCGCTCAGAGTATGCGGCGTGGCGGAAGCTGTATCCCCGGTGAAAATAATGTACAACCGTGACCTGCCCCTGGTTTTCACCCAAGGCAATTGCATTAATGCCAAAAACATGCGTTTGTGGCGGCGAAGCCGCTCTGCGATGAAGGCGGCGGCGGTCAATTCGCCTGCACCCGCTCCGGCGTTGGTGTCTCTGGAGCCAGCGAGGCCGGCGAGGAGGGTGTAGCCGTCGACGTCGATGTGGGAGCCGGTGTTGTGGCGCATTTTTCCGTAGCCGCTGGGGCCTTTTTCTTTGCCGTGTGCGAGCAGGGCGGCGTCGATGAATGGTTGATCCGCTACCACTGCCGCCCTCGCGCCAGAGCAGAAAACAGAAGCGACCAGCAGGGCAATGAGCGGCATTGCCCACTGTTTTTGGTATTTTTGGTTATCTTGCTTGCTTGCAAAAAATGTCGCGCCGATTTTGGAAAAGTCAAGGTAATTTGTGAGGTTTTACATGATTTTTTGCCTTGAGGGTGGAAGAAATGCGGGAGGATTTTATCTTTCAGTGTTCATCTCTGCCAGTGGGCGGCGGAGCCGCTGCGGTGAGGGTGACGGGCGCTTCACTCTCCGCTGCGTGGGCGGGCGGGGGGGTGGGCTGCGCCTGCGCCAGATATTGCCGCCGCCAGCGCAGGGCGTGGGCGACGTAGCCGGACAGGGCGTATACGATGAACAGCGCAAACAGCACCCCAGGCGGGTAAAACGAGACCAGCGCGAACCCCAGCACCAGCGCGAGGATGACGATGAAGGGCACGCTCTTGCGCAGGTTGAAGCTCTTGCCGCTCCAGAACAGCACGTTGCTGACCATCGACACCCCGGCAAAGATGGTGAGGATGCAGGCCAGCCAGCTTACATCTTCACCCTTGATGTCGTTGTCGAACATGATCCACACCAGCCCCGCGATCAGCGCCGCCGCCGCCGGGCTGGGCAGCCCCTGAAAGTAGCGCTTGTCGATGACTTCGATGTTGGTGTTGAAGCGCGCCAGCCGCAGCGCCGCCCCAGCGCAGTAGATGAAGGCGGCAATCCAGCCGAGCTTGCTCATGCCGCGCAAGGCCCATTCATAGACGATCAGCGCCGGTGCGGCCCCGAAGCACACCATGTCGGAGAGCGAGTCATACTCCGCGCCGAATTCGCTCTGGGTATGGGTGAGGCGGGCGATGCGGCCATCGAGCCCGTCGAACACCATCGCCACGAAGATGGCAATCGCCGCCATCTCGAAGCGATGGTTCATCGCCTGCACGATGGCGAAAAATCCGGAAAAAAGCGCGGCGGTGGTAAACAGGTTGGGCAGGATGTAGATGCCGCGACGGCGGTGCTGCGGTGGGGGGAGGGGCATGTGGGGCCTGGCTGACGCGCGAGGAAGATAGCGGATTCTATCTCAGGGAGCGGCGGGCAAGTGGCATTTGCGGGTGAAGCGTGCGTCACGAGGCAAATTCACGCGACAGATGGCTGTTGCGCCACGATCGGCGTAGCGCCCGATAAATGATGATGGAATTATGTCGTAAGGGATTGATCGGCGCTTCCACGGTCATATTCCTGTCACACAGGCTCTGTAGTCTGCGCGTCGTCTCACGGCGCGCTTTTTACAGGAGAATCGTCATGCAGGATTGCGTTATTCGGGTTTCGGAATTGAACAAGACATTCGGGGCGAAGCAGGTTTTGTTTGACCTCTCGCTGGATATTGCGCGTGGCGAAATGGTGGCGTTGATCGGGTCTTCCGGGTCGGGCAAATCAACTTTGTTGCGGCATCTCTCCGGTCTTACGCGGGCGGATCATCCAAAGCAGGATGAATCCGGGCATATTCATGTGATGGGGGATGTCATCCAGCAACATGGGCGCTTAAGTCGCAATGTGCGGCGGCACCGTTCAAAAATCGGTTACGTTTTTCAGCAGTTTAATCTGGTGGGACGTTTGAGCGTGATGGAAAACGTTTTGCTGGGGCATTTGGGCAGAATTCCACGTTGGCGCGGCGCGTGTCGTCTTTTTTCCGAATCCGAGAAAAAAGCGGCAATGACCTCATTGACGCGCGTCGGTATGGCGGAATTTTGTGACAGGCGGGCTTCCACATTATCCGGCGGGCAGCAGCAACGGGTTGCCATCGCCCGCGCCTTGACGCAGCGGGCGGAAGTGATTCTGGCGGATGAGCCGATTGCTTCGCTCGACCCGGAATCCGCAAAAAATGTGATGGATATTCTCGCCGACATCAACGCAACGGATAAAACCACCGTGCTTGTGTCCTTGCACCAGATTGATTATGCGCGTGAGTATTGCCCGCGCACGGTGGCGTTAAAAAAGGGGCGTATCCACTATAACGGGGCGACGCATTCCTTGTGCGATAGTCGCCTGGCGCAAATTTATGGCGCGGAAGTCGCTGAAATCGTGACGCCGCTTCATGGTGATCCGGCAACATTTGTCCGCCAGATGGCAATGGCCTGATGGCTTCAACAGTCTTTTTTTTACAGGATGAAAATCATGCGTAATTTTTTCAAAACGATGGTGTGTTCGCTTGCGCTTTGCGCTGTGTTTGCAGGCGTGGCGAGGGCGGAAGCGCCGAAAGAAATCAATTTCGGGTTGATTTCAACGGAGAGTTCAACCAAGTTGCGCGATGCGTGGGATCCGTTGTTCGCGGACATGAGTCGCGCCATCGGCATTCCCGTCAAAGGGTTTTTTGTGACCGATTACGCCGGGGTGATTCAGGGGATGCGCTTTAACAAGGTGGATATTGGCTGGTTTGGCAATAAATCCGCCATAGAAGCCGTGGATCGCGCGGAGGGTGAAGTGATTGCCCAGGCGGTGAATCCCGATGGCAAGGTGGGCTATTACAGCGTGCTGATTGCCCACAAGGACAGCCCTTATAACGCCGTATCCGATGTGTTGAAAAACGCCAAAGACATTGTATTTGGCAATGGCGACCCCAATTCGACTTCCGGCTATCTGGTGCCGGGTTATTATGTGTTTGCAAAAAACGGCGTGGATGCCAAAAAAATCTTCAAGCGCACCCTGAATTCCAGCGCCGAAAGCAATGCGCTGGCGGTCGTAAACAAGCAGCTTGATATTGCGACCTGCTCCAACATGGCGCTGGAACGTCTGGAAACCACCCAGCCCGACAAGGCCGCCCAATTGAAAGTGGTCTGGCAATCGCCGCTGATTCCGGGCGACCCCATTGTATGGCGCAAAGGTCTGGATGCAAACGTCAAGGAAAAAATCCGGAATTTTCTTCTGAATTACGGCAAAACCGAAGAAGAAAATAAAATCCTGAATAACCTGACCTGGGGATCGTTCCGCGCTTCCAGCAATGACCAGCTTTTGACGATACGCCAGCTTGAACTCTTCAAGAAACAAACGGAGTTGGCGCAAGACAATACGCTTTCGGAAAAAGACAAATCCGCCAGATTGAAAACCCTGGATCGTGAATTGTCCGAACTCGATGCGCGTATGAAAAAACTGCAAGCGGGCAAGTAAGCAACCGCAAGCCACAAACCGGAATTACATGCCATGACTGATGTCCTTGCCTTCCCCGCCAAACCCGCAAGCCGAACGCGGCTTTGGCGTGACGGATTCAAACTCTTCGGCTGGGGGCTGCTGCTCGCTTTTTTAAGCTGGTCGTGGCAAAGCGCGGAAATATCCCCCACGCGGCTCATATCGGACGCCGACAACATGGCGACGCTGGTCGGGGATTTTTTTCCGCCCGATTTCAGTTCGTGGCGGTTTTATCTGGAAGAAATGCTGGTCACGCTGCATATCGCCCTGTGGGGCACGCTGCTGGCGATTGTGTGCGCGATTCCTTTGGGGCTGTTGAGCGCGGAGAACATCGCGCCCTGGTGGATATTGCAGCCGGTGCGCCGGGTGATGGACGCTTTGCGTTCCATCAATGAAATGGTGTTTGCCATGATTTTTGTCGCGGCGGTGGGGCTGGGGCCTTTTCCCGGCGTGCTGGCGCTCTTTGTTCATACGACGGGTGTGTTGGCGAAACTGTTTGCCGAAGCGGTGGAAACCATTGACCCCGGCCCCGTGGAAGGCGTGCGCGCGACCGGCGCCAGCGCCTTGCAGGAAATCATTTTCGGCGTCATCCCGCAGGTCATGCCCTTGTGGATTTCTTATTCCCTGTACCGCTTTGAATCGAATGTCCGCTCGGCGACCGTCGTCGGCATGGTGGGCGCGGGCGGCATCGGGGTGATTTTGTGGGAATCCATTCGCGGCTTTCAGTTTCAGCAAACCTGCGCGGTGATGGTCATCATCATCGTCTCCGTCAGCGTGCTGGACGTGGCTTCCCAGTCTTTGAGAAAGCGGTTTATCTAGTCAATTTTTACGGAACAACATGAATACCCAACCCCAACCTGAAACCCAAAAAAGGCAGCAGTGGATGTACGCGCTCTCGCACGCCCGATTAGCGGAACTGGAAGTTTTTGAGCCGCAATTGAAAGCCGCCGACTGGCAATTGATTCGTCCGCCTGAAATCGGCATGGCGATGGTGCGCGGGCGCATGGGCGCATCCGGCGCGCCCTTTAATCTGGGCGAGATGACCGTGACGCGCTGCGTGGTCAGAAACCATGAAAACCGCACGGGCTACAGCTATATCGCCGGACGCAGCAAAAAACACGCGGAACTCGCAGCGCTCGCCGACGCGCATTTGCAGGGCGAGCGGCAAGCCGATTGGCTCTCCGACCTGATCGAACCGTTAAACGCACAGCGGCGTGCGCGCGTCTCCAGGCAAGCAGCGGAAGCCGCCCAGACCAAAGTTGATTTCTTTACCCTGGTGCGAGGAGAAAACGATGCATGACGACAGCTTGCTGCAACCGGGATTGGGCAATCCTGTGCTGGACGCGCTCCACGTTTTTCGCGCCGCCTTGACCGCCATGAGCGAGCCGGGCATTGAAACGACGCTCCCGGAAGCGACGCCGATGGCATCCCTTGCCCCCGCAACCTGGGCTTTGCTCTTGAGTACGCTGGACGCGAACACTCCGGTGTGGATTTCGCCCCATCTGGATTCCCCCGCACTACGCGCCAATCTGGTTTTTCATTGCGGCTGCCCCATTGTGGCGGAACGCGGCAAGGCGGATTTCGCCGTGCTGTCTTTTGCGGATGCCTTCGATTTGCGGGAATTTAACGCCGGAGACCCGCGCAGGCCGGATTTGTCCTGCACCCTGATCATTCAGTTGCCCACCTTGCAAGGCGGCGTGCCCATGCACTGGATGGGCGCGGGCATTCTGGGCGAGCGTCGGGTTACCTTGCCGCTTGACGAAACCTTCTGGATCGAGCGCGCCCGCAGGAGCGCTTTTCCGCTTGGGCTGGATATTTTTTTCACCTCGGGAAGTTGTCTTCTGGGCTTGCCGCGCACGACGCGCGTCATCAACGCCCGCATCGAGACGGCGCCCGCTTATGCTCTGGAGGGCGCTTAAATGTATGTCGCTGTCAAAGGGGGCGAAAAGGCGATCAGGAACGCGCATCGTCTGCTCGCCCATAAGCGTCGCGGCGATCCTGCGTTGCCCGAAATATCGGTCGCGCAGATCGAAGCGCAAATGCATTTGTCGGTTGCGCGCGTCATGGATGAAGGCGCGCTCTACGATACACAACTCGCGGCGTTGGCGTTAAAACAGGCGGCGGGCGATCAGGTGGAAGCCATCTTTCTCTTGCGCGCCTACCGCACCACGCTGCCGCGTTTTTGCGTCAGCAGTCCGCTTGAGACGGAGACCATGCGGGTCGCTCGCAGGGTTTCCGCCATTTACAAAGACCTCCCCGGCGGGCAGCGTCTGGGCGCGACCTTCGACTACAGCCATCGTCTGCTGGATTTTTCGCTACTGGCGGCGGGCGAATTGCCCGAACCGCTGGCGTCTACCGAAAATCCGGCGGAAGACCCCGCGCCGTGTCCGCATGTGCTGAATCTGCTGACGGAAGAAGGGTTGGTGAAAACGGAAGCGGCGGCAGAAGCGGCGACCGAGGATGACATTCCCGACATCACCCGCCAGCCGCTGACTTTTCCGTCTTCCCGCGCCAGTCGATTGCAGATACTGGCGCGCGGCGACGAAGGATTTTTGCTGGCGATGGCGTACTCCACGCAGCGCGGTTACGGGCGCAACCATCCCTTTGCCGGAGAAATCCGGGTGGGGACGGTGGATGTCTGGCTGGAAGCGGAAGAAATCGACTTTCCCGTTCCGGCGGGCGAAATCGACCTGACCGAATGCGAAATGGTCAATCAGTTTGTCGGCAGCAAAGACATCGCGCCGCAATTTACCCGTGGCTACGGGCTTGCCTTTGGCAGCGCGGAACGCAAGGCAATGGCGATGGCATTGGTCGACCGCGCGCTGCGCGCGCACGAATACACCGAGGAAATCACCTCGCCCGCGCAGCAGGAAGAATTCGTATTGGCGCATTGCGACAACGTGGAGGCGGCGGGCTTTACGTCGCACTTGAAGCTGCCGCACTACGTCGATTTTCAATCGGAGCTGGGGCTGATTCGCAAACTCCGAGCCGAGCACGCGCAAAAACACGCCGCGACCGAGGACGCATCAACGCACCACCAACCGCTTCAGGTGACGCCATGACCAACAAAACAACAAGGGCGGCGGAAGGCTACAACTTCGCCTATCTGGATGAAGAGACCAAGCGCATGATTCGGCGCGGTCTTCTGAAGGCGGTCGCCATCCCCGGTTTTCAAGTGCCCTTCGGCGGGCGCGAAATGCCGCTGCCTTATGGCTGGGGCACGGGCGGGATGCAGGTGACGGCCGCCATTCTCTCGCCGGAAGACATCCTGAAAGTCATCGATCAGGGCGCGGACGACACCACCAACGCCGTTTCCATCCGCGCGTTTTTCGAGCGTACCGCCCGTGTCGCCACCACGACCCGCACCGGGGAGGCGAGCATCATCCAGACGCGCCACCGCATTCCAGAGACGCCGTTAAAGTCGGGGCAGATCATGGTGTTTCAGGTGCCGATTCCAGAGCCGCTGCGCTTCATCGAACCTTCCGAGACCGAGACCGCCACCCTGCACGCGCTCGCCGATTACGGCGTCATGCACGTCAAGCTCTATGAAGACATCGTGGCGCACGGGCATATCGCCACCTGCTACGCCTACCCGGTGGAAGTGGGCGACCGCTACATGATGGACCCTTCGCCCATTCCGCGCTTTGACAACCCCAAACTCCACATGAGTCCCGCGCTCATGCTCTTTGGCGCCGGGCGCGAAAAGCGGCTGTACGCGGTGCCGCCTTACACCAAAGTGGTCAGCATTGATTTTGAAGATTATCCGTTTGAGGCGCAGCGGCAAGAGGGCGTTTGCGCGATTTGCGGCAGCGCAAACACCTATCTCGATGAACTGATCATGGACGATCAGGGCACACGCAATTACGTGTGCTCCGATACCGACTATTGCCAGGAACACGCCCAACCGTCAGGAAGCCGCCCATGAATCTCGCCTTGAAAAACCCCATGTCGATTGCGGATGAAAACGCCGCCCTGTCATCAACGCTGCCGCTCTTGAAGGTGCATCAGCTCACAAAGCTCTTTGGTCACGAGAAGGGTTGTCAGGATGTGAGTTTTGACCTCTACCCCGGCGAAGTGCTGGGTCTGGTGGGCGAATCCGGTTCCGGCAAATCCACCCTGCTCTCCGTGCTCTCCGGGCGAATGCCGCCGGACAGGGGCAGCGTCCAATATGCCGAGGACAGCGCAGAGGACAACGCCAACTGGCTGGATATTTACGCGGCGGGAGAAGCCAGACGGCGGCAACTGCTGCGTACCGAATGGGGGTTTGTGGAACAAAACCCGCGTGACGGATTGCGGATGTCGGTCTCCGCCGGCGCCAACATCGGCGAGCGTCTGATGGCGCAAGGCGTGCGCCATTACGGTCAATTGCGCGAGACCGCGCTCCACTGGCTGCAACAGGTGGAAATCGACGCCGCCCGCGTGGATGACCCGCCCCGCGCTTTTTCCGGCGGGATGCAACAGCGTTTGCAGATCGCCCGCAATCTGGTTTCAAGCCCGCGCCTCGTCTTTATGGATGAGCCAACGGGCGGTCTGGATGTCTCCGTGCAGGCGCGCATTCTGGATTTGCTGCGAAGTCTGGTGCGCGAACTCGATCTTGCCGTGATTCTGGTCACGCACGATCTGGCGGTCGCGCGTCTGCTGGCGGATCGCCTGCTGGTCATGCGCCGCTCCCGCGTCGTCGAAACGGGGCTGACCGACCAGATTCTCGACGACCCCCAGCACCCCTACACCCAGTTGCTGGTGTCTTCCGTTTTACAGGCATAAGGCTATGGATACGATCATCAAGGTTGCCGGAATCTCCAAAAAATTCGTCTTGCACCAACAGCACGACGTGACCTTAAACGTGTTGAGCGAAATCAGTTTCGAGGTACGAAAAGGCGAATGCCTCGTGCTGGCGGGGCGCTCCGGTGCGGGCAAATCCACCCTGCTGCGGATGCTCTACGGCAATTATCTGACCGAAACCGGCAGCATCCAGATGCGACACGATAACCGCTGGCTCGAACTCGTGGGCGCAAACCCACGGCAAATCATGGCGGTCAGGCGGCACACCCTGGGTTACGTGAGCCAGTTTTTGCGCGTGATCCCGCGCGTTCCCACCATCGAGGTGGTCATGGAACCCGCGCTGCTGCGCGGCATTCCCGCCGCCCACGCCAGAAGAAGGGCAGAGACATTACTTGCTCGTCTCAACATCTCCGAACGGCTCTGGTCGCTTGCGCCCGGCACTTTTTCGGGCGGGGAACAGCAGCGCGTCAATATCGCGCGCGGCTTCATGGTGAACTGGCCTGCCTTGTTGCTGGATGAACCCACCGCCTCACTGGACGACACCAACCGCCGGGTCGTGCTGGAACTGATTGAAGAAGCCAAAGCGGAAGGCAGCGCGCTCATCGGGATTTTCCACGATGAAAAAGCGCGTACAAAAGTTGCCAGCCGTCTGCTTGATATGGAAAGCGAGGAAATCAACCATGTCTGACGAAATGATTTTAACCAATGCCCGCGTCGTGACCGCCGACCAGGTGTTTCATGGCTCGGTGCTGGTGCGCGACGGACGCATTACCGATCTGGACGACAAGCCAAGCGCCCTGCCGCAAGCCGTTGACCTCGAAGGCGATTACCTGATGCCCGGCTTGATCGAATTGCATACCGACAATCTGGAAAAACACATGACGCCGCGCCCCGGCGTCGACTGGCCTTCGCTGTCGGCGGTCATCACCCACGACGCGCAAGTGATCGCGTCGGGCATCACCACCGTGCTGGACGCCATCTCCATTGGCGACATCAATCCGCGTGGTCAAAGGCTTGCCAAACTCTCCCCGATGGTGGATGCCATCGAACAAGCCGAAAAAAACGGCCTGACCCGCGCCGAGCATCACCTGCATCTGCGCTGCGAAGTGGTGCATCCTGAAACGCAGGATGTTTTTGAACGTCTGGCGGCTAACCCGCGCCTGTCGCTGGTTTCGATCATGGATCACTCGCCGGGGCAACGTCAGTTCGTCAATCTCGACAAATACCGCACCTACTACATGGGCAAGTATTCGCTGAACGCCGAAGAAATGGATGAACTGATGCACCGCCAGATCAGAAACGCCCAGAATAACAGCGACCGCCAGAGAAAAGCCATCGCCGCCCACTGCGCCCGCCAGAACGTGCCGCTGGCAAGCCACGACGACGCGACCGCCGCGCATGTTCACGAATCCATTGGTCTGGGCATGGCGATTGCGGAATTCCCCACCACGGCGGAGGCCGCCAGCGCCTCGCACCAGAAGGGGCTGAAAGTGATGATGGGCGCGCCCAACATCATTCGCGGCGGCTCGCATTCCGGCAATATCGCAGCCAGCCATCTCGCCAAAGAGGGCGTGCTCGATATTCTCTCCAGCGATTATTACCCTTCAAGCCTGCTTGCCGCCGCCATGAAACTCACGGAGCCGGACGTGGGTTTTTCTCTGCCGGAAGCGATTCGCACCGTCAGCAAAACGCCAGCGGAAACCGTGGGCTTATGCGACCGGGGCGAAATCAAGGCGGGGCTTTTCGCCGATTTGATTCAGGTGCGCGCCCATCACGGGCACCCCCTCATCCATCAGGTCTGGAAACAGGGCAGGAGGGTCTTTTGATGCAAGGCGCGTTAATCTACCTCATGGGGCCGTCCGGCGCCGGCAAAGACAGTTTGCTCACCGCCCTTCGCCAAAGTGACGCTAAAAATCTGCTCATCGCGCATCGCTACATCACCCGCCCCGTCAACTCGCGGGACGATGAACAGCATGTTTTTTTAAGCGAAGCGGAATTTCAGGGCACGCGTCAGCGCGGGTTATTCTCGCTGGACTGGCAGGCGCACGGCGACGCTTACGCAATCGGCACGGAAGTGGACAACTGGCTACAGTACGGGTTTTGGGTGGTCGTGAATGGCTCGCGGGAATATTTGCCAACGGCAAAGGCAAAATATGGCAAACGCCTGATTCCCGTCTGCCTGCTCGTGACCCGTAAAACGCTGGAAAAACGCCTGGTCGCACGCGGACGCGAAAACGCGGAACAAATCGCCCTGCGTCTGGAACGCGCAGAGCAATATCAGGAACAACTCCCGGACGATTGCCTGTTTTTGCATAATGAAACCGACATCGAAGACGCCGCCAAAAGATTTTTGCAACTCACGCAGGATATTCTGGGCGAGCAATCCACCCCGTCCTTGCATTTCTCCCGCCCTGCATGGCACCCGGAAATCGCGTATTCGGGGTTGTAGGATGTGTCAGGCGTGCTCTCACGCATGAATAACGCCTGTATTCCACAGAACCTGCGCGAAAAAACCGCGCAGGTTCTGTGATGGCAAAAAATTCATGCGATTGCCCTGTTCTTCCTGTTTACAAAGTAAATCTTCCCGCATAAAGTACGACATCTGATTTTTGCCTCGTGCGAAAGGGGAAAGTTGTGGCGCAAGACATTTTTCTGAAAATTAGTGGCATCGAAGGCGAGTCTCAAGATGCCTCACACAAAGGTGAAATTGAGGTGTTAGGCTGGAACTGGGGCATGAACCAGGAATCCAATATGCATAATGGATCAGGAGGCGGTGCAGGTAAGGCTACCGTCGAGGATTTGACCTTTTTACATTGGACGGATCGTGCTTCGCCCAATCTGATGAAATATTGTCTCATCGGCAAACACATCCCTGAAGTCTTGCTTACAGTACGCAAGGCTGGTGGCAATCCACTTGAATATCTCAAGATTACCATGACCGATGTCATTATTAGCGGAGTGCGCGCTACAGGAGAACGCGCCAAGGAGCGCGTTCGGGAAACTGTCAGTATCGCTTTCTCCAAAGTCTCTCATGAGTATGTGGTGCAAAATCAGCAAGGCAGCAGTGGTGGCACGGTAACGGGTAGTTTCGACATCAAGGGCAACAAGGAATGCTGACTTTTAGGGCAGCATCCATTGAAAGGAGTGCATCATGACAAATTTTTCTCTTCTGGGTTCTGTTGGAGCCAACGGTCAAAATTTTCAGAATGACGTTAAAAACGTACAAACTGAATTGAAGAAATTGGGATTCTATAGTGGCGCTATAAATGGGCACTGTGACATGTTTACAACCCATGCTATTCGCACATACCAGTCGAATTTCATGTTTGCGCCGGATGGGGTTATCAGGATGGATAGTGAAACATGGCGCTACCTGTCTGATCCTTTCCGCAAATTCCCCCTTGGGGCTTATGACCCTTGTGCGGTCGTGTTAAGACCGGTGGAAAAAGTTGAAAAAGCTCCTGCTACAACTATCACGGAAGCAGCACTAAACGAATACTTAGGGAAAAATATCAAAGATATTTGTAAGGTCGGCTATACGAGTAATGCCCTAAACCATTGCGCTCATTTCGTTAGTCATGTTCTAGGACTGGATTTTGGAGAAACGTGCACAAAACAAATACATAGCACTGAGCAGGGAGCCAACATTCGTGTCCAAGAATTATTTGCACAATGTACTAAAGTCGGGAAATGGGTGGATATAGATGAAAGTGTCAGTTTTGGTTTGGTTTTCATTACAAATGGAGCGGGTGTGAATCTTAATCAGAAAAGTATGAATAACGTGCCCAAAAAACACGTTGGAATATTCTGTGGAAGTTTACGCAGAATCTGGCATTACTCCAATACTGGCGACAAGGTTGTAAGCCAAACTCCTGTTGAGTTTGGGAGGCATTACCCATCCCCACATAACACCATGTTTTGGGGAACACTGCCGCACAGGAGTACGACATGATGCCATTATTTTGGAAGAGACTTTTTTGTCTCATCAGTAGTGCTGTATTCATGCTTGTGGGTTGTGCTGATGCACAACCCAAAGAAATCAAACCCCCTGTTTCAGATATTCAGGTTACTGTTCTGCCTCCAACCGCTAAAAGCGTCATTGGGGCGATGTTTTTGAGCGCAAAAGTGCCTCTGAATGTTGATAGCTCCTGTCATGGAGTAGGCACAGATTTTTTGGATGCCACGCTCGGAGACTATCTGAGTGGGTTTCTGGCGGAACTGAATGACCCGGACGGTCGCAATTCTGTACAGGTGGAAATTACGCCAGACACGCTGGCAACCGATGTTGGATGGTTCACCCGCGTCTGGTTGGGCAAGTCCCAACAAGAAGAAAAGTGGAGTTGGGGCATTGAATTCTTCATCCGTGCGCACGATGGCTTGGTGATTCCCACGAGCTATCGTTGCATTGGTGCAGGATGATACAAAATTTACAATGGCTCACGGGCGTATTTGCCAACGGCAAAGGCAAAATATGGCAAACGCCTGCTCCCAGTCTGCCTGCTCGTGACCCGTAAAACGCTGGAAAAACGCCTTCTCAAACGCGGGCGCGAAAACGCGGAACAAATCGCCCTGCGCCTGGAACGCGCAGCAAGTAGCCCGGACATGTAGGGTGGCAGCGGGTTTCGACGAAGCGAAGCGCCTTCCACCATCAGCCCGATGTTCGCTCATAATCTTCAATGGTGGAATGATGCCCCGCATTCAACACCGCACACATTAATTATGCACAAAATTTCACCCAATTCAATGCAATTCATTTGACAAATACCGCACCTACTACATGGGCAAGTATTCGCTGAACGCCGAAGAAATGGATGAACTGATGCACCGTCAGATCAGAAACGCCCAGAATAACAGCGACCGCCAGAGAAAAGCCATCGCCGCCCACTGCGCCCGCCAGAACGTGCCGCTGGCAAGCCACGACGACGCGACTGCGGCGCATGTTCACGAATCCATTGGCCTGGGCATGGCGATTGCGGAATTCCCCACCACGGCGGAGGCCGCCAGCGCCTCGCACCAGAAGGGGCTGAAAGTGATGATGGGCGCGCCCAACATCATTCGCGGCGGCTCGCATTCCGGCAATATCGCAGCCAGCCATCTCGCCAAAGAGGGCGTGCTCGATATTCTCTCCAGCGATTATTACCCTTCAAGCCTGCTTGCCGCCGCCATGAAACTCACGGAGCCGGACGTGGGTTTTTCTCTGCCGGAAGCGATTCGCACCGTCAGCAAAACGCCGGCGGAAACCGTGGGCTTATGCGACCGGGGCGAAATCAAGGCAGGGCTTTTCGCCGATTTGATTCAGGTGCGCGCCCATCACGGGCACCCCCTCATCCATCAGGTCTGGAAACAGGGCAGGAGGGTCTTTTGATGCAAGGCGCGTTAATCTACCTCATGGGGCCGTCCGGCGCCGGCAAAGACAGTTTGCTCACCGCCCTTCGCCAAAGTGACGCTAAAAATCTGCTCATCGCGCATCGCTACATCACCCGCCCCGTCAACTAGCGGGACGATGAACAGCATGTTTTTTTAAGCGAAGCGGAATTTCAGGGCAGGCGTCAGCGCGGATTATTCTCGCTGGACTGGCAGGCGCACGGCGACGCTTACGCAATCGGCACGGAAGTGGATAACTGGCTACAGTACGGGTTTTGGGTGGTCGTGAATGGTTCGCGGGAATATTTGCCAACGGCAAAGGCAAAATATGGCAAACGCCTGATTCCCGTCTGCCTGCTCGTGACCCGTAAAACGCTGGAAAAACGCCTGGTCGCACGCGGACGCGAAAACGCGGAACAAATCGCCCAGCGCCTGGAACGCGCCGGAAAATATCAGGACAATCTCCCCGACGACTGCCTGTTTTTGCATAATGAAACCGACATAGAAGATGCCGCCAGAAGATTTTTGCAACTCATGCAGGATATTCTGGGCGAGCAATCCACCCCGTCCTTGCATTTCTCCCGCCCTGCATGGCACCCGGAAATCGCGTATTCGGGGTTGTAGGTTGGGCAACTGCGTCAAAAGCGAGGCGCGTAGCGACGCGGCAATCTCGTCGCTCTGTTCTTCGTGCTGGTCAGTCGGGTGGTGGAAGGCGCTACACTTTTGCCGTCGCTTCGTCGAACCCCGCTGCCATCCTACTGTGATATGCTCGCTGGCAACAAAGTCAGTGTGGGTGCCAATGATGTATTCTATATGCATTAATTGTGAAGCAGAATGGCGGTGCGCAGGGTGGGTAAGCGCAGCGTTATCCGCCACAGGGCGTTTGTGCGCGAACATCGGTCAAACGCTGTGGTGGCTGCTGCTCGTGCTGGCAAGTCCAATGGTGGAAGGCGCTGCGCTTTTCCACCCTACGGATGTCCGTGCTACGCTTGCTTTTCAGACGACAGGTTATTTGTATTGCCATATTTCCTGCGGTGATTTGTTATGAGGAAAATGTTGGTCAGGTTCGTGTCTGCATTATTTGGTGGGGTAATATTGTATGTTGCAATACGAACACTAATCAGTGGAGAATTTACAAGAATGAGTTCTTTTTCCGGAATAATTGTCGGGTTGACGTTTATTTATGCTGCCATTAAAGGGGGCTATCCTTGATATTGGTAAAATCAAAATAGCAAGTAGCCCGGATATGCAGGGTGGATGAGCGCAGCGTTATCCACCTCAAACCTGTGTCCGCGCAACGCCGTCAAAAGTCGACAAATGAGCGATGGTGCGCGATGAACCGCCGAATGGTGGAAGGCGCTGCGGCTTTTGCCGTCGCTTCGCTTCGTCGAACCCCGCTGCCACCCGCTTGCTCATCTTCCGCGCTTTGACGCATTGTGATGCGATGGCGAGACGTCATCGCTCCCGGAAAGCGTCCGCTGCGCGGCTTTCCCAACTTATGATGCTGATGTCGGGCACATGAAACGTGCCCCCCCTGCGAACCCCAAACCTCCCGCGAATGCAGGGTAATCGCGTCATTGCGAGGAGCGGAGCGACGCAGCTTGTCTCCCATCGGTCTGGATTGCCACGCCGCTGCGCTCATCCACACGCTCCAACGCGAGGTTTATCGGTTTTGACACCTGATCCCTGACACCTGACACCCGTCACGCATACGCTGGCGCAAACGCTTCTTCCGGGTTTTCCACCGGGCCGTTTTCCTTCCAGTACGGCGACAGTTTCCGCAATTGCGCGATGATGGGCGGCACGGCTTCAATGACATGGTTGATTTCGGCTTCCGTGGTGTAGCGCGAGAGCGAGAAGCGGATGGTGCCGTGCGCGGCGGTGTAGGGGATGCCCATCGCGCGCATGACATGCGAGGGTTCCAGCGAGCCGGAGGTGCAGGCGGAGCCGGAGCTGGCGGCGATGCCCATTTTGTTCAGGAGCAGCAGGATGGCTTCGCCTTCCACGTATTCAAAGGCGATGTTGCAGGTGTTGGGCAGGCGGTTGGTGATGTCGCCGGTGACAAAGGCGTGCGTGACTTGCGCGAGGATGCCTTTTTCCAGCTTGTCGCGCAGGCGTTTGATTTCGGTGTTTTCATAATCCAGATGTTCTAACGCCAGTTCCGCCGCTCTGCCCAGCGCGATGATGGAAGGTGAATTTTCCGTTCCGGCGCGGCGACCGCGTTCCTGATGTCCGCCGCGCAAAAGCGGGCGGAAGCGGCAGCCCCGGCGCAGGTAGAGTACGCCGATGCCTTTGGGGGCGTGCAGCTTGTGGCCGGAGAGGGAAAGCATGTCGATTTTGCTGTCTTTTAAGGACATGGGAATTTTGCCCACGGCCTGCACGGCGTCGGTGTGGAACATGATGCCTTTGGCGGCGGCGAGTTCCGCCATTTTTTCGACCGGAAAGAGTGTGCCGGTTTCGTTATTCGCCCACATCGCGGAAACCATCGCCACGCCGTCATGCAGCAGGGATTTGTACAAGTCCAGATCGAGGCGACCTTTTTTATCCACCTTGAGCTTGTGGACGATATAGCCCTCTTTTTCCAGCCAGTCGCATAAAGAGAGAATCGCCGGGTGTTCGACCACGGTGGTGATTACCGTATTGCGCTCCGGCTGCGCCCGCAGCGCGGAGAGAATGGCGGTGGAATCGGATTCCGTGCCGCAGGAGGTGAAGATGATTTCCGAATCGTGTTCCGCCCCCAAAAGCGTTTGCACCTGTTGCCGCGCCTGTTTCAGCGCCTGCCCGACCTTGCTGCCGAAGGCGTGAATGGAAGAGGCATTGCCGAAATGCTCGGTAAAGAAAGGGAGCATGGCTTCCACCGCTGCGGGGTCTACCCGCGTGGTGGCATTGTTGTCCAGATAGATGGGTTCCATGATGGGGTCTCGGTTGGGTCAATTTTTCTCCCCTCTCCCTTTGTGGGAGGGGGGGTTGCAGGGGCGCGCCGCGCCGTGCCCCTACGCCTCGGCAGGCATATAAGAAACCGGCAGCACCTGCACCAATTCCCCCAATGCCTCAATCAATTTCTGCTGGATGCCGCCCAGCGTCGATGCTTCCATCATGCAGCCGGAGCAGGCCCCCTTGAGATTGACGTAGATGTTTCGCCCCTGCACTTCCACCAGATCCACATCGCCGTGATCCCGAATCAGCATGGGGCGGATGGATTCGAGCACTTCTTCGATTTTCTTGATGCGCTGCACCAGCGTCAGTTTTGGCGCGGCGGCAGGTTTGGGGGCGAGGGGTTTCAAGGGCGGCGACACTTCGCCGGGACCTGCGCGTTCCGCCTTGATCTTCGCCAGAATCTCCTCGATGCCTTCATGACAGGCGGCGCAACCGCCGCCCGCCTTGGTGTAAAAAGTGACTTCTTCCACCGTGTTCAGGTTATTGGCTTTCACCACGTCTTCAATCAGCACGGCATCGACGGCAAAACACTTGCAGACCAGCGCGCCCTCTTCGTGGTCATCCGACCATTTTTCGCCCCGGTAATTGGCGATGGCGGCTTGCAGCGCCTCGCGCCCCATTACCGAGCAATGCATTTTCTCCGGCGGCAGCCCGTCCAGATAATCGGCGATATTCTGGTTGGAAACCTTGAGCGCATCGTCCAGACTCATGCCCTTGATGATTTCGGTCAGCGCCGAAGAAGACGCAATGGCGGAACCGCAGCCGAAGGTCTGAAAATGCGCGTCTTCGATGGTTTCCGTATCCGGGTTGACCTTCAGCATCAGGCGCAGGGCGTCGCCGCATTGGATGGAACCCACGTCACCAATCCCGTTGGCTGCTTCCAGGGGGCCTGAATTGCGCGGGTTGAAAAAGTGTTCGCGTACCTTGTCGGAATATTCCCACATGACAAATGCTCCTTACAGCGAAAAAGACTGACCGCAGGAACATCTGGCGGCGGCATTGGGATTGTCGAATTTGAAGCCGGTGTGCGTCAGGCTGTCGATAAAGTCGATGTTCACTTCATCCATCATCGGGTGCGTGAAGGGATCGACCAGCAGCTTGATGCCTTCCACTTCCAGCTCCACATCGTCTTCGGCTCGCGTTTCTTCCAGACGCATTCCATACTGAAAGCCGGAACAGCCGCCGCCGGAAATCACCAGCCGCAACCCGATGACGGGCTTTTCCGAACCACGAATGAACCGCTGGATGGCTTTGACGGCATTGGGGGTGAGATTAATCATTTTGTCGCTCCGTTGTGAGTCAGGGTGATGTCCCCATTCAGCAAGCGCCGTGCCAAAGCATAAAAGCCAATGGAATCATGACGATATGGTTTTATTGCCGCCGCCTTGTCGTAAACCCGACATAAAGCCGGAATGAACAGGGCGCATCTCGCACAGACTATCCCCACCCTCTTTCAAACTATTGAATTTATAGAGATTTTTATCTGGCATTGCCCTTGCTAAACAGCATTAAACCTTGTTAAAGCGAGCACACCATGAACCCGGTCATCATCAACGACACCACCCTGCGCGACGGCGAGCAATCCGCTGGCGTGGCGTTTTCGCTGCAAGAGAAACTTGCCATCGCAAAAGGGCTGGACGCCATTGGCGTACCGGAGCTGGAAGTCGGCATTCCCGCGATGGGCGTTGAGGAACAGGAGAGCATCCGCGCCGTCGCAAGTCTGGGCTTATCCGCCAGCCTGATGGTCTGGTGCCGGATGCACCCGCAAGATTTGGCCGCCTGCGCCGATTTGGGCGTGGCGCGGGTGGACATCTCCATCCCCGCCTCCGACCAGCATCTGGCGCACAAGTTGAGAAAAGACCGCGCCTGGCTCTTAACGATGCTGCCCGACTACATCGCGCAATGCCGCGATATGGGGCTGGAAGCCTGCATCGGCTGCGAAGACGCCTCGCGCGCCGATCCCGATTTTCTGCTCGCCATTGCCGAGACCGCCGCCAAAGCGGGCGCGGTGCGCCTGCGTTATGCCGACACTTTGGGCATCATGGAACCCTTTCGCCTGTTTGAGATCATCACCCGCCTCACCCGCGCTTCTGCTCTGGACATCGAAATGCACGCCCACGACGATCTGGGGCTGGCGACCGCCAACACGCTGGCGGCGATTCGCGCCGGCGCCAGCCACGTCAACACCACGGTCAACGGCCTGGGCGAACGCGCGGGCAACGCCCCGTTAGAAGAAGTGGTGCTGGGCGTGGAAAAACTCTACGGCGGCACGACAGGCGTCAATCTCAAAGGCTTTCCGCAACTCTCCGAGCGCGTCGCCCACGCCGCCGGTCGCCCCGTGCCCTGGCAAAAAAGCATCGTCGGTTCCGGCGTGTTTACCCACGAAGCCGGGATTCATGTCGATGGCTTGTTGAAAGACCCGCGCAATTATCAAGGCTTCGATCCGGCGGAAGTCGGGCGCAGCCACCGCATCGTCCTCGGCAAACACTCCGGGCACAGGGCGGTACGCTCCATCTATGCGCGGCTCGGCATCCTGCTCGACGAAGCCACGGCGCGAGGCCTGGTTGCCGCCGTGCGCGCCTTCGTCATCGCCGCCAAACGCCCGCCGGAAGATGCCGATTTACGGGAATTACTCGAAACATCAGTTCCTTCTCCTCTCGTGGGGGAGGGTTAGGGAGATGTATTCGTTCGCCCACCGTAGGGGCGCTTCGCGAAGCGCCCCTACAACCCATCATCCTCTCGAACATTTGCCCGCCGTAGGGGCACGGCGCGCCGTGCCCCTACAACCACGCCCCTCTCTCCGCTTTAAGGAATGATGACCATGAATACCGACCTGACTCTGGACGAAGCCTTGCGGGAACTCGTCTCTGCCGAAGACTTTCTCGACTATTTCGAGGTGCCCTACGCAGCCACGGTCGTGCACGTCAATCGGCTGCACATCCTGCAACGCTTTCACGATTATCTGCACCGTCACGCCAAGGACATGCCGACGGACGATGCCGAACGACGCGCCATTTACCAGAAATGGCTGGCGCAGGCTTATGAGGATTTCACAAAATCCGACGCCCTGACGGAAAAAGTATTCGCCGTCTTCCAGAACGTGCCAACGCCGGAAGGCGGCATGTCCACCTTCGTTTCTCTGGATAAAGTGTTTCAATGAACCCGCGCTGGCAAATCGACGATGAAGTCCGCATCGTCCGCAATGTGCGCGACGACGGCACCTTTCCCGGCGCGAACATGGGCGACCTGCTCGTGCGGCGCGGCAGCGTCGGCGTTATCCGCGACATCGGTTTTTTTCTGCAAGACGAGATCATCTACTCCGTGCATTTCCATGCCGACCATCGCATGGTCGGCTGCCGCGAAGAAGAACTCATCGACAGCGCCGAAGCCTGGACGCCGAGCCGCTTTGAATTCCGCGATAAAGTGCAAAGCCGCATGAGCCTCAAAGTCAATGGCGAAATTCTGGTACAGGCGGGCGAGGTCGGTGAAATCATCAAAGTCGTGCGCGACGACGCGAACGAGACCGCCACACCAGGCTTTTTCTACCACGTCCACTTTGCAACCCTGCCCGGTCGGGCGCTCCTGATTCCCGAAGCCATGCTGGAGCGCCAGAGCGCGCTGGAAGAGACTGTTCCATGACCATGCAACCCTATCTCCAACTCAAGCTCGCGCTGGAGCTATTCAAAAAATCGCCCCGCTCCTTGAACGGGACGGAAAGCGCCCGTCTGGAAAAAGTCGTCCGTCATCAGGCAAAAATCGAAGCCGCCATTTTAGCCAGCCGCGAAGCCGCCAATGTCGCCGTGCCGCCCGCCACCTTAAGCGCCCGTCTCTCCGAAATCCGCAAGCGTTACCCAACCCGCAGTGAATTTCTGGACGACATGCGCCACAACGGTTTGAGCGAACAGTCGCTGGAAGCCGCCATCACCCGCGACCTGCATATCGAAGCCGTGCTCGAACGGGTCGCCGCGCAACTGCCGGAAGTCTCCGACGCCGACGCCGAAATCTACTACCGCCAGCATCCTGAGTCTTTCACCCGCCCGGAGACCCGCCGCATTCGCCACATCCTCATCACCTTCGACACCCCCACGCAAAAACAGACCGCCCTCACCCTGCTGGAACGCTTGCGCGCGGAACTCAAAACCCCCGAAGACTTCGCCGCCGCCGCCCTCCAACACTCCCAATGCCCCACCGCGCTGGATGGCGGCGTCATCGGCGCCGTCAAACCCGGACAACTCTACCCCGAACTCGACCCCACCGCCTTCGCCCTCGCCGAAGGCGAACGCTCCCCCCCACTGGAATCCCCCATCGGCCTGCACCTCCTCCTCTGCGAAACCATCCACCCCGAAATCAACCTGAACTTCGCAGACGCCAAAACGCGGGTTATCGCGTACCTGACGGAACAACGTCGGCAGGGGGAACAGCAGAAGTGGGTTAAGGGGGTGTTGGGGCGGTAGGTCGCTTCATCTCCAATGTTGTTTATCGTGGGGGAGGATGCAGCGGTACTTCCAATAGACATAGCTTTGTGCTGTCTGTATACTGCGCTGCTTCAGACACAAGACCAATCAACGACTTGTGTTGGTTTTTCTGGGTTATACACTTTCAGAGGTGTCTACTGAATGTTAGAGATTTCCAATGACCATCGTTACTGTACCCCTTAGCTGGACATGTGTTGATTGGCATCCTGATGAAACATGGGGGAAAGTGCTTCGCCCACGCTTAATTGATCATGGCGCTTTGGTAAACAGATTGGATCGAAGTGTTTATGTGATTCGACTCGCCGGCAATTTTGCTATTAGCTATCCAAAAGGAGAGTCACCCACTGTTTACATCGGCGAGGGTAACTTTGGAAACAGAATCATTTCCCATAAAAAATGGGCTCGTAAACTAGAAGAGCTTGTTGGTGATTTTAACTTTCAAGTTTGCGTTGCAACCCCACGGGTAAAGAATCAGGAGAACACATATTTGGACACCGAGGCAGCCCTTCTGCAACGCTTTGGTGAGCGGTTCGGTACTGCTCCGCTGTGGAATAAGCAGTTTGAACGGCGAAGATTTGAGAACCATCACTACAGCCTCGACAAGCTTGATTGCGTTCTCGGAAAACGCAGCGGCGCCAAGTATCTTTGGGCAATTAAGCCAATGAAGGCATCCCCATTTTATGAAAGCTACGTCAAAACACATCTCTAACCCCGCAGCAAGCATAGCGCGGATCATGTAGGGTGGAAAAGCGCAGTGCCTTCCACCATTCGCCCTATGTTCACGCGCATTCCCAACCCAACGCAATCCCCCTGATGTGCGCCTCGACCTTCCGTATCAAATCATCCGGCACCCCCGCCGCCACAAAACTGTTTTCCCAAGCCTCCTTCACCCGCTGAACCGTAACGCGCACCTCTTCCATTATTTCTTCCTGAATCCGCTCATGCAGCCCAATCCGGGCGAACAGGGTGGCGAAGGTGTCCAGCGTTATCGCATCGAAGCGTTTGACGCCCGCCATGTTGAGGGCAATCGAGTGGTCATGCGTGGTATAAGCCACCGTGGAAACGAGGTCGTAGGCGGGGGCAAGGCGTGGGCGCGTCGGGGTATCGTAGATGAGCGACCAGTTTTTGATGTGCGCGTCACCGTTACCGATGAGCACGTTAAAGGCAAGGCGGCGCGCCATTTCTTTCAGGTCGGATAAACCGCCCGCGTAGCGCAGCAGCGTTTGGGCAATCATTTCGTAATTTACTCGCCCGTATTTCTGCGACGGACGCAGGTTGAAAACCTGGGCGAAGTCTTCGGTGTGGATACGCCCGCCCTTGGTACCCTCCATATGCTCTGAACGGTCAAACCGCCGTATCGCGTAAAACGCCTCGCCTTGCGGATAAGCGCCCATGTCGGGCAGACCGTCAATGTGTTCGGGCGGCAGCAACAGCGCTTCTGGAACCTCAATGCCGACAGCACGCGCGGTTTCCATCGTCGCCGCTTCGACGCGCGGCAAGGCGGCAAAATCCCGTGAGGGCGGTTTTACGATGTAGTTGCCCAATTGCGTGCCCATGTTGAGCGTGTACCGCTCGCCCTGACGCAGCATGGAAAATTTCATCTGCATCCCGCCGAGCGAGAATTTGAGCGGAGCCGCTTCATCAACGGCGGCTGCGCCTGATGCGCCCCGCCTGAAACGCAGATGTTCCGGCGTATCGCCGGGATTCAGAATGACCGCGCCGGGCAGGTCAGCCCCAAGCGCCGCCAGCAGCAGAAATTCGCGCTCTTCATGAACTTTAAGGCTTTGCGCGATGCGGGTTCGCAGACCGCCTTCAGGGAGCAGGTTCGAGAAAAATGGCGGCGCTTTGACCGATGCAGACTTGTGGCGCTCATCACGCAGAAGCGCCTCGGTTGAGGCTTCATCTCCGGGGCGTGACAGGGACAGCGACAAAACGGGGCGCGTGGAACCCATGCCGATGTACGCTTCATCAACGGAAAAAATCGTTTTCTCGTCCGGGTAATGCGTCAGATACCCGACCCGCACCTCCCCCAGACGAATTTCCAGAGATTGCACGCTGCTCATTTTGCATCCCTCAGATCATCAAATTCATCCAGAAGGTCTACGGCGGCAGGGCGGTTTGCAGTCCGCCCCGCCTGAAACAAGACCGCCTGTCCGATGGGCACCAGCGCGATTTCCAGACCAAGTGACGTGGCGTAGGTAATGAAGCTGTCCAGCGTCACTTCCAGACCATTCTCGATTTTGGAGACCGTGCCCTGACGCATGTCTTTCACCCGCCCCTGCGCCAAGCCCGCCGCCTCGCGGACATGACGTAACTGCTTGCCCAACGCGGCGAGCGTTTGCGGGTTGCGCGGGCTGTGCAGGCGGGATGGCGATTGGGTTTTGGGCATTTTATTCGTTAAGGCGTATAGATTGAGACAACTTTATACGCGATAACGATTTGACGCAAGGTGAACAGCGGAAGGGAATGAAGGGGTTGTTATGTCGGGGCACGGCGCGCCGTGCCCCGACGGTCGTGCACAGTATCTACATCAAGCCGGATTTGAAAATTGTCGCCTAAATCTGCTTCAACTCGATATTCAAAGTCTGGATGCGATAAGCAATCTGGCGCGGGGTCATGTTGAGCAAACGTGCGGCTTTGGCTTGTACCCAGCCTGCCTGTTCCAGGGCGCTGATGATGCGGCCACGCTCGGAAGGTTCTGCGTCTTCCGCTGCGGCGGGTTCGGGGTTGTGGCGGCTGCTTTCCGCCATGTCCGCTGGCGGGCGTTCTGGTTTGTGGGGGCGCAGCGCCACACGCTCGCGTTGCGGGAAGCGGATCAGGCTCACGTCGATGACGCCGCTCTCGGAGAGAATGGCGGCGCGTTCCAGACAGTTTTCCAGTTCGCGCACATTGCCCGGCCATTCGTAGTGCGCCAGATTTCTGAGGGCGGCGTCGTTGATGGTGAGTTTGCGTTTTTGCTCGTTGCCGATTTTGCTGAGCAAATGACGACTGATTTCCGGGATGTCTTCCGGGCGGTCGCGCAGGGGCGGCAGGTAGAGGGGCATGACGTTCAGGCGATAGAACAGGTCTTCGCGGAAATTGCCGCGATCGACGGCGGCTTCCAGGTCGCGGTGCGTGGCGGTGATGATGCGGACATCTACCTTGATGCTGCGGCTGCCGCCGACGCGCTCGAATTCGCCTTCCTGCAAGACGCGCAATAGCTTGGCTTGAAAGGCGGGGGAGATTTCGCCGATTTCATCCAGAAACAGGGTGCCGCCGTCGGCTTGCTCGAAGCGTCCTTTGCGGGCGCCTGTTGCGCCGGTGAAGGAGCCGCGCTCGTGTCCGAAGAGTTCGGATTCGAGCAGGGTTTCCGGCAGCGCGGCGCAGTTCAGTTTGACCAGCTGGCCACGAGCGCGCGGGGAGTTGTAGTGGATGGCGTTGGCGATGAGTTCCTTGCCGGTGCCGGTTTCGCCGCGAATGAGGACGGTGGTGTTCCATTTCGACACCAGACGCACCTGCTCGAAAATGCGGCGCATGGCGGCGGAGCGCCCGACCACGCTGTCGAAGCCGTGTTGATGACGCACGGCGCGGCGCAGCAGGTCGCGCTCTTCCAGCACCGAGCGTTTGTCCAGTTCGACTTGCAGGGAGAGGCGCAGGCTTTGCCCGACCAGATTGGCGATCATCTCCATAAAGCGGGCGCGGTCGTCCAGGAGCGGGTCGTCTTCGGTTTCGGGCTGGACGACGAAGACGCCTTTCAAACTGCCGGACGCCTTGATGGGCAAGGCGATGATGGGCAGATTGGGGTCGTAGACGCCCAGCTTGTTGAGAAAGCGGCGGTCATCTCCGACGCGCGACGAAATCAGGGCGCGGTCTTTTTCCAGCACATAGCCGATGATGCCCTCGCCGGGTTGGTAGCGCACGGATTCAAACTGTTCGGCTTCCACGCCGTGCACCAGTTGTACCAACAGGCTGCCATCCGGCTCGATCACGCTGACCAGACCATGACCCAAACCGGCGTCTTCGTCCAGAATCCGCAACACTTCCGCGATGGTTTCGCGGTAGTCGAGCGAGCGGGAAAGCACCTGGCTGACGTTGTACAGGGCTTTCATCTGCGCCAACCGCAGGTAGTGGGTATCGCATTGGGCGGGGCTGCACATCGACAGCGCCATGTCGCTGGATTTGCCTGGCGTGGCGGCGTGACTGTGCCCCGGATTTTCGTCGGAAGGCGTCATGCGTCGAACCCTCCCTTGTTGCCGATTTTTCCAATCGGGAGTTCGACCAGCGCCCGGCAGCCGCCGCCGGGCGCGTCGCGCAATTCCAGCGTGCCGCCGTGTTCGCTGGCGACTTGCAGGGCGCGGGAAAGCCCGGTGCCCAGATGTTGCCCGTGCTGGCCGCGCGTGGTGAAAAACGGCTCGAACACCTTGAGACGCAAGTCGGCGGGCACGCCCGGCCCCCGGTCGTCAATGGCGACTTGCGCGTAATCGTCGACGGGCGTGGTGGAGAGGCTGATGTCGCGCAGCTTCCAGCCGCGTTGCGAGAGCGCGTCGATGGCGTTATCCACCAATGCCTTGAAGAGCGAATGCAGTTGCATGGGACGCCCAAGAATGGCGGGCAGCGTCGCGGCAGGTCGCCAGTTGACGGTGATGCCGTTTTGCAGCATCCGTGCGGTGCATACATCCAGCACATCGCGCAGCACTTCGTTGAGATTGCAGGGCGTGACCGCCTCGCGGGTGCCCGGCGGAATCAGTTGGCGCAATTCTTCCAGATGGGCGCGCCCCTCCGCCAGCGCCGAGGCGAGCGCGCCCGACATGGCGGGTTCCCGATTGTTGAGCATCCCGACGGCGGAACGCATCACATTCAATGGCCCTTCCAGTCGGTAGAGCACGGCGGAGAGGCTCTCGCGCAGCACCTCCGCATGTTCCTCTTCCGCCAGCAGCGCGCGCAGGGCGGCAAGGCGCGCCTTTTCCTGCCCCTGCCGCAGGGCGCTGACATCATTGACGACCAGAAGCAGATAGCGTTTGCTTGCCTTCGCGCCATCGTCCGGGCTGGCGTCCGTGCCGACGTCCGTGCTCGCAATCGGCAAGAGCGAACAGGAAAACCAGCGCAGCGCCGCGCCGCCGGGACGGTCGATCCGCAGTTCGCGGGCGCGAAAGCCTTCTGCTTGCGGCGTGCCCAGCAGCATGGTGCGCCAATCCGGCAAGGCGGTTTCCAGCAGCAGATGCGCGGGTTCCGATGTGGCCAGATCGGCGTAGAGCTTTTTGTATTCCTGATTATCGAGCACCACCCGCCCGCGCTCGTCGAGCAACGCCAACGCCATCGGCGCTTCGTCCACCACGGCTTCAATCAGGGTCTGACGCAGGATTTCCGGCGGCAGGCTGACGCGCGGGCGCGTGGGTGATCGGGATGCAGGGAAAGAAGTCGGCGCGGTATTCATGACTTGTATTCAGCATGTTTTGTGCCACGCCCCATAGCCACACATCTCCCGCCGGAGGGCACGGCGCGCTGTGTCCGAATACCTGATTTTGGCGGCTATCCCACAAGAAATTCTGTCGCCTTTGCGACATCGCGCCGGGGGCATGGCGCATCAATTTGGTGCAACTGCGCGCCCTGCCGCGCCAAATCAGGGTTTTCTACGGGTTATGCTGTGTAAATTCAACCTGTAACGCTGCAATGCTGCGCCCCAGTTGGATGGCAGTATCCGGCACCAGCAAAATGCGCGGTTCCAGCCGGGGGCGGTTTTCCTTGCCGGGCCAGGTGAGTTCGAGTTTGGTTTTTGGGTTGTTGGACATGCTCAGTCTTCCTCGCGGTTCATTCTTTGTTGTTGTTCGATAAGCGCCCGTTCGCGTTCCAGTTCCCGCCTCAATTCCTCTTCGGAGGGAAGATAGAGCTTGTATTTTGACGCAAAAAGATTTTCGTTGTCGGCCAGCACGGAATAACGCACAACATTTTCATCCCTGTCGGCACACAAAATAATACCGATTGTGGCGTTATCATCCGGCTGTTTGATTTTATCCTCGAACAGCCGAACGTAAAAATCCATTTGACCAATGTCCTGATGCGTCAGCTTGCCCGTCTTCAGATCAACGAGTACAAAACACTTCAGAATGTAATTATAGAAAACCAGATCAATATAATAATGCTCCCCGTCAGAAGTGATGCGCTTTTGCCGCGCCACAAAGGAAAACCCCTTGCCCAACTCCAGCAAAAACGCTTGCAAACTGTCAATCAACGCCTGCTCCAGCTCGCGTTCGAGATAATCCCGGTTTTCCTTCAAATCCAGAAATTCCAGAATGTACGGGTCTTTGAGGATAAAATCCGGCACGGTTTTCGGCTCCAGCGTTTGAATCTCGTCCCTTACCCTGTCACGCCCGCTCTTTTGCGTTGCCAGCAGGCGTTCGTAGTAGAAGGAGTTGATCTGGCGTTCAAGCTGGCGGACACTCCAGTTGCTCTCAACACATTCTCGTCCGTAGAACTCACGTCGGGCGGTATCTTCGACGCGAATCAACTGCCGGTAATGAGACCAACTCAATTCGTGCCACAGTGTGGCACGAATTGGAAACACGTTAAAAAACTGCCGCATCCGGCGCAAACTGCTTTCATCAAATCCTTTGCCAAACTCCGCCGTCAAACGTCCTGCGACGTACCGCAACAAGCCTTTGCCATACTCGGCGCGTTCGCCGACGGCTTCGTCTATTCTCCGTCCAACCTCCCAATACGCCTCCACCATCGCAAAATTGATTGCGGCGCAGGCTTTGGTTCGCGCTTCTGCAAGCGTGTCGCGGATGCCGTGATAAAAAGCCGTATTCGTCTCTGATGCTACGGCGGTCGTTGTCTCTATATTTTGCTGGTTCATGGCGCCTTACACCTCATCTTCCACATCGAAACGCGCCACCAAGCCGTTTTTCTCCCGGCTCGCAGCGTAAATGGTTAATTTGAGTTCAGCCTGTTCGATCACCTGATGCGGGTTCATGTCCACCCTGGCGCTGGCGATGGTTCGGGTCAGCGCGCGCGCCTTGATGCCTTCCAGCGACAAGGCGTGTGCAATATAGCCGCTTTGATAGCGGGTATACATCAGAGCGCATCCTTCTCGGTCGGGGCAAGAGGATGAAACTCTCCCTGTTTTTCGGCGCGCTCAAGAAACTCGCTCACCGCCTGACGCACGAGCCAGGCCAGAGACAGCCCATGTTCGTCAGCCATTCGCTGCAAGCGCTTCAGTTGTTCAGGGGGCAGCGATACCGTTGTGCGGACAGTCTTCATTTTTCATCACCATTCATCATCTTGCATCACATGGTAGCGCGATTCTGAAGCCGGAGGCAACCCGAAGTCACTGCCAGTGGCAATCACAGTGGAAAATTTTGGCGGCTATCCCACAAGAAACTCTGTCGCCTTTGCGACATCGCGCCGGGGGCATGGCGCATCAATTTGGCGCAACTGCGCGCCCTGCCGCGCCAAATCAGGGGTTTACAGGCGTCGCAGTGGGCTGGCATGGCAGTTGCAATGTGTTGCTCATTCCTGTTTCGGCACGCCGCCTTGTCATGAGCGCACTCATCCTTCTCCTGATTTCTACCGCGCTGGTCAATAACGTGGTGCTCATCAAGTTTTTGGGCTTGTGCCCGGTCATGGGCGTCTCCAAAAGTCTGGACAGCGCCATCGGCATGGGCATGGCGACGACCTTTGTGCTCACCCTCACCGCCGCCGCGACCTGGATGCTGGAACATTGGCTGCTGATGCCGCTGGGGCTGGATTACCTGCGGATTCTCGCCTTTATTGTGGTGATTGCCTCGGTCGTGCAATTCACCGAAATGTTCATCAAAAAGGCAAGCCCAGGTCTGTATCAATCGCTTGGCATTTATCTGCCGCTGATTACCACGAATTGCGCCGTGCTCGGTATTTCGCTCCTGAATGTGCAACAAAGCTACGGCTTTTTCTGGAGCATTTTTTACGCCTTCGGTTCCGCCCTGGGGTTTACCCTGGTGATGATGATTTTCGCCGGGATGCGCGAACGAATTGCGCTGGCGCGGGTGCCCGCCGCCTTCTCCGGCGCACCCATCGCCTTTATTGCCATCAGCTTGCTGGCGCTCGCCTTTATGGGTTTTTCCGGATTGAATGTTTGAGGAGGAAAAATGTTTACCGCCATTTTCAGCCTGACCATTCTGGGCGCCACACTGGGACTGGCGCTGGGCATCGCCGGGCGTTTTCTGGCGGTCGAAGCCAATGCCAATGTCGCGGAACTGGAAGCCTTGCTGCCCGGCACCAACTGCGGGCAATGCGGCTTTCCCGGCTGTTCGGGGGCTGCTACGGCGCTGGTCGGTGGTGCCGCCCCCGCCACCTGTTGTCCGGTTGGCGGCAAGGCGCTGGCTGTCGCCATTGCGGAAAAACTGGGCGTCCGCCTCGACCTTTCCGGCGTGGCAGACGAAGCGCCGAAACTCGCGCTGGTGGCCGAGGATTTATGCATCGGCTGCTGTCGCTGCATTAAAACCTGCCCGACCGATGCCATTCTGGGTGCGCCCAAACAGATCCACAACGTCCTGAAAGAAGCCTGCACCGGCTGCGCCGCCTGCGTCGCGCATTGCCCGACCGAGGCGATTCTGCTCCATCCGGTTCCCGTCACCCTGCCGCATTGGGTGATGCCCAAACCATCGTCAGCGGTAAGCGTTGGCAACTGCGTGACTTCATTCGCGGAAAGAACAGCATGGGTTTGATGGAAAAATTCTTCGGCATCTCCTGGGGCATCCACCCGGAAGACCACAAGCGTCCCGCCGCCGATGCCGCCACGCGCGTCATGCCGATGCCGGAACGCTTGTACATATCGCTGGCGCAGCATTTGGGCGCGCCCGCCCTGCCCACGGCGCTGGTCGGGCAAAAGGTGAAAAAAGGCGAGCTGCTCGCCAAGCCGCAGGGCGTGGTTTCCGCCGCCATTCACGCGCCCACTTCCGGCGTGATTGCGGCAATCGGCGAAATTCCCGCGCCGCATCCATCGGGCTTACCGGTGCTGGCGGTGACGCTGGCAGCCGATGGCGAGGACGCCTGGAGCGAAACGCTACAAGCCTGCGATGATCCTTTTGCGCTGGAACCGGATGAAATCAGTCGCCGCGTCGCCGCTGCGGGCGTGGTCGGCATGGGCGGGGCGACTTTTCCTTCCGCGCTGAAACTGTCTTCCTCGCGCAAAGCCGGCGTGACGACGTTGATCATGAACGGCGGCGAGTGCGAGCCGTATCTTTCCTGCGACGACCGCCTGATGCGCGATGAAGCCGCAGCGATTGTGGACGGCATCCGCCTGATGCTGCACGCGACCGGCGCGAAGTTGGCCATCGTCGGCATCGAAAACAACAAGCCGGAAGCCATCCACGCCATGCAAACCGCCGCTGCGCCCTTCGGGGATGTGCGCGTGCGCCCCGTTCCGGCGCGTTACCCGGTGGGTTCGGAAAAGCAGTTGGTGCAGACGCTCACCGGCAAGGAAATCCCCGCTGGCGCGCTGCCCGCCGAAGTGGGCGTGGTGGTGCATAACGTCGGCACGGCCAAAGCGGTGCATGAGGTCGTGCGGCTCGGACGCCCGCTGGTGTCAAGGATGCTGACGGTCAATGGCGGATTGGTGAAAACGCCCGGCAATGTCGTGGCGCCGCTCGGCGCGTTGGTTGAAGAGGTGCTGGCATTCGCGGGCGGACTCGCCGCTGCCCCCGCCCGCCTGATTATGGGCGGGCCGATGATGGGCATGTCGCTGCCGCACGCGCGCGTTCCCGTGGTCAAGGGCACGAGCGGCATTCTGGCGCTGTCCGGCGCGGAAGTTGCCGACCATCGGGAAGAATCCTGTATCCGCTGCGGCCACTGCGCGCGCGCCTGCCCGATGGGTTTGCTGCCGCTGGAAATGGCACGCCATATTCAGGGCGACGACCTGAAAGGCGCGGTCAAACTTGGGCTGAAGGATTGCATCGCCTGCGGTTGCTGCGCCTATGTTTGCCAATCGCATATTCCGCTGGTGCAGTATTTCGCCCACGCCAAAGGCACGCTGGCAGCGGAAGACCGCGCCAGACTACGTGCCGACGCCGCCAAAAAACTGGTGACGGCACGCAATGCGCGTCTGGCGGCGGAAGCGCGCGAAAAAGCCGAAGTCGCCGCCCGCCGCAAGGCGGAACGCGAAGCCGCCGCTGCCGCAAAAGCGGCGGTTGCGGCGGCTGCCGAAACCGCAACCGAAGCAGGAGCCGCAGCGTGACAACCGATTATCTTGCCGCCCGCGCCTTCGCCTCGCCACATGCCCACGGCGGCGGCGAAATCCGGCGCACCATGCTGCTGGTTCTGGCGGCGCTGACGCCCGCCACCTTGTTCGGCTTCTGGCTCTACGGCTGGTCTGCCTTTTTCCTGTGGCTGATGACGCTCTCCTCCGCGCTGTTCTTTGAATTCATGAGTCTGCGTTTAATGGGGCAAAAAGACGCGCGCCGCACCTTGGGCGACGGCTCGGCGCTGCTGACCGGCTGGCTGCTGGCGATGACGCTGCCGCCGTGGGCGCCGTGGTGGGTTGCCGTGTTGGGCGCATTGATCGCCATCGTCATCGGCAAACAGGTGTTCGGCGGCCTGGGGCAAAACCTCTTTAATCCGGCGATGGTGGCGCGCGTGGCGTTGCTGATTTCCTTCCCCCTGCAACTCACCGCCTGGGTGACGCCGCTACCGCTGACCACGTTGCCCGCGCCGGATTTTATTGCCGCCCTGCACATCACCCTGGGGCAAACGCCCCTGCCGGACGCCATGACCAGCGCCTCCCTGTTGGGCTACGCCAAAACAGAACTCGCGCGCGGCATCGGTCTGGCGCAGGCGCTTAACGCCGGGCACGCGCCGCCGCTCTCCTGGCTGGGCGTGCGCGCGGGCAGCCTGGGCGAATCTTCCGCCTTGCTGATTCTGGCGGGCGGCATTTTTCTGCTCATTGCCCGCGTGATTCGCTGGCAAGCTCCGGCGGGCGTGCTGGCGGGCGCGCTCATCCCCGCCCTCATCGCTCATGCGCTTGCGCCGGAAACTTATCTGGCGGCCAGTACGCATCTCTTTTCCGGCGCGTTGATGTTGGGCGCGTTTTTCATCGCCACCGATTACGTCACCTCGCCCATCACTGGCGCGGGACAACTCGTTTTTGGTCTGGGCGTCGGGCTTTTGACCTGGATCATCCGCACTCTGGGCGGCTATCCCGAAGGCGTCGCCTTCGCCATTTTGTTCATGAACGCGCTCACGCCGATGATCGACCGCTATCTCAAGCCGCGCATTCTGGGGCGCACCTGGTCGGGGCGTCCGCTTGGCACGACGACGACCGGCAAGGGAGCGTGAAATGGACTTTGAAAAAGTAAAAGCGCATCCCCTTTATCAACCCTTGCTGCTGGGCGTCACGGCGCTGCTGGCTTCCGTTTCGCTGGCGTGGGCGTCCAGCGCCACGAAATCCGCCATCGAAGCCGCCGAAGCCAGAGATTTGCGCGATTCGCTGGCGCAGGTCCTGCCCGCAGGTTTTGCCGACAACGACCTGCTGGCAGATACAGGCGAGATAAACGTCGGCGCGGAAAAACCCCTGCGGGTCTATCGGGCGCGCAAAGGTCAAGAGATCAAAGGCGTGGTGTTCAAGGTCATCGGCAAGGGCTACGGCGGAGAAATCGTCATCCTGATGGCCGTCGATACAGCGGGCAGCGTACTCGGCGTGCGCATTTTGAAACACACGGAAACGCCGGGACTGGGCGACAAAATCGACATCGCCAAAGACGATTGGGTGCAGCGCTTTAACGGCAAGGCATTGGACGCCAGCAACAGGGCGCGCTGGGCGGTCAAAAAAGACGGCGGCGACTTCGACCAGTTCGCCGGCGCAACCATCACCCCGCGCGCCGTGGTGCAGGCGGTCAAGGGCGGGCTGGAAACTTTCGCGGCGCACAAGGCGGCGCTGTCCGGAGAAACGCCATGAGCGCCTCCCTTAAAACCCTGATGAAAGACGGACTGTGGGATAACAACGTCGTCTTCGCGCAGATGATCGCGCTTTGCCCGGCGGCGGCGGTGACGACCAGCGGCACCAACGGCCTGGGGATGGGCATGGCGACCACGGCGGTATTGGTCGTCGCCAACATCCTGGTCGCGCTGATTCGCAATGTTGTAAGCGAACAAGTGCGGATCCCCGTCTTCGTCGTCCTCATCGCCACGCTGGTCACGGTCGTGGATATGGCGCTGAACGCCTGGCTGCACGAACTCTACAAAGTGTTGGGCTTGTTCATCGCCCTGATCGTCGTCAATTGCGCCATTCTCGGACGCGCGGAAGCCTTCGCCTCAAAAAACAGCGTCGGCGCTTCCGCCGTGGATGGTCTGGCGATGGGTCTGGGCTTTACCTTCGCCCTCACTCTGATTGGTCTGATTCGTGAATTCCTGGGCAGCGGCACCCTCTTCGCCCAGGCCCCGCAACTGCTGGGGGAAAGCTTCGCCTTTCTGGAAGTGCAGGTGCACGCACACGGCGGTGCCCTGCTGATGATTCTGCCCCCCGGCGCGTTTGCCGTGCTGGGATTTTTGATGGCGGGGAAACGGGCGCTGGATAACAAATTGGCAGCCAGACAAAACACCGCCCCGAAGGAGCGCGATTCCGTCCCCTCCCCCCTCGCGTAGGGGCACGGCGCGCCGTGCCCCTGCAACCTCGCCCGAAGAGAAGCATTAACCGGAGTCCACCCATGCAAATCGGCGTCGCCTATTCCGAGCCTGACCAGCAAATCTGGCTCAACCTCGAAGTGCCGGAAACCATCACGGTGCAGGAAGCCATCGAACGTTCCGGCATTCTGGACAAATTTCCCCACCTCGATCTGGAGACGCAAAAAGTCGGCATTTTCGGCAAACTCGCCAAACTCACCGCCGCCTTGAAACCGGGCGACCGGGTAGAAATCTACCGCCCCATCATCGCCGACCCGGAAACCGTGCCGCGCCGCGACCGAGGGGCAGAAGGAGAACAGGAAACATCATGAGCACTTTCCAGACCCTGCGCGACGCCCTCGCTACAGGCGCCGTCGTACCCTTTATCGGCGCCGAAGCGCTCGCCGATGTCACGCATCTTGAAACCGGCGCCAAAATCCCCGCCACCAGCGATGAACTCATCTACGCCATCAACGGCGGCAAGCCGATGGCGCCCCGCCTGATGTACGAATTCCCCCGCGCCGCGATGAATATCGAACTCAAACGCGGTCGCGCCGCCGTCCACCGCAGCCTCGAAGCCGTCTATGCCGACACCGGCTGGCGCACGGCAGCGCTGCACGCCTGGCTCGCCAGCCTGAACCTGCCCTACATCATCGACATCAACCGCGACACCGGTCTGCAAAAATTAATGGCAAAACGCCCGCACACCCTCATCACCGGCATCGCCCGCATCAAGGGCGGCACCCGCTACAAACTCTACCGCCATGATGGTTCCACCTACGCCGCCGCCAGCGAAGACGACGCCAGCATCGACCCTTCCGCCCCCATTCTCTTCAAACCCTGCGGCACGCCCATGCCGGAAGCCAACTGGATTGCATCGGACGCCGACTTTGTCGACTACATCACCGAACTCATGGGCGGCTTCGCCATTCCGCCCTACGTCAAGGAACGCCGCAAGGGACGCGCCTACCTCGTCCTCGGCGCTCGCTTGAACCGCGACACCACACGCATGTTGCTCTCGGATTTCATCTACGACGCCGCCAAACCGGCGGGATGGGCGCTGCTGCCCAATGCCAACGCCAAGGAAAAACGCTACTGCGAACGCATCGGTCTGGAAGTGATTGACGCCGACTGGCGCGCGCTGGCAGGCGAATGGGCAAACCCGGAACAAGAGGCGGTCGCATGAGTGCAGAAACCATCGTTTGGGATGCAGCGCGCAGCGCCCTCGGCGTGCCGGAAATGGATGTCACCCATCGTGAATTCGTCACCCAGGTTGCCGAACTCATCGCGTCCGACGCCGCCGCCTTTCCTGCCCGCTTTTCCGCGCTCGTCGAACACACCCGCGCCCACTTCGCCGCCGAAGACGCCAACATGCAAGCCACGCACTTTCCCGCTCGCAGCGAACACAACAGCGAACATCGGCGGGTATTGGAAGAAATGGGCGCTTTCCAACGCGCCCTGCAAAGCGGTCGTTCCGGTCTGGCGCGCACCTACGTCCGCGACGGCATCCCCGCCTGGTTCCGGCAGCATCTGGCAACCATGGATTCTGCGCTGGCGGCGCATTTGAAAAAACAAGGGGCGGGCGTTGACTGATGACGCAAATTAATCTCCATCAACAACTTGTTTTCTGCATCATTCATACGAAAAATGATGCAGATAATGCGCCGATGGGGTTTTCGTAGGGGCGACCTATGGTCGCCCGCGCAGGTTCCGTCATCTGAACCGCATGACGGGCAACTGCTCGAAAGCTTCTACGAACGGATGGAGGCAACCACCGTCCAGAGCGGCGGGATTGATGTTCAAAAACAAATTCAAAACCGCCGGCGGGGACGCCGGCGCTCCCAGATGGCTTTGTCAGCAATCTGTAGGGGCACGGCGCGCCGTGCCCCTACACATCCCTGATTCCTGTCACCTGACCTCTGATCCCTGATCAGCCCGCCACCCCAAGAATCACGTGACTGGCCTTGAACAGTACGGCGGCTGGTGCGCCGGGTTTCAGGGCGAGTTCAAGTACGGCTTCGTTGGTGATGATGGCGGAAACGGGCGTGCCGCCGGGGAGTTTGACGACGACTTCGGAATTGACCGCCCCTTTTCGCACTTCCTGTACGGTGCCTGCCAGATGATTGCGGGCGGAGAAACGGATGTTGTCCTGACCTGCCTGCACCAGTACCCAGGGGGCTTTGACGTAGGCGCTGGCGGGTTTGCCCACGGCAAGCCCCAACTCGGTGACGCTGGCGCTGGTGACGATGGCGACGACCTGATCGCCCCCCGTCGTGGTGAGTTCAATCTGGCTGTTGATGGGGCCTGCGAGCACATTGGTGATGGTGCCGGGAAAAACATTGCGGGCGCTGATGCTCATTTGCGTTCTCCTTGATGGGTGATGGTGGTGTCGTTTTGTCGGGCATGGTTTTCGCTATACCGTGTTTGAACGAGTTCTGAATGATGGCGTGGTTTGCCATTTGCGTATTCTGACGGAAAGCGTGTTGGAGAGACAACCATAACGCAAGCCTGATCGTGCGCGGTTTGCAGGAATTTTCGTTTGGTCTTTGCTGTTTCGCCTTCTGGAGCGGCATCCGTTATAGCTTTGTGACTATTGCGACAAAATCATGGAACAAAACCTACATCGTTTCACCGGGCGGCTGGAAGTGGAAACCGAGGTCGGCGCCTTTTTGGGGGACAAGCGCATCCGGCTTCTGGAGGCGATTGACCAGCACGGTTCCATCAACAGCGCCGCCCAGCATGTGCCGATTTCTTACAAGGCGGCGTGGGACGCTGTGGATGCCATGAACCATGCCGGAAGCCAACTGGATTGCATCGGACGCCGACTTTGTCGACTACATCACCGAACTCATGGGCGGCTTCGCCATTCCGCCCTACGTCAAGGAACGCCGCAAGGGACGCGCCTACCTCGTCCTCGGCGCTCGCTTGAACCGCGACACCACACGCATGTTGCTCTCGGATTTCATCTACGACGCCGCCAAACCGGCGGGATGGGCGCTGCTGCCCAATGCCAATGCCAAGGAAAAACGCTACTGCGAACGCATCGGTCTGGAAGTGATTGACGCCGACTGGCTCGCGCTGGCAGGCGAATGGGCAAACCCGGAACAGGAGGCGGTCGCATGACGAAGGCAGGCACGATTCTCGCTATATCTCGTTGTAAATAGCGATAGGCCTGCTTTCGTCATCCATGCCTTTGCTATACCATTCGTTATGTATTTTACAATATTACGCAAGCGGAGTTTCCCATGCACCTTCATCCCCACATCGCCCAGCACAGCAAAAACAGCGCATACAACGCCCGCCCGGAAAAACTGGCACGCCTGTGGCGGGAACACCTGCCGCCGGAATACCGCGAACAGGTCATCGCCCCGCTGGACATCCGCCACTACCGCGATTACGAATTGGCCGCCGAACGCTTCGTCGGCGAAGACGAAGACAACAAACCCTGCTTCACCGCTCACCGCTTCGGACTCTTTGAACCGCGCTCCGACGATGGCGAAGAGTTCTATTCCACCCTCGCCTACGGCGAATCCCTCGCCGCCTGGCGCTTGCGTGACGAGCGTTGGCTCATCTGGCGCGAAATCATGAGCGAAGAAAACTGCGGCGAAGCGAGAAGTTTTTATTGCCTGGCGCAGGAGATGCCGAGGTAAACGTCCGGGAGCGACGGCGAGGACGCCATCGCTCCCAGCGCGCAGCTTGCATTTACGCTTGTTCAGCCTTTGTCTGCCACTTTTCCCGCGCTTCTGCGTAGCCCAATCGCGCTGCCTGCGCTTTGGTCGTGCGGCGATTAATCATGCGCACGGAGAAGGCTTCCATCCATATCCAATAGGCTTGTTGCCATTCGGCGGGAAACCGGCTTTCATCCAGCGCCTGCAAGAGTTTGCAGAGCCAGATTTCGCGGGCGCGTTCGGTGATTTCAAAGGGGAAATGTCGGGTTCGCATACAGACGTTGGCGCCTTCTTTGGCGCTGTAGGCAGCAGCGCCGCCGCAGGCTTCGATGATGAAATCCGCGATTTTGGCGACGCGTTCGAGAAATATGTTGTCGTCCTGGGCAAACAGGTGTCCGATTTCGGTTTGTCGCAACAGGCTGTGATGGCGCAACACCAACTGGCGCAAACCCGCTTCGCCCACGGCGGCGAGGAGTGCGGCAGGCGGAAAGTGGACTTCGGGATATTCCAGATCGTGACTGGCGGGAACCTGTCGCCCCGGGTAAAACGCCGGGCCGGTGTGGTTGCAGGCGCAATCATGACCGGGCGCGTGCTGCCCGTGATCTGTGGAAAGCGTTGTGGTTTGGCACATGTTGAGACTCCTGTTTACGGGTTATGGTGTGGAAAAGGTTGAACGCTGACCAGACGTTCCGCCTGCTCTCTACAGCGCTGGACGATGCGCTTGTCCAGCGCGTTTTTCCAGCGCGGCGGGATGCCATGCTCGCCGTACCAGGCTCCCGCCAGCGCGCCGGCGATGGCGCCGGTGGTGTCGGCGTCGCCGCCCCGGTTCACCACGTCGATGAGGCAGGTTTCAAAACTGTCGGTCGTGAAAAACGCCTGAAAAACGGCTTGCAGGGTGTGCGCGACGTAGCCACTGGGATTTTCCTGCTGCCGCTTGCCGTAAAAGGCATATTCAGGATGGCTGGATTCCAGTCGCCTGGCTTCGGTTTTCAGTTGCAGCCAGTCTCCCCCGCGCAGGGCAAGGTGGAGCAGGCGCATCAGGCAGATGCCGCCCGCGTCGGAGAGCGGGTTGTTGTGGGTGACATGGGCTTGCGCCTTGAAGGCGGCGGCGATGTCGGTTTCGCTACAATTTTGCGTCGCCAGCGCGACGGGCAGCAGCCGCATGATGGCGCCGTTGCCCGCGTCATGTTCGCATTCCGGCGCTTCCGGGTTGCCCGTTTGTCGAAAGCGAATGAGGTTGCGGCGCACGGTGTTGCCGATGTCGATGGGTTTGCCACGCATCCAGTGGTCGAAGGCCAGGGCGGAGGTCAGCGCCAATGTCTCAATTTTGCCGCCGCTGGCGAGGATGGCTTCACCGAGCGCCAAAGACATGGCTGTGTCATCGGTCACTTGTCCGGCTTTCAGGTTGAGCCAGCCGCCGCCGATGATGTTCTGGTGCCCGCCCGCAAACTTGCGCCGGATTTCGCCCGGAGTGAGAAATTCAACCGTCGCGCCCAGCGCATCGCCCACCGCCAGCCCCAGATAGGCACCTCTGGCACGGGCTATGCGCGTTTCTGCTTCAGGTTTCGGGAGCGAAGCAGTGGGCATAATCGGTGCACTCGCGGCAGGAGGGCGCGGGGCAGACGTAGATACCGTCGCGGGCGCAGTAGAAGCGGTAGATGAATTTTTTCCACTTCATGTCGCCGGTATTCTGGCGGGCAAGGCGGGGGAAGGCGTGGTTGAGTAGATGCGAGAGTTCTTCGCGCCTCCCCAGTCCCAAATCCTGCCAGAGATGGTCGCTGCCCGCGCAGGCGGTCGCCACGATGGTTGCCAGCCAAATTTCGGAGGGATAGTGTCCGGCGCGGTATTCGAGCAAGAGGTCGATGATGTCCTGACGTTCTGGCGTTTCGTCGAGATGGTGCGCGGGCAGAGCGGATTTTTCGCCGGGAAAGTATTCCGCCCAAAGTCGGGCAATCTCTGCGGACGACAGCCCCAGATGCGCGGGCAAAATGCCGACGCCGCACCGCCGTCCGGCAATCAGGCTGGCGAGAATGGGACGATTGGGGTCGACCAACACCCGCGCCGCAACCGGACGGGCGAGCAAAGCCGCCTGAATGAGCGGGCGTTGTGTGGCGACGGTGCAGGCGTTCATGGTCTTCAGCGAAATTACGTGAGGGGGTTGACGACGATTTCGCCACCCAACACTTGCGCCTGACAAGCCAGACGCTGGTCACGGCGGGCAAGCATGTTTTTCAGCGTTTCATCTTCCAGCACCGAGGCTTCGGCGAGGTTTTCGCTACCGGACACGACTTGCGTCAGACAGGCGCCGCAATCGCCTTCCCGACAGCCATAAACAATGCCAGCCCCCGCCTGCTCGGAGACTTCAATCAAGCGGGTTCCGGCAGGGACGGTCACGGTGACGCCATTGTCGGCAAAGGTGACTTTGGCTTTGGGCATTACGCATACTCCGTTTGTTCATTCAGCCCGCGCCCGACGGCACGCAGTTTTTCAGCGGGGATTCCGGTCAGGCTGCCCAATGGATTCAGGGGAATGCCCAGTTCATCGACGATGGCGCATTCAATCGGGCAAATCGCGGCGCATTGCGCCTCCCCGAATTCGCCCATGCACTCGGTGCATTTGTCGGCATCAATGGCAAATACCGGGGTGTCCTGATAGACCGCCTGATTGGGGCAGACATCCACGCAGGCCCAGCAATTCACGCAAGCTTCGATAATGGAAAGCGCCATTGTTTTCTCCTGGCCTCACGCCGCTTTAGCCGCACTGGCAGGTTTTTCAGCGAGTTTTCCTGATGCGTCCATTTCGCCATACACCGCGCACAGCGCCGTTTCGATGTCTTCCATCGCGTGTTCGCCATTCGGCTGTATGCCCGCCTGTTCCAGACGGCTCCAGGGTTCATAACCGATTTTGGAACAGAGCACGACTTCGCAACCCGCGAGCGCGGTAATGGTGCGTTCCAGCGTGGTTTCTGCGGGCACGCCGCCAAGCTCATCGCCGCATTGCTCGCTGCCGCCGCAATACAAATCGGTTTTGCGATGTCCGATAAAACGCGCTCCGGCACTGGAAACTTCGTACACCAGAAATTCTCTGGCATGACCGAAATGCTGGTTGATGAGATTGTGCCCTGTCGTCGCCACCGCCATCAGGACGGGGCGCAAGGCGTTTTTGACCGTGGGCATGGGCATGATCGGTGTTGTCGCGTCTCCATCCGCCGCATTTTGGATCACTGCGTTCACCCCTGCGGCGGTTCTGGCTTTGGCTTCGCGCTTGCTTTCCAACTGCTCAATAATGGCAGTGCGGACTTCCTTGCGGCGGCGCATGGCGGAGTCATAGTCGATATTCAGGGCATCGAGCTTGTCCAGCGCAAACTCCGCGCCCCGGTCTTCGCCCAGCAGCCCCACGGCGTCCGCCCGACACTGGCGGCAATGACGCATCATCGCCATATCGCCCGCGCATTCGTCCTGCAAGGTCTGCAATTCCGCCGCCGTCGGGCTGCGCTGTTCCATGATGCCGTAATAGGTGCCGTGCCGGGCTTCGGCAATCAAGGGCATGACATTGTGCAAAAAAGCGCCCTTGGCTTTCACCACTTTGGAAACTTCTTTCAAGTGCGCGTCATTGACACCGGGGATCAGCACAGAATTCACCTTCACCAGAATGCCCCGCGCCGTGAGCATTTCCAACCCCTTTTGCTGCTGCTCAATCAAAATGGCGGCGGCATCAAAGCCCCGAATGCGGCGATTCTCCCAAAAAATCCACGGATAAATCTGCGCGCCGATTTTCGGGTCAAGGCAGTTGATGGTGATCGTCACATGGTCGATATTGTGACGCGCAATCTCATCCGCATATTTCGGCAAATTCAGCCCGTTGGTCGACACGCACAGCTTGATGTCCGGCGCCTTTTCAGAGAGTTGGCGGAAAGTCTCAAAGACGCGCTCCGGATTGGCGAGCGGATCGCCAGGCCCCGCAATCCCCAGCACCGTCATCTGCGGAATGCTCGCCGCCACCGCCAGCGCCTTTTTGATCGCCTGATCGGGCGTCAGCAATTCCGACACCACGCCCGGACGGGATTCATTGGCGCAATCGTATTTGCGATTGCAATAATTGCACTGAATATTGCAGGCGGGCGCGACGGCAACGTGCATCCGGGCAAAGTAATGGTGCGCCTCTTCCGAATAACAGGGGTGATCCTGCACCCGGGCGCGGATATGCTCAGGCAGATGCGCGAGCGCATCGGGCGCGCTCCCGCAACCCCCGGCGGCGCATCCACCACCGACAGAAGCGGCAGGGGCAGCATTGGAAAGAACAGGCAAGTCCACGTTGAAGGCTCCCGAAAATGTTTACAGAGCCAACAGCAAGCGGTATGCCAGAATATTTGTATTTTTATAAACAATGGCTTACGCTTTTACTACCCGCGCACTACACGCTTTGTAGGATACCTTGTCGGGAAGACGACAACACCCATGCCTCTCTCCATCACCCCCGCCGCACCGCCAGATATCCCCGCCCTGATCGAGTTGCTGGAGATATTGTTTTCCCTTGAGCAGGATTTTCAGCCCGATGCCGACAAGCAGCGGCGGGGGCTGGAAATGCTGCTGGCGCGACCGGACAACGGCGTTATCCTGCTTGCCCGCCATGCCACGGCAGGCGTGGTGGGCATGGTGAGCGCCCAACTGGTGATTTCCACCGCCAGCGGTGCGCCTTCGGCGTGGGTGGAGGATGTGGTGATTCGCCCCGAATTCCGGGCGGGCGGTCTGGGACGGCGCTTGCTGGATGCGGTCAGTGAGTGGGCAGTGGCGCACGGGGCGCGGCGGCTGCAATTACTGGCCGATGCCGATAACGCCCCGGCGCTCGGGTTTTACCGACATCTGGATTGGCAGGCCACCCGCCTTTTTGCCTGGCGGAAATTCCCCTCATGAGCGAAACAGGCGGGTGTATTGAGTTTCATGTTGGCCACTGGCGTGTGCCAGACCGGGGGCAAAATTCTGCCAGTCGCCCTCCACTTCCCGCAACAGCCGCGTCAGCGAATGCCCCATTTGCAGGGTTTCGGCGCGTAGCTCTGCGGTCTCGCGCATGGCGATGAAGCGTTCGTTCAAGGGCGCGACCTGCTCGAAGTCATGCGCTCGCCACGCCCGCATCAGCGCGACCAGCGCGGGGGCTTCGTACCCCGCAACAACAACCGGTGACTGCGTCACCTCCTCCGCAGTAGGTTGCCGGGTTCAGGCGTAGGCGGCATGACATTGGCGTCCAGAAGGTAGCGCATGGGTGTGAATGATGCATAACTGATATCATCATTGACGATAGTCAGGCTCAAGGACGCGCACTGCCCAACATTTGCGCGTACAATGGATAAGTGTCGAACGATAGCAAAAATTAATCGTGTCAATTCCAAATAACAATTAGAACCTGCCGCGTCCTGACGTTAAGATGCAGGCATGGACGATTGATTGACCCACGTCCTTCATGCAGCAACCCACCGCAAGCCGGTTTTTGTCCAACTCTTCAAGGAATCTCTACATGAGCAATTCACTCATCAACACCCAGGTTCTCCCCTTCAAGGCACAAGCATTCCAGGGCGGCAAGTTCTTCGAAGTCTCTGAAGCCACCATCAAGGGCAAGTGGGCAGTGTTCTTCTTCTATCCCGCCGACTTCACCTTCGTCTGCCCCACCGAGCTGGGCGACCTCGCCGACAACTACGCCGAATTCAAGAAGCTGGGTGTGGAAATCTACGGCGTGTCCACCGACACCCACTTCACCCACAAGGCATGGCACGACACCTCCGATACGATCAAGAAGATCGAATACCCGCTGGTTGGCGACCCCACCCACGTCATCAGCAAGAACTTTGGTGTCTATATCGAAGCCGCTGGTATCGACGAGCGTGGCACCTTCGTGGTTGATCCGAATGGCAACATCCAGATCATCGAAATCAACGCCGGCAACATCGGCCGCAATGCCCAGGAACTGCTGCGCAAGGTGAAGGCTGCGCAATACGTCGCCGCCCACCCCAACGAAGTGTGCCCGGCCAAGTGGAAAGAAGGCGACAAGACCCTGGCGCCCTCCATCGACCTCGTCGGCAAGATCTAAGCCAGCGTTGCTGTCTTTATTCGCCCGCCACGGGGGTTCGCCCCCGCCGGGTGAGTGCCACGCAGCCGGCCTTCGTGTCGGCTGTTGTTTTTCCAGGGGGGCAACGTTCCCTTCGTTTGCCATCAAGTACAAAGGAATCAACCACCATGCTCGACAACAACATCAAGACCCAGTTACAAGCCTATCTGGAGAAAGTCACGCAGCCGATCGAGATCGTGGCTTCCCTGGACGATGGCGACAGTTCCCGCGAAGTGCGCGAGCTCATCCATGAAATCGCCGCCCTCTCCGACAAGGTGAGCGCCCGCGAAGATGGTCAGTTCGCCCGTCGCCCCTCTTTTGGCATCGCCCCCGCAGGCCAGACCCCGCGCATTCATTTCGCCGGGCTGCCGATGGGGCATGAATTCACCTCGCTGATCCTCGCCCTGCTGCAAAGCGGTGGACATCCGCCCAAGGCCGAGGCCGAGACCCTCGCTCAAATCCGCGCACTGGATGGTGAATTCCATTTTGAAACCTATATTTCGCTCTCCTGCCACAACTGTCCCGATGTGGTGCAGGCCTTGAACCTGATGGCGGTGCTCAACCCCGGCATCAGCCACGTCATGATCGACGGCGCGCTGTTCCAGGACGAAGTCGAAAAGCGCCAGATCATGGCCGTGCCCACGGTCTTCCTCAACGGCCAACCCTTCGATCAGGGCCGCATGGAGTTGGGCGAAATCCTCGCCAAAATCGACACCGGCGCCGCTGCGCGCGACGCGAAAAAGCTCGCGGCCAAGGAGCCGTTCGATGTGCTCGTCGTCGGCGGTGGCCCGGCCGGTTCCGCAGCGGCGATCTACGCGGCACGCAAAGGCATCCGCACCGGCGTCGTGGCCGAGCGTTTCGGCGGTCAGGTGCTCGACACCCTGGCGATTGAAAACTTCATCTCGGTCAAGGAGACCGAAGGGCCGAAGCTCGCCGCCGCGCTCGAAGAACACGTGCGCCAATATGGCGTCGACATCATGAGCCTGCAAAAAGTGGTGAGCGTCAAACCCGGCGCGCTGGCTGAAGTGGAACTCGAAAATGGCGCCGTGCTCAAGGCCAGAAGCGTGATCCTCGCCACCGGGGCAAAATGGCGCGAAATGGGCGTACCCGGCGAAAAAGAATTCCGCGCCAAAGGCGTCGCCTATTGCCCGCACTGCGACGGCCCGCTGTTCAAAGGCAAGCGCGTCGCGGTCGTCGGCGGCGGCAATTCCGGCGTAGAAGCCGCGATCGACCTCGCTGGCGTGGTCGCCCACGTCACCCTGCTCGAATTCGGCGACCAGCTCCGCGCCGACGCCGTGCTGCAACAAAAGCTCGCCAGCCTGCCCAACGTCACCATTATCAAGAGCGCGCAGACCACCGAAGTCACCGGCACCGACAAGGTGAATGGCCTCGTCTATCAAGATCGCGTCTCGGGCGACACCCACCGCATCGAACTCGAAGGCATCTTTGTGCAAATCGGCCTGTTGCCCAACACCGATTTCATCAAGGGCGCAGTCGAGACCACCAGGTTCGGCGAGATCGTCATCGACGTGCGCGGCCAGACCTCAGCCCCCGGCATCTTCGCCGCGGGCGACTGCACCACGGTGCCGTACAAGCAGATCATCATCGCCATGGGCGAAGGGGCAAAAGCCAGTCTGTCGGCGTTTGATCACCTGATCCGCACTTCTGCTCCGGCCTGATTTCGCACGCTTCCATCTACGCCTCTCCAACCCGGTTGCATGGGGTGGGGAGGTGTGTTCAGGCGTTGCGGCACAGGCAATTGTCATGCGGCAGAACACTTGAGCGGTTTAATTCTGAAGTCCTCCCTTGTTGTCGTGTCTGCCCAAAACTTCATAAAAGGCACCGATTTGACGTACAATCAGCCCATGTTATCCACATCTGCCAAGGATACGAACATGCACGCTGCCACTGACGCCCAGCAAGATCGCATCAATCTCCGCTTGCAGCACGGTGCCAAAAGGGCGCTGGAGCGTGCCGCGAGCTTTGAAGGAAAAACGGTCAGCAATTTCATCCTGAGCAGTGCATTGGCGAGCGCCGAAAAAACCATTCGTGAGCACGATGTCATGCGTTTGAATGCGCAGGACTCCGAAGCCTTTTTCGACGCGCTGGACAAGCCGGTTCGCTTCAACAAGAAACTGCTTGCTGCCTTCGGGGAATATGAACAACGTGTAACCAGCGAATGATGGATTGTGCCAATCTGCTTATCCGGGCGCTGGATGGCAGTCACGAAAGAGCAGGTTTCCATTGCGGCATCGCCTCGCTGGATGACTATCTGCAAAAGCAGGCGCGTCAGGACGTGAAACGCCGTGTCAGCCGCGTGTACGCAGCGACTGCGCCGGATCATCCAGACAAGGTTGTGGGTTACTACACGCTCTCCACTCTGTCGATCGAACTCGACCATTTACCTGAATCCATCGCCCGCAAACTGCCCCGACGCCCTGTTCCGGCAGTATTGCTGGGGCGGTTGGCTGTAGACAAAATTGCGCAGGGCCATGGGGTGGGCAAAATGTTGCTGGTCGATGCACTCAAGCGAACGCTGGCCGTAAGTGACGAGATCGCTATTTACGCCATGGTCGTCGACGCCATCAATGAACAGGCGCAGGGTTTTTATGCGCAATTTGACTTCTCGCCGCTTGGTGCAGAAGGCCGCCGTCTGTTTCTCCCACTCCAGTCTGTCTGAACCGTTTCAATCAAAATGATGTTGATGGGGCAGGGCAAACCAGGCATAAATGCAGGAAATAAGCAGCAGACCTGCGACCCAGCGGATGATACGCCAGCGGGTGGGAGCGCGTTGGAGAATATCAAAACTTTCGGTGTAGACCGTTTCGCAGGCGCCGTTGCCGGTATCCGTGCGGACGGTGCTGCTGCCACGGCGGAAATTATCACCGTGTGAGTATTCCGCCAGATAGCCTTTGAAATGAATCTGGTCGCCGACACGTACCTTTTTGAGCGCAGAGAGGATATCACGCCGGTCGGAGAGCATATGGTTATTGGAGAGCCGTTCGCCGGAAAATTGCTCCCATGTTTCCTGGTCTGAGGCGTTCGCATAGCATGTCCACTGCGCGCTACTGAAACTCATATTCTCGTAGACACCCGAGAAAGCATTCTCGCCCCAGATCACGCAGAGATCTGCCGTATTGAGATGGTCGCCCCATTGCTTATGGGCATAATCAATAAAACTGTCGGCCTCATGCTTGCTGACGACGAGACCATAGAGTTCGTAGCTGTAGAGCGGCTTGATGTGGTAGTCAATGTTGTTGACGTGCACATCGAAGGGGCGGCGGGAAGTGGGTTTTTGTACCGGCTCGCCCTGAAGTTGGGGCAGCAATCTGGCTGGCGGCGGCAGCTCGTCGCCCTTGTACAGGGCGAACGCGAGCAAGGCCAGACTGCCGAAGAAGAGGAGTTTGATGAGGCGGAGCAAGTCAGTGTTCCCCGTCGCGCCTCAATGTTTCTCCTCCGGACGGCTGAAAAACCGGCTAAGTTCGGCGCTCATCGGCAGATTGATGATGATGCCGGAAGGCGGAATCGGGTTCATAAACCAGCGGTTATAGAGTTTCGGCGCTTCGCCCGAGAGCATCAGGCGGATGAGGGTCTGGTTCACGATCGCTTTCAACTGCTCATCGCCCTTTCTCAACATGATTGCATAGTTTTCACTGTTCAAGGGCGGGCCGACAATTTCGTAAGCGTCGGGATGTTTGGAATTGGCGATCAGCCCCGCGAGCAATATATCGTCCGTTGCGTAAGCCGCCGCACGGCCACCCTCAACGATCAGAAAAGAGTCCGAATGCGTTTTGCCTTGCACAAGCTTGATGCCGGGGTTGGAGGTTTCCAGCATTTTCTTGATGACGTTTTCGGCGGTTGTGCCGGTGGTGACGACCAGGGCTTTATTCGCCAGATCGTTCAAATCCCGGATATGCGCTTCCTTGTGGGCCAGCAAACGGATGTGGACAATAAAATAGGCGAGGGAAAAATCAGCCTGCTCGCGCCGCTCCGGGGTGTCGCTGGTGGAGCCGCACTCCAGGTCGATGGTGCCCTTTTGCAAGGCGCTGATGCGGTCATCGGCCTTTACCGGTAAATAGATGGTCTTCAACTGCGGCAGAGCGTATTCCTGTCTGATCGAGTCGACCACGCGGTCGCACAATTCCTTGGCATAGCCGGTGGGCAGGAAAGCGTCGTCAAGATAGGAAAACGGCACATTGGCGAGACGATAGCCGATGGTGATCACCCCGCTACTGCGCGCTTTTTCCAGCGTCCCGGAGAGCGCGCCGGGGGTGGCGTCAGCGGTCATTGCGGGCTGCATGGGGAGCAGACAGAGCGCCATGCAGGCGGCGAGGCAGGGGAAAATTTGTGCGTTCATCGACGTGACTCCTGTTCAGCGCTTGAGATCTTCGGCGATTGAGGTGGCGATTGCTTCTGCTGCCTGGTGAAAAGCCGCGATGATGCGCTGCGGATCGGCGGCAAATTCATCAATTTTGGTGAAACTTGCCGGGACGGGGGGGGGTTTCCAGTCCTTGTGACGGGGTACATGTATGGAATCGCGCTGCTGTCGTCAGCCACTTTTCGGAACATGTGGGACTCCTGAAAATGCCGTGCGCAAGGGGATGGGGACGCGAGCATTGTTACACTACCGATCCCGGCTTTTCAAGCCTGATTTTGGCGGGCAGGGCGCTCTGTCCCAGCCAGGGAAAAGCCGGAAACCCCGCCTCTGCAAGGTTTCCGGCTCTCTCTGACTTCGGAGCCAGAGAGTCATGCCTTGGCCTTGAGGGCGTAATTTCGAGGACTTGGCCGAATCATGAATCATCCCTCCGCCAGTTCGTAGCCCGTGCTGCGCCCGCCGCTGGGTGATTTCTTCAACACGCCCAGATCCAGCAAGTGCGTGATGTCGCGCAGCGCGGTGTCCGGCGAGCATTTTCCAATGGCCGCCCACTTGCTGCTCGTGAGCTTGCCCTCGAAGCCATCGAGCAGACGGTTGAGCAGTTTCGCCTGCCGCCCGTTCAATGGCGTACCTGCCCAGCGTTGCCAGAAACGCGACTTCACCAGCACGGCGTCCAGCGCGGTCTGTGCGCTGGCCACCGCCCGCTCCAGCACGCCGAGGAACCACGACAGCCAGCCCGTGACATCGAGCGCACCCTTTTGCGTGCGCTCCAGCACGTCGTAGTAGTCCTTGCGCTCGCGCTGGATTTGCGCTGACAGACTGAAGAAGCGTTGCGGGCTGCCATCGGCGCGGGCAAGGAACAGGTCACCCACGGCGCGGGCGATGCGTCCGTTGCCGTCCTCGAAGGGATGCAGCGTGACGAACCAAAGATGTGCGAGGCCAGCCTTGATGAGCGCCGGTTCGCCGGTTTCCGCGTTCGCCCATGCCAGAAAACGCGCCATCTCGGTGGGTAATGCAGTTGCGGGAGGGGCTTCGTAGTGCACCTTGCGCCGCCCCAGCGGGCCGGAGACCACCTGCATCGATCCGTCAGCATCATCGCGCCACTGGCCGACGGCAACCTTGCTCATGCCGGAGTATCCGGTCGGGAACAGGGCCGCGTGCCATGCGAAAAGGCGTTTGGCTGTCAATGAGGCAGAGACATGGGAAGTGGCATCGAGCACCATTTCGACCACGCCCTCGACGTGCCGATCCACCGGCACGACCGCGCCGATGTCTACGCCCAGACGGCGGGCGATGGAAGATCGCACCGATTCGACGTTCAACACTTCGCCTTCGATTTCGCTGGTCTTGACCACATCTTCCGTCAACGCGGCGAGGCTCGCCTGATCGCGCAGCCCCAGCCCCACGTCAGCCAGACGGCCCAGCAGCACGCCTTGGGCGCGGCTGACCTCGGCGAGCGGCCCGACCAAGGCCGAGAGGTCGTAGCGCCAGTGCGGCCAGTCGTTGGCCTGCCAGATATAGATTTTTTTACTGCAATTCATGCGGAGATTAAACCCCGTATTCGCCGCATTCGCAAATCGATCTCTGCACATCGTTCACGCATGGCCAAGTTCCTCCCTGGACAATTCCTGCGCGCGCGCCAGTTGAAGCGATTGATGTAGTTCTCGCCCACGAGAATCGCCAAGGTGTCGGCCACCGCGCTCATCGTGACGCGTCGGTTTCAGTCAGAACTGCCGCCCGAATTCGCCTCCAGCCACTGCCGCCCGATGGCCGTCAGCCGGTAACGCTGGCTGCGGCTGTTGGGTTTGTCGGGCTGAGTCATCTCAATCACGCCCAGTTCCAGCGCAGGGGCTAGATAGGTCTTCCGAAAGTGCTCCCGGTCGGCCAGCCCGAGCGCGTCCTGAATGGCCTGCCGGGTCATTTCACTCTCGACCCGTGCCAGCAACATCCCAACTTGCGGGGTGACTTGCGGGGTGACTTGCGGGGTGACTTGCGGGGTGTCGGTCACCGGTCTCGGAACCACCGCCTTGAACTGGTTGCCCGTGACTTCGTTCTCGAACCGGATGTCCGGCCATTCGCCCAAGGCGCGGGGGATGCCGGAACCCAGTCCGCGATAGGGCAGGATTTGCGTGGCGTGCTCGGTCAGGGTCGGGTTGCGCCGATTGGTGACGCCACGGCGGATGTCCTCGATGCTCAGGCTGTCCGGCAAGTGACCGGGGCTGATGATCTCGATGCGGTTGGAGAAGATCATCAGCCGGATCGAGGCGCTGGTGAAGTAGTCGCGGTGGATCAGCGCGTTGACCAGCAGTTCGATGATGGCCTGTTCCGGCACTTCCAGCAGCCCCAGGGAATTGAAGCTCTGGTCGCCCTGAACGTGATGCAGGTTGCGCTTGATGAAGGCAAGGCTGCGCTGGTATTGCTCCAGCAGCGTGCCGTCGATGTCCTCGCTGTCCAGATAGTGATGGTTGGCCAATGACGTGCCGGGGAAGGCCACGGCCTTGACCATGAACGCAGGCCGGTAACGCTGTGGGCGCTTGCCGAACAGCAACAGGCCCGCGAGGTTAAGTTCCTGCCCATCGCCCAAACCGATGTTCTGCAACACCTGCGACAAGGGCTGGCCGGAGGCTTGGGGCGTCTGGCCGTAACGCCGGGTGAAGTAGTCGCCGAACGCCTTTTGTCGAGGTCGGCAGTGGAGGTGCGCTCGACCGGAATCACATCGGCGTAGATCAGACCGGAACGCTGGAACAGGCGCTGGATTGCCTCGCGCGCTGTGACGTGGCGCTTGTCCGCGCCGTTCTTCACCCAGATACGGCCTTGGCTGTCTAAATAGGGCTTGCTCAGGCCATCAGGCACGTTGACGGCGATCACGACGCCCTGCGCGGTTTGGATGTTTTCGGTGGTCGGATGAATCGGCGGGCGCACGTTCTGTGATGCGGCATTCGAGAGCAACTGGTTCAAGCGCCGCACGTTGGCGGCATCCAGCCCGACCACACTGCCGCCGTCGGCTACGCCCAGCAGCAACAGGCCGCCGCCGCTGTTGGCGAACGCAGCCAATTCCGCCGCGATGCTGTCGGCGTTGGTTTCGTCGCGCTTGAACTGGTGGCGGCTGTCTTCGCCGCGCGCGAGGAGTTGCCGGAGATCGGCTTCGTTCATTGGGCCGAGCCTGAATCTGGATAAGGGGCAAGCCTCTTCCCTGTCGAGAGCCGGTCATACACTTGGCTGCCAAGCCACTTGGAAACCAGCTCCTGCATCTCCGGCTTGCCCATGTAGTCGGCGAACAACTCCTCGTTCAGTTCCATGCGCTCGATGAACAGCGATTCCAGCACCTGCCGGAAAACCAACTGGAACTTGTCGAGGGAGTTGACCTCGGCGGCCTTTTGCAGCGCTTCGCTCTGGCTGGCCGCCTCGGCGATCTGGTCGAAGAAAAGCTGATCCGCCTCGTTGAGTTCGCCGCCGAAACGCTCGTTGATGATGTCGATCAGGCGCGACAGCGAAACATGCTCTTCACGCACCATGCCCGACCCAACCTCGCGCGGGCCATCGAGCGGTTTGGCATAGCCCTCGTTGAGGCTGATCGAACCCTCGCTGATCTTCTGCAAGCGGTAGTAGTCGAGTTCGACTTCCTCATCGAACTGGTAGCCCGGCCCGCTCTTGCGCTTGGGCAGCTTCAACGCGAGGTGGCGCAGGTAGGTGAACAGCTTTTCCAAATCACTGTCCTGGTATGGAATCACCTGACTCAGGAAGCTGTACAGATTGCGGAAGGCGTGCAGCTTGCCGCGCCACAGCTCGGCTTCTTCCTCTTCCGTGTCCTGCAACTGCGTGAAACGCGCGACGGCTTGATCCAGAATCACGTTCATCATTTTGTGGTCGCCGGGGCTTTGGCGACGCTTGGGCGCGAAGAACACGCGCGCGAATTCCGCAACTTCGGTTTGCAGGTAGATGCCCGAAGCATCCAGCTCGGCCTTGACCTCGTAGAGCTTGTCCGGGTCAACCTGCTCGCCCATGACCGAGCCTTCGTAATACTGGCGGAAAGCCTCCTGGATGTCGTCGGGATCATTGACGAAATCGAGCACGAAGGTGTCGTCCTTGAGCGGATGCGTGCGGTTCAAGCGCGACAAGGTTTGCACGGCTTGAATGCCCGCAAGGCGCTTGTCCACATACATCGTGTGCAGCAGCGGTTGATCGAAGCCGGTCTGGTATTTCTCGGCCACCAGCAACACGCGGAAATCCGGCTTGGCGAAGGTTTCCGGCAGTTCCTTTTCCTTCAAGCCGCCGTTCATTTCGACCTCGGTGTAGGTCTTCTCCGGAATCTTGTCGTCTTCCACCGTGCCCGAGAACGCCACCAGACTCTTGATGGGATAGCCCTTTTCCGCGATGTAGCGATCGAATTCCTGTTTGTAGCGCACGGCTTCCAGACGCGAGCCGGTCACCACCATCGCCTTGGCATGCCCGCCGATCTTGTGCCGGGTGAAGTGCTGAAAGTGTTCGACCATCACCTCGGTTTTCTGGCCGATGTTGTGCGGATGCAGGCGCAGGAAGCGGGCCAGCGCCTTGGCGGCCTTCTTGCGCTCGACGTTCGGGTCGTCTTCGGCCTTCTTGATCAGCTTGTAGTAGGTCTTGTAGCTGACGTAGCTTTTCAGGACGTCCTTGATGAAACCTTCCTCGATGGCTTGCCGCATGGTGTAGCGGTGGAAGGGTTCGCCGTTGCGACCAAAGATCGCCAAGGTCTTGTGCTTGGGCGTGGCGGTGAAGGCGAAGAAGCTGATGTTGGGTTGATGGCCGCGCTTGGCCATGGAGCGGAACAGGCGTTCCAGATCGGCTTCGCCTTCTTCCTCCGCCATGGCCTGCGCCTTGCGGCGCAACTCCGCGCCGCCCAGCACGCCTTTCAGTTCGGTCGCCGTCTCGCCCGATTGCGAGCTGTGCGCTTCGTCGATGATTACCGCGTACTTGCGCGTTGGCAGATGGCTGGTGCCCGCTTCGCCGCGCTCCTCGCTCAACTTGGCCAATTGCCCGGACACGAACGGGAATTTCTGCAAGGTGGTGATGATGATCGGCACGCCGACTTCCAGCGCCTCGGCCAACTGGCGCGAATCCTCATCGATCTTCTGCACCACGCCCTGACAGTGGTCGAACTGGTAGATCGTGTTTTGCAACTGGCGATCCAGCACCACGCGGTCGGTGATGACGACCACGCTGTCGAACAGCCGCTCGTCGCGCTCGTTGTGCAGGCTGGAGAGGCGATGCGCCAGCCATGCAATGGTGTTGCTTTTGCCGCTGCCGGCGGAATGCTCCACCAGATAGTTATGCCCCGCGCCTTCGCTGGCGGCGGCATCCACCAGTTGCCGCACGGCCTGCAACTGGTGATAGCGCGGAAAAATCAAACTTTCCTTGCGGATTTTTTTGCCGTCCGTGGTTTTCTCTTCCACGTCCAGATGCAGGAAACGCGCGAGCAGGTCGAGCAGGCTGTCGCGTTGCAGCACTTCTTCCCAGACATAGGCCGTCTTGTAGTTGCGCCCCTCCCGGTCGGGCGGGTTCCCGGCGCCACCATCCATGCCACGGTTGAACGGCAGGAAATGCGTGGAGGAACCGGCCAGGCACGTGGTCATGTGCGCTTCTTCGGTGTCCACTGCGAAATGCACCAAGGCACGCTTGGCGAACACGAAGATAGGTTCGCGCGGATCGCGGTCGTGGCGATACTGGTGGATGGCGTTCGCCGCCGTCTGCCCGCTCAAGGGGTTTTTCAGTTCCAGCGTCGCCACCGGAATGCCATTGACCGACAACACCACGTCCAGCGACTTTTCCGACTTCGGGCTGAAATGAAGCTGCCGTGTGATGCCCAGCCGATTGGCGCGATAGCGCGCCTCCAGTTCCGGGTTCAGGCCGTGGGCGGGGCGGAAAAAGGCAATGCGCAAGGTCTTGCCGAAAAACTTGAAGCCGTGGCGCAAGGTGGCCAGCGTGCCATACACGTCCAGCCACTTGCACAGCGATTCCAGCACCCGCGCGCCGGTCTGCTCGCCGTGCAGCGCCTCCAGCTTCTCCCACACCTTGGCTTGGGTGGCGCGGATGAAGGCCAAGGCCTCGTCGGGGAAGATCGCCCGTTCGCGGTCGAAGCCCTTGCCATCGACCGATGCATAACCGTCAGACAGCAAGACCGATTCGATGGCGGTCTCGAAGGCGGCTTCGCTGGTGCGTTTCATGCGGACATCTCCTCCAACGGAATTTGGCCGGTGACGGCGGCGGTGATGAGTGCGGCGCGGCGCTCCGTTAGCAGATCAACGGTTCTACGCAAAGCTACATACATCTTTTCGGTTTGCCTCCGATAATCTGAGATATAGCCTGATATCTTCTTCTGCTCATCAAGAGGTGGAATCGCGATCCAAGCATTCTGTACCGTGTCCTGCCCAATATTCTGCATAGAACCACTAGTCCCGGATGCCTCACGTTCTAGCTGAAAACGTCCCGGGCTGGCTCGCAGGAAAGCAACCAAGAACTCGCGATCAAGCTGATCATCATTGCTGCTGAGTCGATAGAGCTTGTCACACAGCAAGAGCTTCGAAGAAAGCTCGTTCACATAAACAACGCTTCCTAGAAGCTGTGTTGTATTCGCGCGGCTCATGAGAACGTCATGCTGCTTTATTTCGTACTCAAGCAGTGGCTCAACTTCATCTGGAAGGCGTTTGTTTTCTACTGGATTAAATGACCAAGCGTTGACTGCCCCTACCTTTAGGACGCCCCAGTCATCCGGCTCGGCTGGGTAGTTATCACACTGTGGCGACCATCCTTGCTCGAGGCCAAGAAGGTGGAACTTAAGACGTTCCAATCTCCAATGCGCCGGAATATCGCCCAGCCATTCCTGACCGGAGGGCTTGAGCGGGGCGGTGGGGTCGAGGCCACGGGTGACGACGCGGCTGATGAGGGCGGCGCGCTTTTCTTCCAGCAGCGCCAGCATTTTTTCCTTCTCGGCGATCAGCCCGTCGATGCGGGCGGTTTCGCGGTCGAGGTAGTTGGCAATGCGGCGCTGAACATCTTGGCTCGGGCAAGGCAGATGATGCTGGCGCAGAACATCGGGCGACACTCGCTTGAGACCACCCGCACCTGTCATTGATGCCTCGCCGTCCTGTTTGAAGATCAAAGACTGGAAGTAGTAGAAGAGGAACCTACGCTCAGCCGCAGTCGGGCGAATCACGAATAGTTCTGAGCTACCGAACCCCTTACCGCCTATGAGATCGTCAGCAATCGCAATGTTGCCGTTCTCAAAGCAGGGCGTGACCTTCGCAAGGACAATATCGCCATCCTCGAAGGCGGTGTAGGAGGATCCGTACTTCGAGAATTTGTCAGCATTTGGGATGAAGTACCCGCTTTTCACCCTGTCCATGGGCAGAAAGGTAAGGTCGTCATCTTCACCCAGTCCATCGAAAGCAACTGAAGGACTCAATTCGCACACATAGCGGAGCGGGACAGTCTTCCATCCGAATGGGTGTAGATCGGCGCTGTTCACTCCGTCACCTCCCGCAGCAAATCAAGAATCCGCTTCTCAACCCCCGCCAGTTCCGCATCAATCTCGTGCAGCGGTCGCGGCGGCTGGTATTGGAAGAACACCCGGTTGAAGTTGATCTCGTAGCCGACCTTGCCGATACCGCCGTCCTGCTCATCCAGCGTTTCGCGGTCGATCCATGCGTCGGCCACGTAGGGGCGCACTTCACGCAGGAAGTAGCTGACGATGTCCTCTTTCAGCGGGATGTTCTCGGCATCCTTCAGCGCCGGGTCGGGTTCGTACTCGGTGTGCTTGCCCTTGCCGTCGGCGTACAGCCCCAGCAAGGCGTAAAGATCGTTTTTCTCGATGTCGGCGGGCAAAGTCTGAGCGGGGAACAGGGCATCACGATCCAGCGGCTCGGCTTTGTGCTGTTTGGCGATGACGGGCGCGGCCTCCGGGGCCACCACGGTGAAGCAGGCGCGGAAGTTTTTTTTCTGCGCCGTGCCCTTGGCGCCTTTGGCCCATCCTTCGACATCGTTGGGCAGGGCTTTGAACACTTGCTGCACGTCGTCCCAGACCCGATTCCAGTCCTGTTGCGGTTCGATGCCAAGTTCGTCCTGCACGGCTTGCAGAGCATCGAACAGTTCGGGGCAGGCGTTGAGGAAACGCTCGCGCGCTTCGTCGGTGATCTGGAAGCGCAGCCGCAGCGGGCGCAACACGGTGATGCGGCGGTAGCCGAAATCGGTGTTGTCGAATACGCGGCTGGTCTGGCTGTGCTCCATCGCGCCGTGTTCGCGCGTGACGACATCCAGTGCGGCTTGATCGAGGTAGCGGCGCTTGTCGCCCAGGCTGCGCTTCATGGGCGTGTAGCGTTCGCGGGCGTCGATGAGCTGAATCTTGCCCTTGCGGTGCCCGGCCTTGCGGTTGGTGACCACCCAGATGAAGGTGCCGATGCCGGTGTTGTAGAACATCTGTTCCGGCAGGGCGACGATGGCTTCGAGCTGGTCGCGCTCGATGATCCAGCGGCGGATGTCGCTTTCGCCGCTGCCCGCGCCGCCGGTGAACAGGGGCGAGCCGTTGAAGACGATGGCGGTGCGCGAGCCGGGCTTGTTCTGGTTGCCGGGCTGGTAGTCCTGAAACTTGCTCATCATGTAGAGCAGGAACAGCAGCGCGCCGTCGTTGATGCGCGGCAGCTTGCCACTGTAGCCCCGGAAGTTGGGCCAACGGTCGATGGTCTTTTTTTCGGCCTTCCAGTCCACGCCGAAGGGCGGGTTGGCCAGCAGGTAGTCGAAACGCTGGTCGGGAAAGGGATCGTCGGTGAGGGTATTACCCAGCACCACCTGGCCATCCTTGTGGCCTTTGATCAGGAGGTCGGAAGCGGCCACGGCGTAGGAGCGCGGGTTGTAGTCCTGGCCGAAGACCTTGACCGTGGCCTGATCGTTGTGGGCGCGAATCCAGTTCTGCGCTTCGGCCAACATGCCGCCGGTGCCGCAAGCCGGGTCGCAGACGGTGACGATGACCCCGGCCTGCGTGAGCACGCGGGTATCAGGCTCCAGCAGCAGGTTGACCATGAGCTGGATGACTTCGCGCGGCGTGAAGTGATCGCCCGCCGTTTCGTTGGCGGCTTCGTTGAAGCGCCGGATCAGGTCTTCGAACACCAGACCCATGGTGATGTTGTCCACCCGCTTGGGGTGCAGATCGATCTCGGCGAACCGGGAGACGACCTGATACAGGCGGTTGGATTCTTCGAGCTTCTCGATTTCCTGGTCGAAATCGAAGCGCTCGAAGATCTTGCGGATGTTTGCGGAGAAGCCGTTGATGTAGTCCTGTAGATGGCGGCCGATGTTGTCCGGGTCGCCCTTGAGCCTGGGGAAATCGAGCTGGCTGTGGTTGTGGAAGCCCAGCGGCTTGCCTTCTTCATCCTTGGCAAGGTTGTTCAGGACGGCATCGAGATTGGCGATGCCCTTGCCGCTTAGTTCGGCATGGCGCTTGAGCACGGCTTCCTTGCTGGGCGCCAGCACGGCATCGAAGCGGCGCAGCACGGTGAGTGGCAGCATCACCCGCTCGTACTGCGGCGGACGATAGGGGCCGCGCAGCAGGTCGGCGACCGACCAGATGAAATTGGCGAGTTGTTGGAAGTTGGCGCTCATGGTCACGCCGCCTCCGGCGTTATCAGGGAAACGGTCGGGAAATAGCTGCGGTAGCGCCGCGCATCGCGGGTGAGGACATCCCAGCCTTGCACGGCGGCGTGCGCGCCGATGAAGAAATCGGGCAGTACATTGGATTTGCTGCCGCCTTCACGGCGGTATTTGAGGAAGGCTCGACCGGCGAGGAACAGCGCCGGGCGTGGAAGCTCCTGCACGAGCAGCCCCATGTCCTCGATGGCGGAATCCAGCGCCTGCACCGAATTTGACCCTTGACCGTCATCGTGGTTGCCATTGCAGGCCCCTGTGGTAAGACTTGACGGGACATTGTATTACGCCTGTCCGGAGGGTCAATCGAAAATCCAAAGGGGAAGCGATGGGGTAGCGAACCGCGACCCCACCGCCCGGCATCCTGCAAGATGGCACGTCATTCGGATTTCGGGAGTGACCTCGGCTGGCAGGAATTGGCCGCCAGTCTGCTCTCCGGCACCATCGGCGCGGAATTGCAGGAACTGGAAGCGGAGGAAGCATGAAGAACAAGCCGATGATCGTGGCCACGGGCGAGGCCGTGAAGCGCGAGCGGCGCGAGGGCGATGCAATCCGGCTCACGACCTTCATCCCGATCAAGAAGCGCGGCGGTCGGGCGGTGGTGGTGCGGCCTGCGGTGGCGGGGGTGGCGGCGAGGAACAAAATCGCAGTCCAGAGACAAGAGACGGCTCCGGGCGGGGAAACGGCCCGAAAACGGCAATTCCCGGGCATTCGGGCGGGTCGCTACCCGAAAGCCCAAGCGCCCGCCCCACGCGGGGATTCCGGGCAAGAAAAAGGGCTTGGAGACTATTCAAGCCCTTATGGATGGTGGTGATGGGCAGGATCGAACTGCCGACCTATGGGTTATGAATCCATCGCTCTAACCATCTGAGCTACATCACCGAAAGGCGGGTGATTTTATTGACAAGATCTTGGGTTGTCAAGGAAAGCTATAGTATCCTATGCGACTTTGCTCATGGGGTTCGTGGCTCCCACGCTACCATGAGCGCGGTGTCCGAGGTGGCATGAAGAAGCTTTATATCCGTACTTTCGGCTGTCAGATGAACGAGTACGACTCCGCCAGGATGGCGGACGTGCTGGGGGTTGGCGAGGAAGTTGTGCGCGCCGAACGGCCCGAGGATGCGGACATCATTTTGTTTAACACGTGCTCGGTGCGCGAGAAGGCGCAGGAGCGGGTGTTCCATGATCTGGGCCGGGTGCGCCTGCTCAAGCGCGAGAAGCCGGAACTCATCATCGGAGTGGGCGGGTGCGTGGCGAGTCAGGAAGGGGCGTCGATCGTCAAACGTGCGCCTTATGTTGACGTGGTGTTCGGGCCGCAGACCCTGCATCGCCTGCCGCAGCTCATCGCCCGACGGCGGGAAAGCGGGCGACCCCAGGTGGATGTGTCCTTTCCCGAGATCGAGAAGTTTGACGCCATGCCGCCAGCGCGGGTGGAAGGGGCGTCGGCTTTTGTGTCGGTCATGGAAGGGTGCTCGAAGTACTGTACTTATTGCGTGGTGCCCTATACCCGCGGCGAGGAAATCTCCCGTCCGCTCGACGATGTGCTCGCGGAAATTTCCGGGCTGGTAGCGCGTGGGGTGAAGGAGGTGACGCTGCTGGGGCAGAACGTGAATGCCTGGCGCGGTGCGGTGGGCGGTGACGAGGCGGAGACGGGCGATTTTGCCTTGCTGCTCGAATGTGTCCACGAGATTCCCGCGCTTGAGCGCATCCGCTACACGACTTCGCATCCGTGCGAAATGACGCCACGGGTGATCGATGCCTATGCGCGCCTGCCCAAGCTGGTGTCGCAGTTGCATTTGCCGGTGCAGTCGGGGTCTGACCGGGTGCTGGCGGCGATGAAGCGCGGTTACACCGTGCTGGAATTCAAATCCGTCGTGCGCCGTCTGCGCGCGGTGCGTCCGGATCTGTCGCTGTCTTCTGACTTTATCGTCGGTTTTCCGGGCGAGACCGAGGCCGATTTCGACAAGACCATGGCCCTGATCGACGAGATCGGGTTTGATGGCGCGTTCAGTTTTGCCTACAGCGCCCGGCCGGGCACGCCTGCGGCTGATTATGATGATCCGGTGGGCGCGGACACCAAGCTGGCGTGGCTGGCAGGCCTGCAACAGCGCATCGACGCGCAGGCGCAGGCGCTGAGTCAGGCGATGGTGGGAACGGTGCAGCGCATTCTGGTCGAAGGGGTGGCGAAGAAAAATGTGGATGAGCTGTGCGGGCGCACTGACAACAACCGGGTGGTGAATTTCCCCGCGCCCTCGCCGCACCGCGAGCGCCTGATCGGCCAGTTCGTGGATGTCACGATCAGCGCCGCGCTGCCCCATAGCCTGCGCGGCGAGATCGTGGTGAGGGCATTCTGAGATGGTGACGATAGAGCTGACGCTGGAACCGGTCGATAACCTCAAACTGGCGCGTCTGTGCGGGGCGCTGGACGAGAATCTGCGCCAGATCGAAAACGGCCTCAATATCACGATCAACCGTCGCGGGGCGCTGTTTACCCTCTCCGGTTTGCCCGCCCGCGTGCGTCAGGGCGAATCCGCCTTGCGCCATTTTTATGCACAGAGTGGCGAGGAGCTGGCGCGGGAGGACATCCAGCTCGGGCTGGTGGAGATCAGCAGGAACGGCGACAGTGAGCGCGGCGCCGCGCCGGTGCTGGTGACGCGCCGCGCCGAGCTGCACGGTCGCACCCCGCGTCAGGTCGAGTACCTGCACAACATCCAGAATCACGACATTACCTTTGGCATCGGCCCGGCGGGCACGGGCAAGACTTATCTTGCGGTGGCAAGCGCGGTGGATGCGTTTGAGCGCGAGCAGGTCGAGCGCATCATCCTGACCCGGCCTGCGGTTGAGGCGGGTGAGCGGCTGGGGTTTCTGCCGGGCGATCTGGCGCAGAAGGTCGACCCTTACTTGCGTCCGCTTTACGATGCGCTCTACGATCTGATGGGGTTTGAGCGCGTGGCGAAGCTGTTCGAGCGCAGTACGATCGAGGTCGCGCCGCTGGCCTTCATGCGCGGGCGCACCCTGAACAATGCATTTATCATTCTCGACGAGGCGCAGAACACCACGCCCGAGCAGATGAAGATGTTCCTCACCCGGATAGGTTTCGGGGCCAAGGTGGTGGTGACGGGCGATCTGACCCAGGTCGACCTGCCGCGTGGCAACCGCAGCGGTTTGAGGGAAGCGCACAAAGTGCTGCAAGGCGTGCGCGGTTTGGCGTTTACCGAATTTCACAAGGAAGATGTCGTGCGTCACCCGCTGGTGGCGCGCATTGTCGAAGCCTATGACCAGTTCGGTGCGACGCGGGATAATAAAGAAAACAAGGATAAAGGAGACGAACACCATGGCGAAGCAGACGGATAAGGCGAAAATCCTTGCCATCGACGCCGAAGGCAAGGCGACCCGGATCAGGGCCGAGCGACTGGAGCTGGAATTTGGCGATGGCCGCCGCCTGGTCTTGAGTTTCCCCGACAGCGGTTGGGGCGATCTCGAAATCGAGGCGGATTTCGCCGGTGATGAGGCGGCGGTGCCCTTGATCAACGTGCAGCCCGAGGCCTGTAATGTGCTCAACTTGCGGGTGGATGTTCATCACGACCTGTTCCCGGTCGATGAACTCGATCTGCCGCAGCTTGAGATCCCGCCGGTGCTGAAGCTCGAAGTGCAAAAGGCGCTCGAAGGCGCAGACCGGCTCAACGCGCCGAAGAAAAATCAGTTCCGGCGCTGGGCGCAGGCCGCGTTGCTGGAAGATGTCGACGTCACCGTGCGTCTGGTCGGCGAGGCCGAGGGCCGTGAACTCAATAAAAGTTATCGCAGCAAGGATTACGCGACCAACGTGCTGACCTTTGTTTATGGCGATGATGAGGCCGTGCCCGCAGGTAAAACGGCGCTCGCCGCAGGTAACACTGGCGAGGGCGATGCGTTGCTGGGCGATCTCGTGCTCTGTGTGCCGGTGGTGGTGCGTGAGGCCGCGGAACAGGGCAAGGCGATCGACGCCCATTTTGCCCACCTCGTCGTGCACGGGATGTTGCATCTGCAAGGCTTCGGGCACGAAGCCGAGAAGGATGCCGAGAAGATGGAAGCCTGCGAGCGCGAAATCATGCGCACCCTGGGCTATGCTGACCCCTATGCCTGATAGTTCTGTCCCCCCCCCGAAACCGACCCTGTTGGAGCGCTTCGCGGCGCTTCTGTCACGCGAGCCTGAAGACCGCGACGAGCTGCTCACCCTGTTGCGGGCGGCCTGTGAGCGTGAGCTGATCGACGCCGATGCGCTGGCGATCATCGAAGGCGCCTTGCAGATGTCCGAGATGCAGGTGACGGACGTCATGGTGCCGCGAGCGCAGATGGGAGTCGTGCATGTCGACGATTCGATGAATGAGATCGCCGGGTTTGCGGTCAAAACCGCGCATTCGCGCTTTCCGGTCATCGGCGGCGACAAGGATGATGTCGTCGGCATCCTGCTTGCCAAGGATTTGCTGCGCTATTTCGCCGGTCATGAATCGAGCCTGAGCGAAATGTTGCGCCCGCCGGTGTTCATCCCCGAATCGAAGCGGCTTGACGCGCTGCTGCGCGAATTCCGCGCCAGCCATAACCACATGGCGATCGTGGTCGATGAGTACGGCGGCGTGGCCGGGCTGGTGACGATCGAGGATGTGCTGGAACAGATCGTCGGCGAGATCGAGGATGAATTCGATCAGGACGAATCCGGCGACAACATCACGCAGACTTCCGGTGGCCATTACCGGGTCAAGGCGACCACCGAGATCGACGATTTCAACACCGCCTTCGGCACCACCTTCAGTGACGAAGACGTGGATACCATCGGCGGGCTGCTGATCCAGCATCTGGGCCGTCTGCCCCATTATGGCGAGATGGTGGAGCTTGGCGACCTGCGCTTCAAGGTCTTTCGCGCCGACAGTCGGCGGATTTATACCCTGCTGGTCGAGCCGCTCAGCGCCCAACCCGGTTCACCGCACGCCCCGGACGAGGCCGGATTGCCCCCCGCATGAGATGGCTCGCCGCGTTCGTCGCCGGCAGTCTGGGCGTGCTGGCGTTTGCCCCGTTCGGCTGGATACTGGCGAGCTTCGTCAGCCTTGGCGGGCTCGTCTACCTGCTTGAACGGACGCCGGGCGCCCGCTCCGGCTTTGCGCCGGGTTTCGTCTGGGGGCTGGGTTATTTCGTCGCGGGCGTGTCGTGGCTTTACGTCGCGCTCGAACGCTACGGCGGCATGCCGCCGCCCCTCGCCGCCGCCGCCATTCTGTTGTTTTGCGCCTACCTCGCGCTCTATCCCGCGCTGGCGGGGGCGTGTTACCTGCGCTGGCGACGGGGCGGGCCTTATGCGCGGGCGGCCTGGTTCGCCGTGCTGTGGTTTTTGTCCGAATGGCTGCGCGGGTGGATATTTACCGGCTTCCCGTGGCTGGCCGCAGGCTATGCCCACACGCCCCCCAGTCCGCTCGCGGGCTATATCTCCCTCATCGGCGTCTATGGCACTGGCGCTGTCGTGGCGCTCCTCGCGGCGCTGCTCGTGCTCGTGCTGATGCGCTGGCGGGAAGTGCGCGCCAAAAATGCCGCCGTGCTGGCGCTGGTGTTGTGCGGGGTATTGGGCCTGTCGTGGGCGGGACGGCAAAGCCGGGTCGAGCCCGAAGGCGAGGCGCTGAAAATCTCGCTGGTACAGACCAATATCGAGCAAGCGCTGAAATGGAACCCGGCGCACTACCGCGAGGTGCTCACCACCGCGCTCGAACTCGTGCACGCGGCGCAAGGTGACGTGGTGGTGCTGCCTGAAAGCGCGCTGCCTGCGCTGGTCGATCGTCTGCCCGGCGGCTATCTCGAACAATTGTCCGCCCCGGTTGTCGCCCGTGGCGGTGCGCTGGTGACGGGGGTGTTCGTCAGCGACGCGGAGGCGCGCATCTACAATGCAGCGGTCAGTGTTGGCGCGGGCGCACGGCAACATTACGCCAAGCGCCATCTCGTGCCCTTCGGTGAATATTCACCGCCGTTTTTCGGCTGGTTTTATCAATTGGCCCATATCCCGATGTCGGATCAAAGCCGGGGCGCCGCCGCGCAGCCGCCGCTCGATCTGCTTGGGCGCCAGATTGCGCTCAATATCTGCTATGAAGACGTATTTGGCGACGAATTGATCGACCGCCTGCCCGCCGCCGGGTTGATGCTCAATCTCTCAAACCTTGCGTGGTACGGCGACTCCTTCGCCCAAGCCCAGCACCTGCAGATCGCGCAGGTGCGCGCCATGGAAAGTGGCCGCCCGATGCTGCGCTCAACCAATACCGGGATGACCGCGCTGGTATTGCCCGACGGCACAGTTGCCGCGTCATTACCGGCGTTTACCCGTGGCGTGCTGGAAGTCGCGGTGCCTGCGTATCGCGGGCTGACGCCTTATGCGCGCTGGGGAGATTGGCCGATGCTGGTGTTGGCGTGGGTGGGGGTGGCAGGCGTGCTGCTTTCCCGCAAAATAATGCGAGGTCATTAAAGCCAAACTATGGAAAAGAAATTCAAGGATTACTACGACGAGGCTTATGCGGATATGCTCGCGGGCAGGATTGCGGCGGTTCTGCCGACGTTTTCCCACGCACGTTTTATGGGGGTGATCGCCGGGCAGCTTGAGGACAAGGCGTTTCTTGAGCGGATGGATGTTTTCGCGCGGGCGCTCGAGTCGGGGCTGCCCGGCGCATATCCGGCGCATATCTCTGCGCTGCATCCGCTGCTGGGCGACGAACTGGATACGGAGGCCGGGATGTTTACGCAAGGCTGGTGGCTGTGGCCTGTCGCCCGCTATGTGGAGAAGCACGCTACGGAAGATTTCGCCGCTTCGGTGAGCTTCATCCGTGAACTCACCAAACGCCATACGGGTGAATTCGCCGTGCGTCCGCTGCTCGCGGCGTTTCCTGTCGAGATGATGGCGGTCATGCTGGACTGGAGCCGGGACGAGAATGTCCATGTCCGCCGCCTGTCCAGCGAAGGCGTGCGCATCCGCCTGCCCTGGGCGAAAAAGCTGCTGGTCGCGCTCGAACGTTTTGAAGACTACAGGGCGATTCTGGGAAATCTGAAGGACGACGCTTCGCGGTTCGTGCAAAAAAGCGTCGGGAACAATCTCAACGATTTATATAAGGAAGCGCCCGCAAAGGCGGAGGAGATCATCGCGTCCTGGGAGCGGGACGCGCCGCTTTCCCGTGCTGCCCAATGGATTGTCCGGCATGGGCGGAGGAATGTGAGGCGTTAGTGCCCCTACCGCAGCACCCCTTCCAGTCTCAGCAGCGCTTCTTTCTTGTCGACCCCGCCCGCGTAACCGGTCAGGGTGCCGCTTGCGCCCAGAACGCGGTGGCAGGGAATAATCAGGGATATCGGGTTATGACCCACAGCCCCCCCGATGGCTCGGGCGGATTGTGGTTTGCCATGTGCGGCGGCAAATTGATTGGCAAGGCTGCCGTAACTGCTTGTCTGGCCGTAGGGTATCTGGAGCAGTAGCCGCCAGACTGCCTGCCTGAATTCAGAGCCCTGGGGCGCGAGTTTGCCGGGGAAAGCCCGGTTTTTCCCCTGAAAGTAAGCATCGAGCCAGACGCGAAGCTGCGCCAGAACGGGATAATCGGGGGTGAGTTTCCAGGTTTCGGTGCCAGCGGGGAAATATTTTTGACCATCGAACCAAAGACCGATGAGCGCATCATCCTGCGCGGCGGCGGTGATGTTGCCCATGGGGGCCGGGTAGCGGATGGTGTGGATGGTCATGCTTTCTCCTGATCCTGATCTTTTGAGTTCACTGAAAATATCCCCGTGCGGCCTTAGGTCGTCCGCTAACACTGAAGCCCTGAATCTTTGGCCCGACGATAAGCAATAAATGCGATTACAACAGATAAAGCGCCGAAGAGAAGCAAAAACCACTCTGGCTCGTGATTACGATAACTTTGATAGATGCCAAACCCACCGAAAAATAGTGCGAACAACAACCACATAATGACCCCACTAGACAGCTTGTTTGGCACACCAATCCCGTAAATTTTTTTCCCGCGTTGATTCATTTCATGTAGATCAGTTGCTTCTTTAGCGCAACTATCAGAGCACGCGATTGCAACACCAAGGTCGATTGCGCACGAGCGACATACTGCTTTACCGCATGACTTACATATTCCGACTGCTTGAGCAGCGTTGTGTGCGAAACATTCCATAAGAATAATCTCCTGACGTTGGAGTCAAGCGGCACCACGACAGCAGCGTCCGCTTGAACGGAAAGCTGGACTTTGGCACGGAACTTCCCACGAAGCAAGCACGTCGGGAAGCGAGGGTTTGAAGTAGCGCGAAACGAAATGGATACGCCCAGTGTGCTGCAACACGAGCAGCGAGCACGCTCATAGGCCAGATCAGATAAAAGTCGCAGGCGACACGCCAAAGCGTTCGCTCAAGGCTTGAATCTGGCGAACATTGAGTTCCCGCTTTCCCGTTAAAATTTCGGAAACGACGCCTTGCGAACCCACTTCCGGCAAGGGATGCTGCATTGTCTCGTAGTCAGCCACCAGACCGCCGACGATATCACGCAATCCGCAGACGCTCGCAGCGTTGGGTGTCAGCGCCATCCCTCATCGGCGGTGTCTATGGCGTGGAGTGCGCGGTGATGTAATTATTGGAAGGCCGACAAGGCCGTACACGAAGCGTTTTTTTAACTGGAGTCAGTTTGACCATGAATACACTTTCCACCGCGCTCCCCCCGCTGAAACAGGCTTTGCGCGTGGGGATCGGCGGGCCGGTGGGTTCCGGCAAAACGGCGCTGACCCTGGCCCTGTGCCGGGCCTTGCGCGAGCGCTACCAGCTTGCGGTGGTGACCAACGATATTTACACCGCAGAGGATGCCGAATTCCTCACCCGCAACGAAGCCCTCGCGCCGGAGCGCATACTCGGGGTCGAGACCGGCGGCTGTCCGCATACCGCGATCCGCGAGGATGCCTCGATCAATCTTGAGGCCATCGACCGGCTGAACCGGCGTTTTCCGGGGCTGGAGATCATTTTTGTCGAGTCGGGAGGCGATAATCTCGCGGCGACGTTTTCGCCGGAGTTGTCCGACCTCACGATTTACGTCATCGATGTGGCCGCTGGTGACAAGATTCCGCGCAAGGGCGGCCCTGGCATCACCCGCTCCGATCTGCTCGTGATCAACAAGATCGACCTCGCACCGCTGGTGGGGGCGTCGCTCGAAGTGATGGCGCGCGACGCCAGGAAAATGCGTGGCGAGCGCCCGTTTGTGTTCTCCAACCTCAAGAGTGGTCAGGGTCTAGCAGAGATCGTGAGCTTTGTCGAGCGCGAAGGGCTGTTGCAGCCATGAATGCGGAGGGGGTGTTGTGTGAATGCTGCGGTGACTTTGCCCTTATAGGCAAGCGTGCGCGATTGCATTAATATCACGCCGTTTTACACCGCCATCATATATTAGGAGAGTTTGATGAAAGCATTCGTTGCTGCAGTCGCAGTTGCTGGTTTGTTGGTTTCCGCCCCCTCTTTTGCGGACGAAGCGCTGGCCAAGGCCAAGAATTGCATGACCTGTCACAAGGTCGACGCAAAGCTCATCGGGCCGTCCTACAAGGAAGTTGCGGCCAAGTACGCGGGGCAAGCTGGCGCCGTGGATGCGCTCGCCGAGAAAGTGCAGAAGGGGGGTGTAGGGGTGTGGGGCACGGTGCCGATGACGCCGAATCCCCAAGTCACCGCTGATGAAGCGAAGAAGCTGGTCACCTGGGTGCTGTCGCTCAAGTAAGTCTGGCCGAACGCAGCCAGGACAAAAAAGCCGACGGATGTCGGCTTTTTTGCTTGTGTGTCGTGGATGGCGTGTCGGCGGCAAGGAAGTCCTTATCTTTCCGGGACTTGGGTGATGTCTGCGGGGTAGCGGCGTTAATGTCATAGGCATTAACGAGAAAATACTTTAATAAAAGCTTGCTATCTTTCTGGTTTTATTGAGAATTAACCTTCCAAACATTGAGGCGAGTGTGACCATGAAACCCCGAGTTTTGCAGGCTGCGCTGCTGGGGCTGGCCTTGGCCGTGGCGCCGATGGCGGATGCTGCGGTCGCGGCGGCGGCCCCCGAAGCCACCGCCAGGACAGCACAAAGCGGGGCGGTCAAGAAGCAGGCAGCACCGGGTAAAGTTGCCGCAGCCAAACCGGCAGCCAAAAAATCGCCAGCCGGGAAAAAGGCCACGACGACAAAGACACGTCTGGCGGCGAAAAAATCGGCGGCCTCATCCAGACTGGCAAGCCGTGCGGCGCGCAAAAAAGCCGCAGCGGCAGCGGATCAGCCCGTCGAGCTGGTGCTGGATGCCCGTGGGCTGCCGGTGCTGAGTTCTGCGGCGTTCTACGTTGCCAACCAGCAAACGGGCAAAGTGTTGCTGGCAAAAAATCCTGACCGGGCGCTGCCGATTGCCTCGATCACCAAGCTGATGACCGCGATGGTGGTGCTCGAATCGAAGGCCAGCCTGAGTGAGCAGCTCACGATCAGCGCCGAGGATGTAGATACGCTCAAAGGCAGCGGTTCGCGCCTGAGCGTCGGCACGACGCTGTCGCGTGAGGCGATGCTGCAACTGGCGCTGATGTCCTCGGAGAACCGTGCCGCCTCTGCGCTGGCGCGCTACTACCCTGGGGGGCGCGACGCGTTTGTGGTGGCGATGAACATCAAGGCCATGCTCGCCGGCATGAGCGATACCCGTTTTTACGACAGCACCGGGCTTAGTCCGGGCAATGTTTCCAGCCCCCGCGATCTGGGTCGCCTGGTGACGGCCTCGGCGCGCTATCCCTTGATCCGCGAGTTTTCCACCACAGCGGAGCGCGATGTCGACATCAACGGGCGCTCAATGCGCTTTCATAACACCAATAAGCTGGTGTCGAGTCCGGACTGGGAGATCAGCCTGTCGAAAACCGGCTATATCAGTGAAGCCGGGCGTTGTCTGGTGATGCAGGCGTGGATGCAGCGTCAGCCGATGGTGATCGTGCTGATGGATTCCACCGGGCGCTATACCCGCCTTGCCGATGCCCAGCGGGTGCGGCAGTGGCTGGAGCTGCAGGCGCCTCACCTCGCTGGGGCGTCCCTGCGCGACCAGGGATGAATGCCTTCATCGCATTAACCCGGCAATCGAATATACCGTCTGCCGCAGGGATGCTCCAGCCTGGTTCCGCTCTGGCGACTCTGCCCGATTCGTGACCTTGCCCCGCCACGATTAATCCGGATTAATCCCGCGCTCAAGGCTTCGACCTTGCGCAAAATGATGACAGAAAAATTCACTGCGCTTGCCCTGGCCCCTCCCGCCCACAGGAACCAATCCCGTCCGCAGATGCCTATAATCCTGTAGGCAGCTCATAAAAGGGGACACGCCATGGCGCAGCAAGACACGCCCGAGGTTGCGAGCGAAGGAACACAGGCGAAGGAGGATGCCAGTTTCACGCTACGCCTCAGCACCGACGAGATGGAAGCCATCGTGGACGTCATCCCGGCCCAAGGCGGTGCTGCCATCACCCGCGAGCAGCTTTTCCATGCGCTGGCGGAGAAAGGCATCCGCGGCGGGATCGTGGCGGAGGCGCTCAATCAGGTGCTGGAGAGTTCGCAGACCCGCACACAATCCCCGCCCGTCACCGACGTCACCGACGCCACCGACGACGACGACGCCACCACCGACGCCGACGTCGATGCCCCCCAGGCCGCAGCGCCGCAGAGCTTTGTCATTGCCCGCGGTCAGCCACCCGAAGCAGGGCAAGACAGCATTTTCGAGCGCCTGCTCCCCGCAATCCGCGACCGCCAACCCACGGTCACGACCACGGGCCGAATCGACTATCGGGAAATGGGCGCAATCGAGATCGTGCATCCCGGCGACGCGCTGGTGCTGCGCCATCCGCCCACGCCCGGCATTCCCGGCCACACCCTGCTGGGCGCAGTCGTCGACGCCAGGCCGGGGCAGGAGCTGCCTTTCGTCGCCCAACTCTCCGGGGTCGAATTCAGCCCGGACAACCCCGATCTGCTCATCGCCAGCATCACCGGTCAGCCCGTCATGATCGCCAATGGCGCGCTGGTCGAGCCGGTTCTCCATCTGCCCGCAGTCGACATCGCCAGCGGCAATATCGAATTTGAAGGCAGCATCCACATCGCGGGCGATGTCAGCGCCGGCATGACGGTCAAGGCCAGCGGCGACATCGAAATCGCCGGCATGGTGGAAAACGCCAGTCTGGAAGCCGGTGGCAGCATTCTGGTCAAGGGCGGCGTGATGGGCGCGATCGACCACGAAAGCGGGCACGAGCACCGCATTCGTTGCACGCACGAATTTCACTCCATCTATGCGCAAAAAACCCGCATCGAAGCGGGAGAGAGCATTTTCATCGCCGACATGGCGATGCAATGCGAACTCATCGCCGGTCAGCACATCAAGCTGGGGCGCGGGCACAAAGGTCATCTGCTCGGCGGCCACGCCCAGGCCACGCTCTCCATTACGGCGAAAGTGATCGGCTCGCCCAACCGCATCCGCACCATCTGTCAGATCGGCATCGACCCCGAGCTGGCAAAACAGACCAAGACGCTCGCGGCAGAGCGTTCTGACTACGAAAACCGCCTGCTGGAATCCTCCAAGCTGCTGGCCTTCGCCGCCAAAAATCCGCAGCGCCTGAACCCGCAACAGCTCGATCGGGTGCGCCAGACCGCCGCCACCCTGTCGGCAGAAATCACCCGCGTCCGCGACAAAGAAAACGCCCTCGCCGCCCAGATCGCCCTCGCACAAAATGCCCGCGTCGTCGCCGAAGAGGCCCTGTACGAAGGCGCAGAAGTGCATCTCGGCCCCTTGCGCTATCGGGTCGCCCACGACATTGGCGGCGCCCAGATCATCCTGCTCAATGAGGTGCTGGATCTGGTCGCGCTATAAACCACCATGCCCACGCCCCTCCTCGCCGTGCGCGGCGAAATCATCCACTTCACCGCTGACCCCGCCACACACGGCGCAGCCGCACATGAACACCTCCCCGACGGTCTGCTCCTCATCGCCGCAGGTCACGTCCTGCGCTGCGGCCCCACCGCGCAATTGCAATCCAGCCTGCCCACCGACACCCGCCACCTCGACTATCGCGGCAAACTGATCCTGCCCGGCTTCATCGACACCCACGTGCACTATGCGCAAACCGGGATGATCGCCAGCTACGGCGAGCAGCTGGGCGCGTGGCTGGAAAAATACGCCTTCCCCGCAGAGCGCAGCTTTGCCGACCCCGCCCATGCCGCCGCCGAGGCCGATTTTTTCTGCGACCAACTCCTGCGCAACGGCACCACCACGGCGATGGCCTTCGCCACCGTGCATCCGGCGGCGGTCGATGCGCTCTTTGCCGTCGCACATGCACGCCGCATGCGCCTGATCGCAGGCAAAGTGCTGATGGATCGCAACTGCCCCCTCGAACTGAGCGACGACTCCGCCGCCGCAGGCGATGCCCAATCCCGCGCCCTGATCGAAAAATGGCATGGCCGCGACCGCCTCGCCTACGCCATCACCCCGCGATTCGCCCCCACCTCCACGCCGGAACAACTGCGCCGCGCCGGGCAGCTATTCACCGACCACCCCGGCCTCCACCTGCAAACCCACCTCGCCGAACAGCGCGCAGAAGTCGCCTGGGTCGCGCAGCTCTACCCCGCAGCGCGCAGCTATCTCGACGTCTACGAGCGCCACGCCCTGCTCGGCGCACGCAGCCTCTTTGCCCATTGCATCTGGCTCGACGACGACGACCGCCGTCACATGGCCGCCCACGGCGCCGCGATGAGCTTCTGCCCCACCTCCAACCTTTTCCTCGGCTCCGGCCTGTTCGATCTCGCCGCCGCCGACCGCTGCGGCGTGCGGGTCGGGCTCGGCACCGACATCGGCGCCGGCACCAGCTTCTCCCTGCTGCAAACCCTCAACGAAGCCTACAAAGTCCTGCAACTCTCCGGCCAGTCCCTGACGCCGGAGCGCGCCTTCTACCTCGCCACCCTGGGCGGCGCCCGCAGCCTCTACCTCGACGACAAGATCGGCAGCTTCGCCGCAGGACGTGAAGCCGACTTCGTGGTGCTCGACCCGCTGGCAACACCGCTGCTCACCCACCGCATGGCGCACGCCACCACCCTCGCCGAGCGCCTGTTCGTGCTGATGATGCTGGGCGATGAGCGCTGCGTGGTGGCGACGCATGTGCTGGGGGAGGTGGCGTTTACGGCTCGCTATTAACCCGGCAACAAAATACACGACCACAGGACACATTACGGCGGATGAACGGTCGCTCAATCGTCATAATGCGCACCGCACTGGACAATCACGACCTGCCCTTGCCAGTACAGGTAATCTTCCCACGCCTCATCAACCCATGCTTTTTGCATGTCAGTCTTCGATCAACTCATGCACGGTCACTTGTCCGGCCTCAGCATGGGCGATTGCGCGGGCAAGCCGTGCCTGATTTTTCTCGCTGTAGAAAGGGTCGGAAATTTCAAACGGGATTTTGCCCTGACGCAGCGCCTGACGGGCGAAGATGTTGAACGCGGTGGACAGGTTCATGCCGAAATCATGGAACAGTTTTTCGGCATTTTCCTTGATTTCCCGATCCAGCCGGATGGTGACGTTGATCGTTTCAGCCATTGATTTACCCCTCCTGACAGGGACATCCTAGACCTGATTCTCGTGCAGTTCAAGTAACATGCACGAGCACACATGTTGACGTAGATACTGTGATCCGTGTCAAGCATTCGGGCACGGCGCCAAAGCTTACGATGCGTCGGGGAAGTCGCTTATTTCAAGCGCCAGGGAATCGACAGATTCATCGTTTTCCGTCATGCGCATCACGGCATTTTGTTCTGCATGCTCTATCCAGCTACGCAGTTCCCGTCCGCTTTTCCCGCTCATGCGCGCTGCCAGCTCCGGGACGCCCTGTTCCAGATCGAAGGTCAATGACTTTCCAGCCAGCATGACGTGCAGGAGCTTCTGGATACCTTCTGCATCCGGCAGCGGGATTTCGATTTGCTTGGGCAAGCGCGACAACACGGCGCTGTCGACCTGATCGCGGCGGTTCGTTGCCGCCAGCACAAAGACATGCTGCGACTCTGCCTTGGCGCCATCCATCTCCTGCAACAACTGACCGATGATTTCCGTCTGTAATGTGTCGGTTCCGCCGCCACCACGCACGCCAGCGATAATGTCGATTTCATCAATGAACAACAGCGTTGGCGCAGATTCGCGGGCGCGGGCGAAAATCTCGCGCACCTTTTGCCCACTCTGTCCGGTATAGCCCTGTTTAATATCGGCAGTGGAAACCGCGATAAAACTCAAGCCGGTTTCGTTCGCCAGCGTGCGCGCAATTTGGGTTTTGCCCGTTCCCGGCGGCCCGTAGAGCAAAAGTCCACGCGGGATATTGATGCCCTTTTTGACGAAAGAATCGGCATTTTTTAACATATTTGTCGTCGCCTTGAGGTCTTTGAGCGTGGCCTCGGCGAGCACCAGCGTATCCCAACGTGCACTCGACGCCGTTTTGGTCGAACCCTGCTGGCGAAAGTCGCCCGATACTTCTTCCAGCAACTGCTCAGTCAGCGTTGCGCCCGCGCTCAAACGACGCGCCAGCCGTTTGGCGATACCGGCCAGATCGCGCCCGGACATGCCTTGCGTCAGCACGTCACTTTGTGGCGGCAGGTCTGCTTTGGCGCCCAGCCTGGCCAGTTCATCCGCCAAAATCTTGAGGCGCAAGGTCGAATCGGGCAGACCAATTTCCACCTGCTCGTCAAAACGCGACAATACGGCAGGGTCAATCAACTCCATCCGGTTGGTCGCCCCTATCACCCAGACGCTGGTCTGCTTGTTGAAGCCATCCCACCGGGCAATGAAGGCATTGACGATTTCCTCAACAAAGGAATCCGTATTGACGCCCCCGCGCCGGGCAAATACGCCTTCGCACTCGTCTACAAAAATCACCGCATTGGATTGCTTCAATGCCTTGTCCCACAGCTCCTTGACCTTATCGGCGCTGTGACCAATGTGGGGGCCTTTCAAATCCGGCAGGGAAAGCGGGAAAAATTCACATTTCATGCTCTCTGCCAGCGCCTTGGCAATCAGGGTTTTCCCGGTTCCGGGCGGCCCGTACAGCAGCAGACCACGCGACGCCGTAGAACGCCGTTGCATGAAATCGTCACCCAGGCCGCGCAACCGCTGCTTGACGGACTCCACCAGCGAAATCTCTTTCCAGATTTTGTTGACGCGTTCCAGTTCAATGGCAGCACGTTCCGATTCAATGGCATTAATATAACGATCATAACGCTCGTACATTTGTCTGAAGTCGTTCACCAGACCTTTGGCCTTCGTAGACAAAGGGGGCAGACTACCAACTTTTTTCATTGCGCCATCTACGTATTTGAACAGGGGCAAACGACCTGTATCATGCAGTGGGGTCATGAACTGAACTTTATTATCAGCCGCACCATATTCAAAGCACGCAACCACGTCACCGTGTTGGATATCAGGCGCTACCGCCTTATACCACCTCCAGCAAATTCCGGTTGCGGAATGAGTATTCATATTTTTCAACGGAAATTCAACTGCGCAAGGAATCCCTGAAAAGAGGTGCGGGAATTCCCCCCTATCGCTTGTCCGTATAAATTTCAGCAGCACGAAATTAAGCCCGCCTCCTAAATTTAGCCCGTATCCTTTACTTTGCAATCCTTTAAACAATCTTTTAAACACCAAGTACGCTACAAAAGCCCCCACATATCCAGCAATAGAAGTACCCCCCACCAAGCAGACAAATAAAAACCCCGCCACCCATTCCTTGCAGAGTGTTATGTCGGCCTCTCCTCTCAGCTTTTGTAGTTTTTTAAACCACCAATACGCTGCAAAAGCAAATACTCCTACATTCAAAATTGAAACCGGCCCTAAAAAAGCTGCTAAAGCAAATTCTACCCCGTAAAAAAAGAAAAACCGCATCGCATCAATGATAGAAAACAACGAATCCGAAACAATGTATTCAATGTTTTGCCCGAGAAAAAATCCTACAAGCTTAGCCACAGCAAAAGTTACCAACTGACCTATGACAATCGCTATGATGAGTCGAACAACTAACGGAAACAGACCAAATGAGCGCACGATAGCGAAGCGCCAGCCGTCCAAACTGCGTACTACCTCCGGCCCGGTTTCAGCGGCAAAGGCTTTGAAATAGGCTTCTTCTTCACGCAGCGAAACTGCATTTTTCGGCGCAGGGTCAGCTGCTCGGGGGGGGGGGAGTAGACATGAGATCATTCCTTCCAAAAATCGGTGACTCTAAACCAAAATCATGCCATGCGCAACATGCGGTGATGCGCATGGCAGCGGAGGAACAGAAGCTCAGCCGTCTCTCGGCAACTCATGCACGGTCACTTGTCCGGCTTCGGCATGGGCGATTGCGCGGGCGAGCCGTGCCTGATTTTTTGCGCTGCAAAAAGGGTCGGAAGTTGCACCGGACTCATTGCTGAGCTTGCGTCCGTAATTGTCCTCAAACCTCACGATATCGTCCTCACCCAGATAACTGCCCGACTGCACTTCGATCAGTTCCAGTGGCACTTTGCCGGGGTTGCTCAGGCGATGGATGTGGCCGAGGGGGATATAGGTCGATTCGTTTTCCGCGAGCAAAAACACTTTGTCGCCATTGGTCACTTCGGCGGTGCCGCTGACCACGATCCAGTGTTCGGCGCGGTGATGGTGGCGTTGCAGGGACAGCGAGGCGCCGGGATTGACCACGATGTGCTTGACCTGAAAACGCCCGCCAGCATCAATCGAGTCGTAGCAGCCCCACGGGCGGTAGACCTTGCGGTGGGTTTGGGTGAGCGTGCTTTGGGCGGTTTTGAGCCGTTCCACCACTTTTTTCACCTCCTGGGTGCGGCTTTTGGGCACGACGAGGACGGCATCGGCGGTCTCGACCACCACCAGCTCGGTGCAGCCCACGGCCGCCACCAGACGATGACCGGCATAGACCAGGGTGTCGCGGCTGTCTTCAAACAATACATCGCCGCGCCCGACGTTACCGGCCTCGTCCTTGGGCAGCACCGCCCACAGCGCGTCCCACGCGCCGACATCCGACCAGCCCGCCGCCAGCGGCACCACCGCGCCGCGCCCAAGTCGGGGGGCGCTGGCGAGCTTTTCCATCACCGCATAGTCGATCGAATCCGACGGGCAGGCGGCGAAGGCGTCCGTGCCCACGCGGATGAAATCGGCGTCGACCGTGCGCCCGGCGTAGGCCGTGTGGCACGCCTGGGCGATATCGGCGCGGAAATGGCCCAGCGCCGCGAGCCAGACGGAGGCGCGGAACATGAAGATGCCGCTGTTCCAGAAATACTCGCCGCTGGCCACATAGCGCGCCGCGGTGGCGGCGTCGGGCTTTTCGACGAATTGGGCCAATTCGCGCGCGCCGCTGTTGCCCAAATCTGCCGCGGTGCGCAGGTAGCCGTAGCCGGTTTCGGCGCGCTCGGGGACGATGCCGAAGCTCACCAGGGCGCCCGCTTCGGCCAACGGCGCCGCAGTGGCGATGGCGCGCTGGAACGCGGCGCGGTCGGTGATGACATGATCGGCGGGCATCACCAGCAACACCGGGTCAGCGCCCTCACGGCGGGCTTCCAGCGCGGCGAGGGTGAGCGCGGGCGCGGTGTTGCGCCCGACCGGTTCGAGCACGATGCCGGCTTTGACGCCGACCTGGCGCAATTGTTCGGCGATGATGAAACGGTATGCTTCGTTACTCACCACCAGCGGGTCGGGGGCGATGCCGCCTTTGACGCCTTCAAGCCGCCGCACCGTCTCCTGCAGCAGACTGTATTCACTGGTAAACGGCAGCAGTTGTTTGGGATGGCTTTCCCGCGACGCGGGCCACAAGCGCGTGCCCGAGCCGCCGGAGAGGATGACCGCCTTGATCGCCATTATGCATACACCTCCGCATCCTTGAGCAATTTGCCTTCCCGATCTTTGCCCGAGAGCAGCGGCTCGCCGTCGACATGCCAATCGACGCCAATCGCCGGGTCGTTCCACAGGATGCAACGCTCGTGTTGGGGGGCGTAGAAGGCGGACGCTTTATAAAGAAAGTCGGCGCTCTCCGACAGCACCACAAAGCCGTGGGCAAAGCCGGGCGGAATCCAGAACAGGCGTTGATTGTCTTCGCTCAGTTCCGCCCCCGTCCACCGGCCAAAATTCGGTGAACTGCGGCGGATATCCACCGCGACATCGAACACCCGTCCGCGAACGACACGCACCAGCTTGCCCTGCGGCTGCTCGATCTGGTAGTGCAGGCCGCGCAGCACGCCTTGCGTCGAGCGCGAGTGGTTGTCCTGGACGAAATCGACCTCCAGCCCGGTCGCGTCCTGAAACTGACGGGCGTTATAGCTCTCGAAAAAAAAGCCGCGTGTATCGCCAAAGACCTTGGGCTCAAAAATCAACACCTCGGGGAGTTCAGTTTGAATCAGCTTCATCAAAATACCTTGTGTTCGTCTTCGAGCAAACGTTTGAGATATTGACCATAGCCATTTTTCGCCAGCGGCGCGGCCAGCCGGGCCAGCGCAGCGGCGTCAATCCAGCCCGCACGAAAGGCGATCTCTTCCGGGCAGGCGATTTTGAGCCCCTGGCGCTTTTCGATGGTCTGAATGAACAGGCTCGCTTCCAACAGGCTCTCGTGCGTGCCCGTATCGAGCCAGGCATGGCCCCGCCCCATCACCTGCACATCGAGTTCATTCCAGGCGAGGTATCGGGAATTGACGTCGGTGATCTCCAGTTCGCCGCGCACACTGGGCTTCAGGTTGCGCGCAATGTCGACCACACGTGCATCGTAAAAATACAACCCGGTTACGGCATAACGGCTTTTGGGGTGGGCGGGTTTTTCTTCCAGGCTGATCGCACGGCCCTTGGCGTCGAATTCGACCACGCCATAGCGTTCGGGGTCATTCACCGGATAGGCGAACACGCTGGCCCCGGAAGTCCTGGCCCCGGCGTGGGCGAGATCGTCGGCGAGTTCGTGACCGTAAAACACGTTATCGCCCAATATCAGCGCCGACAACCCGCCGTCGATGAAACGCTCGCCAATGATGAACGCCTGGGCCAGCCCATCGGGGCTGGGCTGCACCGCGTATTGCAGATTCAGCCCCCATTGCCCGCCATCGCCCAGAAGCTGAGTGAAGCGCGGGGTGTCCTGCGGCGTCGAGATAATCAGGATGTCGCGGAGACCGGCCAGCATCAGCGTCGACAAGGGGTAATAAATCATCGGCTTGTCGTAGACCGGCAGTAATTGCTTGGAGACCGCCAGCGTGGCCGGATGCAGCCGGGTGCCGGAGCCACCGGCGAGGATGATGCCTTTGCGTATCGTCATGTCAGGATCTCGTCTAGCATGCGCCCGACGCCCAGCCGCCAGTCGGGCAAGTTCAAGCCGAAGGTGGTGCGCAGGCGGGTGGTGTCGAGGCGGGAATTGGCGGGACGGGCCGCCGGGGTGGGATAGGCGGATGAAGGAATCGGCGCGATCTCATCGACCTTGAGCGTCGCCCCGCGTTTGCGCGCCTCGTCGATGACGAAGCGGGCATAGCCATGCCAGCTCGTCTCGCCACGGGCGACCAGATGATAGACGCCGCTCAGGCTGTCGTCCCGCGTGCGGGTGACTTGCGCCACAAGCTGGGCGGTGACGTCGGCGATCAGCTCCGCCCCGGTCGGTGCGCCGATCTGATCAAAGATCACGCTGAGGCGCTCGCGCTCGGCGGCGAGCTTCAACATGGTGCGGGCAAAATTGCCCCCACGTGCGGCATACACCCAGGAAGTGCGCAAAATCAGGTGGCGGCAGGCGCTGGCGCGGATGGCGTCTTCGCCTTCGAGCTTGGTGCGGCCATACACCGACAGCGGCCCGGTGGGCGCATCTTCACGTCGGGCATGATCGCCGCTGCCATCGAACACGTAATCGGTCGAATAATGCACCAGCCATGCGCCCCGCGTCCGTGCCTCCGCGCCCAGCAGCTCAAGGGCGGTGGCGTTGATCTGACGCGCCAGCCCAGGCTCGCTTTCGGCGCGGTCGACGGCGGTGTGCGCGGCGGCATTGACGATGACATCGGGCGCAACACGGGCCACGGTGGCGCGCAAACCGTCCTCATCGGTGAGATCCCCCACGAGGCCATCGCGTGGCTGGCGGTCGAGCGCCACCAGCGCCCCCAGCGGCGCCAGCGCACGCTGCAATTCCCAGCCGACCTGACCGCTTGCGCCGAGCAGCAGGATCTTCATGTGCTCGCTCCATATTGTTTGTTGACCCAGTCACGGTAAGCGCCGCTCTGTACATTGGCGACCCAGCCCGGATTGGCAAGATACCATTCAACCGTTCTGCGGATGCCGCTGTCAAACGTCTCCGCCGGACGCCAACCCAGTTCGCGCCCGATTTTGCGCGCATCAATCGCATAACGCCGATCATGCCCCGGACGGTCGGCAACGAAGCTGATCAGGCGCGAGCGCGGGCCATTTGCGTCCGGACGCAATTCGTCGAGCCGGGCGCACACCGTGTGCACGATGTCGAGATTGGTCTTCTCATTCCAGCCGCCGATGTTGTACGTCTCGCCCGGCCTGCCGCGTTCGAGCACGGTACGAATCGCGGCGCAATGGTCGCCGACATAAAGCCAGTCGCGCACGTTCAGCCCGTCGCCATACACCGGCAAGGCGCGCCCGGCGAGCGCATTCACGATGGTGAGCGGAATCAGCTTCTCCGGGAAATGGAACGGGCCGTAATTGTTGGAGCAATTGGTCGTCACCACCGGCAGGCCATAGGTGTGAAACCACGCCCGCACCAGATGGTCAGACGCCGCCTTGCTCGCCGCGTAAGGGCTGTTGGGCTGGTAAGGATGATCTTCGGTAAACGGCGCGTCATCCGCCGCGAGTGAACCGTAGACCTCATCCGTGCTCACATGGTGAAAACGGAACGCTTCCTTCGCCACGCCTTGCAGCGTGTTCCAGTAAGCACGCGCCGCTTCGAGCAAAATGCCCGTCCCCTCGATATTGGTGCGAATAAACTCACCCGGCCCGTGTATCGAGCGATCGACATGGCTTTCGGCCGCAAAATGGACGATGGCACGCGGGCGATGGGTGGCGAGCAGTTGATCGACCCGCGCACGGTCGCAGATGTCGCCATGCACGAACACATGGCGCGGATCACTCGCCACCCGCGCCAGCGTCTCCAGATTGCCGGCGTAAGTGAGCGCATCCAGATTGACCACCGGCTCATCCCGCCCCGCCAGCCAGTCGAGCACGAAATTACCCCCAATGAAACCCGCGCCGCCTGTTACCAGAATCACCGATCACCCCCCGTTCGCCATGCGTCTGAAAGGGCAACATGCTAGCGCATCAGGGGGCTGTACGCCCATGAGATATTGCAGAGCGGCATGATCCCGAAAGAACCGCGCTCGATCAACGCCACTGACCAGTTGATGTGTCAGCAGGAGATGTTGGCGAGGAACCAGCCGACTGAAGCGAGCAGGCTGGCGAACGAGGCGGCCCGGCAGAGGTTGGATATCGGGCGGTCGAACGTGGTCAATGCTATCTATATCTGACGCCTACGATCTAAGCTTACAATCTGATTCTTGCATTAAAAATCAAATAATGTTTGTTGTGTTGCGGCGCTGATAAAAATATATTCACTCGAACCTGAACAAAGGAAACACTCATGCGAGCGTTCGCCATGCATAAACTTCTCTCCGGCTTTGGAGTTGCCCTGTTTTTTGCGGCCACACCAGCCCTTGCCTCGGTCTTTCATTTCAACGGTAATCTGAGCTATCACAACGAAGTCATTACAATAGGCTTCACCCTTGATCAAGACGCGAGCGACATCCGGCTATGGACAGACAGCTTTCAAGATGATTTGAACTTTGACCCGGCGCTGGCCTTATGGTCGGGCAATGGTGATCTGTTGGGTACGAGTGACGACAGCCCGTGGGTTAATCCCGCCAGCCAAAGCTGGGGCGACGCGGGGTTTGAACTGGACTGGCTGGCGGCAGGCAATTACCTTCTGACGCTCACCCCGTGGGACAACCTTGCGCTGGGCGCCAGCCTGAGCGAAGGCTTCAGTTTCGATGCCGACACGCCGATTGATTTCTCTGTCTGGAACGCCTGGTCGGGCGCGAATTGGAGCGTATGGCTGGACGGAGTAGATGCCGCCAGCCTGTCTGGTGGAAATAGCGCCCCGGTGCCCGAGCCCGGACTATTGAGCCTGCTCGGTATTGGTGCGCTGATCGGTTATCGCTCACGGCGTCGCTTACGCTAAATCAAAATCCTGAAATCCCCTGAACCATTTCCAATCATTCCCGGTTGAGCTTCCCCATGAATCACTCCCTTTTACGGATCACATTTGCGCTCCTGAGCGCCGGGTTATTAATTGCACTTCCTGCGCAGGCAGGCATTGATCCTATTACGGATACCATTACATCAACGCCGGAAACCATTCAATCAGAAACGCAATTACTTATCAGCACCGGCATGATAGAGCCGCTGGTCGCGGACAACACGGGCGCTTCTGAACGTGCTGAATTACAAGCCGCCCTTAAAAAATGGGAAACCCGCGCAGACCCGCTCGACCGCACCGCCTTGACCGACTACCTCGCCGCCCATCCGGGCAGCCCGTGGCGCGCTGCGATCCTGGGCAACCTGGGCTTGCTGGCCCTCGATGAAGGCCGTTTCAGCCGCGCCGTGAGCGATCTGGAAGCCGCCTGGGAAGCCGGACGGGAAACAGAAACGATAGAAGCGCGGCGCTTTGCCGACCGGATCGGGGGCGAGCTGGTCAAACTCAGCGCGCAGCTGGGCCACCTGGACGCGGTGAATATGCTCCTGCCCGAACTGGAAGCCCGCGGACTCGGAGGCGCCGGAGAAGCCGCGCTCAACATTGCCCGCGAAGGGCAGTGGCGCATGACGAACCCGGACGGGCTGAGCTTCATGTGCGGCCCGCTGGCGCTGGAACAACTGCGCGCCACCCCGCGCGACCTGTTCAAACTCGCCCAAAGCGGCAACTTTCCCACCCAGAATCGTGGCTACACCCTGACCGAACTGGCCACACTGGCACAACACCAAGACCAGCCCCTCGTCGCCATTCACCGCCCGGTGGGCAGCGCCGTACCCGTACCCGCCATCGTGCACTGGAAAAGCGGCCACTACAGCGCCCTGCTCGAAGCCCGTCAAGCGCAGGGCGGCAAACGCTACCGGGTGCGCGACGCCGCCCTGGGCCGGGAATACTGGATACATCAAGCCGCGCTCGACGAAGAAGCCAGCGGCTACTTCCTGAGCGAGCGCACCGCCCCCGGCTGGCGGGCCGTGTCAGCGGAAGAAGGCACAAACATACTCGGCGCCGGGACAACGGAGACCAATGACAATACCCAGACACAAGATCAGTCGTGCGCGATCAATTGGGGCATGATGGGCGTACAGGTCAACCCCATGCTGGTCGGCCTGTCAATCAAAGACACCCCCCTGAGCTACCGCCCCCCGCGCGGCCCGGCTGTACCGTTGGGCATTCGCTACAGCCAGCTCGAAGCCTACCAACCCGCCATCTTCACCTACAGCAACCTGGGCCCGAACTGGACCTTTGAAGGCATCACCTACATCGTAGATCACCCGGGCTCTCCCGGCGCGGAAGTCCAGCGCTACCTGCCGGGCGGCGGCACCCGCAAATTGAGCGCTTACATTGATGCCAGTGGCGAGTTCGCGCACGACGAACTCGACCAATCGAAGCTGGTACTGGTATCGACCGAGCCGATCACCTATGAACGCCATCTGGCCGATGGCGGCAAAGAAATCTACCGCGAAGCGCAGACGAGCGGCACGATCCGCAAAGTGTTCATCAGCGCAGCCATCGATGCGGCAGGCAACACCCTGACCTATCAATACGAACGCCTGCCGGTAGCCGTTTTTAGAGCGGACGCCCAAACACAGTCTGGCACCGTCATAACGATGCATCCCCACAACAGCGACGGCGACCTCTACATGGAGCAGATCGAGGGCCTGCGTCTGGTGTCGATGACCGATGCGAGCGGGGCGATCACGCGGCTCGAATACCACCCGGAGATGCGCCTGGTGATCACGGCGATCGTTGACCCGTTTGGCCGTCGTGCGCAGATTCTCTACGACAAAGTCAGACGCCTGGAACGGATCATCGACGCGGTGGGGCTGACGAGTCAGGTCGTCTATGACACGCCTTACATCCCCCCGCCCATATACATTGGTACTGGCGGTACGACTTATTCTCATGCTGGTGGCAGTGCATCTTCTGGTTCTGGCGGCGGTGCATCTTATATTTCTGGTGGTAGCCATCCTTATTCTGGTTTTGGTGGCGGCGGTGTCTCTCGTCAGGGCCTGCCCAAGGCCGCGACGATTGGCCCCCCGCCGACCTGGAGCTACCTGAGCTCGATTGCCGGTCTGATCACCCCTTACGGCACCACAAAATTCTCCCATAGTGGCGCAGGGACGACGCGCGCGCTGTCGATCACCGATGCACGGGGCCACATCTCCCATACCGTGACCCGACACAACGCGCCCGGCGTCAGCCTCTCCGAGGCGGAACAACCGGAAGGCGTTGCGCTGGTCAACACCAACCTGAACCTGCGCAACACCTACCACTGGAACGCCCGCACCGTCGCCCGAGGGCTGTCCGGCAATTACAACAACGCGCAAATCTGGCACTGGGCGCACCAGTCAGGCCCGGTCAGCGCGACCTCGGGCACCCTGGAGAGCCAGAAACGCCCGCTGGAGAGCCGCCTCTGGTACACCTACCCCGGCCAGAGCAGCGCGACCTACTCAGGCACCTGCGAGAAACCCGCCACCCTCTCCCGCGTCCTGCCCGACGGCAGCACCCAACTGAGCCAATGGGAATACAACGCCTGGGGACACCCCACCCGTTACATCGACCCCGAAGGGCGTGAAACGCGCTACGAATACGCCGCCAACGAGATCGACCTCATCAAAGTCCAACAAAAAGGCGCCACCACGTGGGAGACCCTGGTCGAAGTGACGTGGAACGAACAACACCGCCCGCTCACCCTCAAAGATGCCGCAGGCAAACTCACCCGATACACCTGGAACGAAACCGGCGAACTCACCAGCCAGACCAACGCGCTCAACCAGACCACACACTACCAATACGACGCCCAGGGCCGCCTCACCCGGATCATCAACCCCTTGGGCAACATCGCCGCCACCTACACCCATGACGCCTGGGGCAAGCTCGCCACCGCCACGGACGCCGAAGGCTACACCCTTGGCTACACCTACGACGCCCTCGGGCGTCCCACCCAAATCACCTACCCGGACGGCACCACCACCGAATACACCTGGAACAAGCTCGACGTCGCGCAAGTCAAAGACCGCCACGGCAAACTCACCACCTACCAGTACGATGCCACGCGCAACCTGATCCAAATGACCGATGCCCTGCGCACCACCCGCTACACCTACGACGAAGATGGAGAACTGGTGAGCCTCTCGCAGTGGGGGAACAGCGCAGACGCCATACAGGTGTACCTCTACAGCAGCGCCCACGCCACGCGCTGGGAACGCGACCTGCAAGGCCGCGTCATCAGCAAACAAACCGCAGACGGCGGCACCACCCGCTGGGACTACGACAGCGCCGGACGCGAACACAAACGCACCGACGCCGCCCACCGCACCCGCACCCTGGGCTACGCCAAAGACAACCGCCTCACCGACATCCATTACGGCCTGGAAATCGACCTGCCCGTGCTCGACGTGCCCGACTGGAACAAACCCGTCCTGCCGCTGCCGCAAGCTACCGCCGTCCACTTCGACTGGGACACATACTACCCACGCCTGAGCGCCATGACAGACCCCACCGGCGCCACCCAATACCGCTACCAACAAATCGGCGCCGCCGGCGCCCTGCGCCTGCAATCCATCGACGCCCCCGGCAACAACAACACCGTACAGCTCAGCTACGACCCCCTGGGCCGGGTCGTGAGCCAAAACGTCAACGGCGCCGGCCAAACCTACGCTTACGACCCCCTGAGCCGGATCATCCAGACCAAAAACACCCAACTCGGCACCTTCAAATACAGCTACCTGGGCGACACCGGGCAGCTCACCGACGCCCTGCTCAGCGGCAGCCCAATCCAGCGCGGCTACGCCTACGAACCCAATACGGGCGACCGCCGCCTGTCAAACATCCTCAACCCGAGCGCGGCGCGCAGCTATACTTACCAAACCGCCCCGGAAAACCTGATCATGGGCTTGACAGAGACCGCCGCCAGCCAAAGCAAAACGTGGACTTACGCCTACGACGCCCTCGACCGCCTGCAAACCGCAGCGCGGGACGACGGCGCACACTACGGCTACACGCTCGACGTGGCGGACAACATCCAAAGCATCACCGACCCCGAAGGCACCTGGACATACACCCACGACAACGCCAACAAATTCGACCAGGCCCCGTACCGGTACGACGCCCTGGGCAATCTCATCGAAGACGAAGCGCACACCTACCAATGGGACATGGAAAACCGCCTGACCGGCATCGGTTACAAGACTGAGCCGCAACGCTACAGCGAATTCCGCTACGACGGACAGGGCAGAAGAATCGCCGCGATCGAGACCAGCGGCACCAGCCAGACCGAAACCCGCTACACGTGGTGCGGCGACGTGATCTGCCAGACAAGAGACGGCAACGACAAACCGACAAACTACTACTACGGCGAAGGCAGCTTCCGCCAGACTGGAACCTCGGCGACGGTGGGGGAGAAGCGTTACTACGCCAAAGATCACCTGGGCTCGGTGCGCGATGTATTAACGCAGACCGGCACCCAAATCGCCAGTTACGACTATGACCCGTATGGCGAGCTGACTAACAACCCGACGGCTGCGCCGGAGTTCGGCTATGCGGGGATGCAGTATCACCAACCGAGCGGGTTGTATCTGACCAAGTATCGGGCGTATGACCCGAGGACGGGGCGGTGGCTGTCGAGAGACCCGATCGGGGAAGCGGGTGGGCTGAACCTCTATGGGTATGTGGGGGGGAATCCGGTTTCGTTCTTCGATCCGTTGGGGCTAGAATTGATTGTTGCCCCTTCGGCTCTAGGGAATGTAAATCATTTACGAAACTCTTCACCTACATTCAACATGATGCTGAATGCAATGGATGCGTCGAAGAGTATTTATACTATCAGTGCGAGTTTAACTAGCTTACAAGCATCTGGTGGAGGGGTTACAAATATTAAACAAATGAATACGGGTAACGTTTTTTCCCCTGACTTTAAGGATGTAATATCGGTGGAATATTCCCTTAATCCTGTAGAAAAATTTACAAGTGATTGTGGGAAAAAATTTCTCCCTTCACCTGAGCGTCTTCTGGCGCATGAAGTGGGTCATGCATATGCATATTTGGAGGACGGAAGGCGTTCTCTGAGTCAAGATGGCTATGATAAAGCCATTAATTATGAAAATGAAATAATGAGGCAGGTCGATCAAAGAGAACCAATTAGGCCATTAAGTGACAGCCATAAGTTTCGTGGTCAAGTTTTCGGGTTGCCGGTAAAATGATCAAGCTTTTTAGTAAGCCTGTTTTTACAGGTATTGTCTTTTTTGTTGGTGACGTGTTGCTAGTGTTATGCTCAGATTTATTTTTATCATTGTCATATTTTTTTGTGGACTCAAGCGCCTGGGAGCTTATGCACAATATTGGGGTAATTTTGGAGAATATTTGGTGGGAAGGTCACGAAGATATAGGGGAGATCCTTGGACGTTATATGTTCCCTGTTATAGTGTTTCATGCGCCAATTCCAAGTGCTGCCGAATTTTTCATGTTTAAAGTTTTGTGCTCAATTAAATTTTTCTTTATAGGGGTTGTGGCGTCGTTTTTGTTTGGATTCTTGGTTAAAATATTTCGCAAATATCGGGGACGTAGCACGACAGAATGAGAGTCGTTACGATGCTCTGCTCTATTAAATGTATTTTGGAAGGGGTTTGCATTCCCTTCCAAAACGGTTGTCTGAAACCTCGGCATTATGACCCGTATGGGAGCTTGATCAACAACCCGACAAGCGCGCCGGAGTTCGACTATGCGGGGATGCAGTACCACCAACAGAGCGGGTTGTATCTGACCAAATACCGGGCGTATGACCCGAGGACGGGGCGGTGGCTTTCCAGAGATCCGATTGGGGAAGCGGGTGGGCTGAACCTCTATGGGTATGTGGGGGGGAATCCGGTTTCGTTTGTGGATCCGTTGGGGCTGGTTCGTTGGGGAGATGTGATTAGTAACTCATTTAGCTTGGCGGGATCGGTTGCAGGAGTTTTTGCCGGTGGTGTATTGTTAGCAGTGCCTGAGCCTATGGCAACAAAAGTTGTCGGAGCAGCAGTTGCATCTAAATCGCTATACGGTATTGGTACCAGTTCGTATAATTTAATGCGTGCATTTAGCGATGATGACGAATATGATATTCCGTCTCAATATACATCACTGCCTCGAACCATGGCTTCTGCTTTTAGTTGCAGTAGGGCAGCGCAAAATGTGGCGGATGGACTGGAGCTTGGGCTTGATTTGGTCTCAGGGCGAGTGTCTGGGACAGTAATTGGGTATATTCCCCATCGGCCTTATAATCTGCTTCATGACACGAATGTATATCCTTTGAGTCAGCCTATAACTCCTTGGAGTGGGTTGGGCAGAGGGCAGCAAAAATATGTTAATACCATGACTGGAACTCAGGCTGGTCTCTCCGGAGTTGGTTCTTTTGGGCAAATTATTGGTGATGGAAAGCAGTGAATAGACATGATTATGTAGAGCGTATTGTTGGGTGTTTTGTTATCTTGGGAACAGCAATAATGCTGCCTGTCGGATCTATATATTATTTTATGGAAAATCCGTATAATCTGGTATGGTCAGTAGTGGCTGCTGTTTTTTGCTATGAAATTGGATATAAGAGTCTTTACAAAGACGGCTGGACGATGTTGTTTTGGCTTTTTTATCTTGTTCCGACCGTTTTTGTTTGGTTGTTCATAGCGATCAGATGGATCATGATCTGGGTTGCTTCGTAATATTCCGTTGAAATACAGGGAATGTACCATGATTATCTGTGTGCTCCAGCGCGGCTACGCCTACGAACCCGACACGGGCGACCGCCGCCTGTCAAACATCCTCAACCCGAGCGCGGCGCGCAGCTATACTTACCAGAGTGCCACGGAAAACCTGATCATGGGCTTGACAGAGACCGCCGCCAGCCAAAGCAAAACGTGGACTTACGCCTACGACGCTATCGGCCGCCTGCAAACCGCAGCGCGGGACGACGGCGCATGCTACGGTTACGCGCTCGACTCGGTGCGTGATGTGTTGGGGCAGACCGGAACCAAAATTGCCAGCTACGAGTTTGTACGATGATCAAGTATTGTTTCTTGTCGGTGCTTTGTTTTTTATGTCTGCCTGTATGCGCGCATGCAGAGGGAGGTTGTGTAAATGATTCGGCGGCAATTATCAAGGTGTTTGATCAGGGCATGGCTCTGAACGAGCAGTTTAAAAAATCTGTAGGAGACAATTATGAAACACATCGCTTGCTTAGCGTGCAGTCAAGCAAATTTTATGAAGAAAGGGTTGTTCCGTGTGTAGAGCGTGTTGTAGAAATTCTTTCAAGACGCGATAGCCCGAGGCTTGCACACAAACTTTTGCTGGTAACGATATCATTTGGAAACTATGCTGACGAGACGATTTCCTGGTCGTTAGGTTCGATATTTGGTGCAAATCCAGGAGTTCTTGAAAATAGTTTAAAACAATTTTCCGGTTTGGAATACAACTGGATTGTTTGGGAATTGCATGCTGGTTGGTTAAATGTTAGACATGGAAATAAATTTTCAAGGGTTGCCAAAGACAGAGAGCGTCGATTACAAAAGCTTCGTTTGGGTACTGATTCAAGCCAGGAATATTCATTTCCGTACCCGCCTTATCCGAAAACACAGTAACCACTGGAACGCCCGCACCGTCGCCCGAGGGCTGTCCGGCCTTCCTGGTTGCGGATGTACGCTCGAACAATGTTCTCATCCAATCCGACCGTCGAGACAAAATAGCCTCTCACCCCAAAATAGTCCCCCGGCAAAGCCGGGGGCTTACCTCTATGAGTCAAGGCGCTGTTTCCTCAGGTCGGCTGACAAAACCGATTTTTCCCAAGCCCTTCTTTGAAGCCAGCGCCATCACGCGGGCCAGGTTTTCATAAGGTGTTGCCGCATCAGCCTGAAGATGGAGTTCCGGTTGTGGTGTCTGGCGGGCAGCCTCCTGCATCAGTGATTCCAACTCCGTTTCACGCGTGAACTGGCCGTTCCAATAAAGCTGACCATCGGCCTTGATGCCAAGCTGGATGGTTTCCGGCTTCATGTTCACCACCGTGCTATCGACTTTGGGCAGGTCGATTTTGGTCGCATGAGTGAGAAGTGGCGCGGCGACGATGAAGATGATGAGTAATACCAGCATTACATCAATCAGCGGAACCATGTTGATTTCGGACTGCGGTGATGCATATTGTGTGCGGGGATGAAATGCCACGGTCAGTGTGCTCCACCAGCTTTTGGTGTAGCAGCCACGAGGTGCTGCGTCACCGGGGAGAGTTCGACAACCTGTGCCGGTGCGGCAAATTCACCCAGTCCCAACAGACCGAAGACTTCGTGCGCGTGGCTCTCCAACTCGCCGGTCAGGTTGCGGTTGATGCGCGTGAAGGCGTTATAGGCGAGTACGGCAGGAATCGCCACGAAAAGGCCGCAGGCCGTCATGATCAACGCCTCGCCAACCGGCCCCGCAACTTTATCGAGGCTCGCCTGTCCCGAAAACGCAATGGCCTGCAAGGCATGGAAAATACCCCACACCGTGCCGAACAGCCCAATAAACGGGGCCGACGATGCGATGGAGGCGAGCACCGTCAAACCGTTCTCCAGCGTGCGGGATTCGCTGGCGACGCCACGCCCGAGGGCTGCACTGACGTAATCGTCGGACGCAGCCATGTCAAAGCCGTGTTCGTCTGCACGTTTGTTGTTCCGTTTGGCTTCCCGCAGCGAGCGACAGGCTGCCAGTCCCTCATCCAGCAGGCGGACGAAAGGATTGTCCGCAGCCTCACGCGAGAGTCGTTCGCTGTCGCCGAGGTGGCGAAGTTGATGAAAGGCGACGAGAAAAGCCTTGCTACGGGAGCGGATCACCACATAGCGCCAGGACTTGATCAGGATCAGACACCACGACAGCAGCGACATCACCGTCAGTATTGCAAGCACCGTCAGGCCGACAACATCTGTTTGCGTGACGAAATGGGCAAAGCCCCAGGAAGTTTCAGGCATGAACGTCAACTCTTGATATGGAAATTGATTGGAACCACCACCCAGGCAGCCACTGCGGTTCCTGCCCGGCTTGCCGGTTTGAACCGCCAGCGCCAGACAACATCGAGCGCAGCCTTGTCGAGTCGCCCGTAACCGCTACTTTTGTGCAAGACCACTTTGTCGGCATGCCCGTCTGCCGTGACGTGGACGCGCAGCTTCACGGCGCCTTGCTCGCGCAATTGGGTCGACAAAGCCGGGTAATCCGGCCTCGGGTTGGAGAGGTAATTTGCGTTGAAATTAGGGGCGACGTACCCGGATTCTGCGCTGCCCGCACTTTCTCCGGCGTTTGACGCCGATGCAGCGGAGGACGAAGCATCAGCCGTCGGCCCTGTCCCTGAATCTGGTTGCGGCCCCGGCTCTGCTGCCGACGCGGTGACGGGCAGGTTCTCTGTTCCGGGCGCATCCGCTTCAACTGCCAGCACCGGCGCAGCTTGTACCGGTAACTTTGGAATCTGGATACGTGGCGGCGGAATGCGTGCGGGGTGTGGCGCGCGCTGCTGACGAACACTCGGTGGTGGTGGGGCTGGCGTCACTTCTGGCGCTACCGCTGCGGCAGAGGGTTCGGACGGCGATGGATTTTCACCGGCAATCCAGCTTACCTGCAACGCTACGGGCGCTGCGCTGGCAAATGCAGGTTCCGCCGTGCGCAACAGCAGCGCCACGCCCGCAACATGCAGTGCCACCACCGTGGTCAGCACCAGCCCATTTACACGAGCCGGAATCTCGACCGTGCGCAAGGGCGCGGCGGTGCGAACATATGCACAGGGTGCGGACGGAGGGGGCAAGTCAACACGGACAGGGGGTGAAACGGGCGCTGTGACCATGGGCGAAATCCAAATTGTCTTGCTGGATACGATGGTGATCGTTGAAGATAGCAGTAAAGACCTCCATGGATAAATGCAATGTTTGGCTTATTATATGAATAAAATGGTATAAAGAAATAAAGTAACAATATCTCTGTTGGTGTAGAATATATATATGATTAATTTATAAATCTAGATTACAAACTTGTAATCTATTGGTAATCTTCCTGTCAGCGTTGGGTTATCATGCTGGTCATTCTTTCCTCAAGGAAATTGCCATGCGCGACCATTTTAATTCTGACTTCCAAAAATCCCGGTCAACACCAAAATTGCTGGCGGGTGCCTTCCTGTGCGTATTAGCCACTGCCACGGCTGCCGCAGACGATGTGGCCGACGTGGATGATGCCGACGCTTCAGGCGCTACAGAATTGGCGCCGGTTGATGTGACGAGTACGCCAGGGGCGAGCTATATCAGCGGAGCATCGGTTGCTGGCAAAGAGGTTGTGAATCCACGTGAGATTCCGCAATCTGTCTCTGTTATTACTCACAAGCGTATCGAAGAGCAGGCGCTGGTGACGGTGGCAGATGCCTTGAATCAGGTGACAGGGGTTACTGTTATCTCCAACGATACGACACAGAGCCAGTATCGTGTTCGTGGCTACTCTCTGGGGGTCAGTCACGACGGCATTCCTGCCTACAATCAGCTAAGTGGTTATCAGCAACTGGATCTGTCGATCTATGAGCGGGTCGAGGTGTTGCGCGGGCCATCCGGTTTATTTCAGGGGACGGGCGAACCTGGAGGCACTGTCAATCTGGTTCGCAAGCGTGCAAAGAAGGAATTCGCCGCTTCCGCCGATCTTTCGGCTGGATCGTGGGACAATTACGGGCTTCAGGCTGACGTGACCGGCTCACTCAATGAAAGTGGTTCGGTCAGGGCGCGCGCGGTAGTTTCCGGGGTTGACCGCGACTATTTCTATGACCGTACCCATACCCGTAAAAAAGTGGGTTATGGTACGGTAGAATGGGACATTACCCCCGTGACCACTCTCTCGTTGGCATACATTGTTCAGGATGCCAAGACCAGGGCGGGGATCATGGGTTTGCCGGCCTGGAGCACGGGTGAATTACTCGGCATTTCCCGCTCAACCAATGTCTATCCGGACTGGAATAATGACGAATGGAAGACGCAGGATTATATTGCGGAGCTGACGCACCGCTTCGATAGCGGCTGGAAAGCTACCGCCAAGGTATTGCGACGTGATCAGGATTACTACTTCAAGGATGGCTATCCGACCACAGGCGTTTCACCGACTCAGACGCTTAATTACAGTCGCCGGGTACGTGACTATGATTACAAGATAGATTCTGTCGATGTTTATCTTTCCGGGCCTTTCAAGTTATTCGGCCAGGAACATCGGGCAGTGCTGGGCTACAATGAAGAAACCCGGCTTTCATCTTACAAGGGAGCCAATGGCAGTGCAGTAACGGGGGTGCCTTTCGGACGCCCGGATCTGGTGCCGAATTTTAGCGTGCCGTATGACCTCGGATCAGAGACGGAATATAAACTATCGGGTGTTTACGGGCAACTCCGTCTCAAAATCGCTGATCCACTGACTGTCATAGCAGGCGCACGCGTGAGCGACTACCGCCAGCGTTCACATGGTATTTCACCGGGAACGCCAAGTGGCTGGACGACGAGTGCCAACAAAACCAATGACGAGGTAACACCTTATGGTGGCGTGGTGTTCGACCTGAACAAGCAGATTTCGCTTTACGCGAGTTATAGCGATATCTTCATTCCCCAAGCCCAGGACAAATCAGGCGGAGGAACCCTTGATCCACGTATCGGTGCACAATACGAGATAGGCAGCAAGGGCGAGTTCTTCGGCGGAAAATTGAATGCTTCGATTGCACTCTTTAATCTGCGCGACACAAACAGGGCTTATGAAGATCCGAATAACCCGGGCTTTTATCTCAACGCGGGTGAGGTCGAAAGCAAGGGCTGGGAGGCTGAGCTTGTTGGCAGTCCGGTGCAAGGGCTGGATATTCAGGCCGGTTATACCCGGCTTGATACGAAATACCTGAAAGATCGCAATAATAAAAACCTGCCTTTTACGACCTGGGAACCCAAGCACACGTTCAAACTATGGGGTGTCTACCATTTTGAGCGCGCGCCTCTGTCCGGACTGAATATCGGGGTAGGTGGGCAAGCAGTCAGCGGCTCCAAATCGGGTACAGGAAGCTCTGCCATACGGAAGCAAGGTGGGTATGCTGTGGTGAACGCGCTGGTGTCTTACAACATCAACAAGAACCTGAGCCTGGCACTCAATGCCAATAATATTTTCGATAGAACCTATTACACCCGGCTTGGTGGTCTGAATACCTACAATACGTATGGTGAGCCGCGCAACTTCAAACTGACTTTGCGTACCCGGTTCTGACATGGCCGGTATCGAAGCCGTTGCAACGCCGGGTAGCATAGTTGGGAACCCGGCAGCGCCGACCCGCCCGCTCCGTGAGCGGATCGGCGCTGCCTGGGGCTTGTTCTCGCCGTATTGGCGCTCGGAAGAGCGTTGGCGTGCGTGGTCGCTGCTGGTGACCATCATTGTCATCGACTTGTTACGCGTTTATGTCGCAGTGAAAATCTCGTATTGGCAGCGCGATTATTGGGATGCTCTGGCAAATCATGATATTGCCGCGTTCTGGCAACTGGTAAAGGTATTTTTGGTCATTATTGTTGCTACGACCGTTCTGAGCACCGCTCGTATCTGGTTTTTTCAGGCGCTGGAAATACGCTGGCGGGCCTGGATGACCGACATTTTTATTAACCGCTGGCTGAACAACAATGCCTATTACCATGTTGCCCACGCCGGTGATATTGATAATCCGGATCAGCGCATTGGTGAAGACTTGAAGCTGCTGGCGACCAAAAGCCTGCGTTTGTCGCTAGGTTTGCTGGATAATATCGTCAGACTGTTTTCCTATGCAGCGATCGTCTGGAGCCTGTCGGGGGTTCTGTCATTCTCTCTGGGTGGGGGCCAGATCGAAATACCGGGCTATATGCTCTGGGTTGCAGTGATATTTGCTGTGTTCGGGTCACTATTGATGGAGAAAATTGGCTATCCGATGGTGCAAGCGGATTATCTCCAGCAGAGTTGCGAAGCGCATTTCCGTTTTCTGATGATGCGCATTCGTGAAAACGCCGAACAGATCGCATTCTATTCGGGCGCACGGGCCGAATACGTTCGCCTGCAGGCAGCTTTCCAGACCATCAAGGAAAACTGGCGTCACATTATGGACTATACAAGGCGTATTTACCTGTTTGAAGAATGCTATATCGAGATTGGCGCGTTCTTGCCGTTGCTGATTATTGCCCCGCGTTTCTTTGCAGGTGAAATTACCCTTGGTGCGGTTCAGCAATTGACATTGGCCTTTGCCCGGGTTCGCGGCGCAATGTCCTGGTTTATTTTCAGTTACAAGGAACTGGCGCTATTGCGCTCGGTATTTCAGCGTCTGCTGGAGTTCGAGACGGCAATGACCGCGCGGGCCGAGTCTGGTATTGCCATCACCCGCAATGTTCAACCCGACCGCCTGCACGTTGCCGCCTTGAAGATTCACCACCCCGATGGCGCCCCGATGGTGCAGGTGGACGAGCTGAGCATCGCCGCTGGGGAGCGCTGGCTGGTACGTGGGTATTCCGGCGTGGGGAAGAGCACGCTGTTGCGTACCCTGGCCGGGTTGTGGCCGCATGGCAGTGGCGAAATTTCCATGCCGGCGGGACAGGAAATGTTTCTGCCACAGCACAGTTACCTGCCTGTCGGCTCGCTGCGCGCCTGTTTGTGTTATCCCAGTGATGAACAATGGTTCGGCATCCACGAGTGTCTGGAAGTCTTGCGGGCGGTGCGCCTGGAATTTCTGGGCGATCAACTCAACGACTCCGACAACTGGGCCAGGCGGCTATCTCCCGGCGAACAGCAACGCCTGGCCTTTGCCCGCGTCTTGTTGCACAAGCCGTCCTGGCTGTTTCTCGATGAGGCAACTTCTTCGCTGGACCCGGCCAACGAAGCGGCGATGTATCGTCTGCTGACCGAGCATCTGCCCGGGACTTGTATTGTGAGTGTTGCCCACCGCAGCAGCCTCGCCGCATTCCACGGCAAAGCCCTGGATTTGGGCGCAGGCGGTGCGGTGGTATCTTTGTTGTAGCGAAAACGCTGATCGTTTCAGCGGAAATTGACCAAGGAGGGTTTGTTTTATGAGTGAAGTGACGATCAAGGTACAAGGCATGTCTTGCGGCGGCTGCGTCGGCAACGTAACGCGGACGCTCACGTCCCTGGCCGGAGTAAGCAAGGCCGAGGTGTCTTTGGAGCAGGCCAGCGCCACGGTGCAATACGACCCGGAACAGATTGATCCGGCGGCGCTGCGTCAGGCAGTGGAAGACGCGGGTTTCCGCGCACCGCAATAGGAGGGGAGACAAACTATGGAACAGGGTGATGTGTTGACACTGCCTGCCGAAGCATCACCCGGGGGTTTCGCGCAGGAAAGGCTGGAACTTGCTATCTCCGGCATGACCTGCGCGGCCTGCTCGACGCGGCTGGAAAAGGTGCTCAACCGCCTGCCGGGCGTTGAAGCCACGGTCAACCTTGCGACCGAGCGTGCCGTTCTGCGCTTTGCGCCCGGTGCGGTGACGCTGGAGGCTGCGTGTGCACAGGTTGGAAAGGCCGGTTTCAGCGCGCGCGTTGCGGCGAAGCTCGACCGCGAGCAGGAACAGGCGCGCAAGCGCGATGAGTGGCGGGTGAGCCTGCATCGTTTCTGGTTTGCCGCCCTGCTGACGCTGCCGCTGGCGGCGCAGATGCCGGTGATGTTCGGGGTGTGGCCGGGGCTGGAGGGGCAGCACGAGATCATTCCGCGCTGGCTGCAGTGCGTGCTGGCAACGCCGGTGCAGTTCTGGATCGGGGCGCGTTTTTATCGCGGAGCCTGGAATTCGCTGCGCGGTGGCGGGGCCAATATGGATGTGCTGGTGGCGCTCGGCACGACGATGGCTTACGCCTGCAGTCTGGTGGTGACGCTGCTGGGGCGGCACGATCTGCATGTCTATTTTGAAGCCTCGGCGATGGTCATCACGCTGGTGCTGCTCGGCAAACTGCTGGAAGCACGCGCCAAGGCGCGGACTTCTGCCGCGCTGGATGCGCTGCTGCGGCTGCAACCCAAACGTGCGCGGATCGAGCGCGACGGGCAGATTGTCGAGGTGGATATCGACGTCCTGCAACCGGGGACGATTTTCGTGCTGCGTCCCGGTGACGCGGTGCCGGTCGATGGGGTGCTGATTGAAGGCAGCTCCGCGTTTGATGAGGCAATGCTGACCGGCGAGAGCATGCCGGTGGACAAGCAGCCGGGCGATCCGGTGTTTGCGGCGACGATCAACGGCGATGCCTTGCTGCGTTGTCGGGCGACAGGCGTCGGGGCCAGCACGTTGCTGGCGGGCATCATTCGGCTGGTGGAGCAGGCGCAAGGCTCCAAAGCGCCGGTGCAACAACTGGCCGACCGCATCGCCGCCGTTTTCGTGCCCGCAGTGGCGGGGATTGCGCTGCTGACTTTCGTGGTCTGGTGGCTCAACGGTGATTTTCAGTCTGCGCTGATCAATGCGGTGGCGGTGCTGGTGATCGCCTGCCCGTGCGCGCTCGGCTTGGCAACGCCGACGGCGATTATGGTGGCGGTCGGGCAGGGGGCGCAGGCCGGGTTGCTGATAAAGAACGCGGAGGCGCTGGAATGTGCCGGACGTTTGACGACGCTGGTGGTGGATAAAACCGGGACGCTGACCGTGGGTGAGCCGACGGTGACGGATGTCGTTGCGGCGGCGCCGTGGACAGCGGAGGCTGTGCTGGGGCTGGCCGCGGCGCTGGAGCGGGCCAGTTCGCATCCGATTGCGCGGGCGATTGTGCGGGCAGAGGAGAATCTCCCCCTCCCTCTGGGAGACGTTCACGTCGTGAGCGGGCAGGGTATGGAAGGGCAGGTTGAAGGGCGTGCTGTCATTCTCGGGTCGCCGGGTTTTCTCGATGCCCGCAAAATCGCCGTCCCGCAGACTGATGTGGAACCGCTGGCAGCCCTTGGCAAAACGCTGGTGGCCGTTGCGGTCGACGGGGAATATGCCGGACTGATCGCGGTCGCTGACAGCCTGCGCGAAGATTCTGCTGCGGCAGTTGCCCGGTTGAAGCAGGCCGGGGTGATGCCCGTGATGCTGACCGGCGATCATCCGCGTGTTGCGGCGGCCATTGCCTCGGCCGTGGGCATTGTGGACTGGCGTGCGGGGGTGCTGCCTGCGGGCAAGGCCGAGGCGGTTGAGGCGTTGAAGAAGCAGGGTGGCTGTATCGGGATGGCGGGTGACGGCATTAATGACGCCCCGGCGCTGGCGGCTGCCGATGTCTCGTTTGCCATCGGGGTGGGGGCGGATGTCGCCGTTGAGGCCGCCGATATTACGCTGGTGCGTGGTAGCCTGCACGGCGTGGTCGACGCCATCGCACTCTCGCGGGCGACGCTGGCGAAAATCCGGCAAAATCTCTTCTTTGCCTTTATCTATAACGTGCTGGGCATTCCACTGGCGGCGCTTGGCATGCTGAATCCGGTCGTGGCGGGGGCGGCGATGGCCTTGAGCTCGGTGTCGGTCGTGAGCAATTCGCTGCTGCTCAAACGCTGGCGACCGAAGCGGCAATGATCTCGCGGGTTTCGCGCAGGTTTCGATATGCCGACGTAAGCCCTTATAATCGCGGGTCTTTTACAGGGAGTCTTTATCATGGGTTTGGATCTCGTCAAGGCCGGCAAGGATGTGCCCCACGACATCAACGTCATCATCGAAATCCCGGCGCAGGCCGATCCGATCAAGTTCGAAGTCGACAAGGACAGCGGGGCGATTTTTGTCGACCGCTTCATGGGGACGTCGATGCGCTACCCGATCAATTATGGTTACGTGCCGCATACCGTGGCGGGTGACGGCGATCCGGTCGACGTGCTGGTGATCACCCCGTTTCCGCTCATTCCGGGTGCGGTGATCCGCGCCCGCCCGGTCGGGGTGCTGAAGATGGAAGACGATGGCGGCGTTGATGCCAAGGTCATCGCTGTGCCCGTCTCCAAACTGACCCCGCTCTACGACAAGGTCAAGACGCTGGACGACCTGCCCGAGCTGCTGTTGAAGCAGACCGTGCATTTCTTCGAGCATTACAAGGATCTGGAACCCGGCAAGTGGGTGAAGATTCTGGGCTGGGGGTCGGTCGAGGACGCGAAGCAGGAAATCCTCGACGGGATTGCGAAAGCCGGTCAGGGCAAGTAAGCCCGTGGTGTGCGGCGAAGGTGGGGAGCTGTTTGCACCATGCGTGTCGGGATATAGTGTGTACCTATGAAAACAACGCTGTCTATTGCCATCGTCCAGCTCAATTTCGTTGTCGGTGATCTGAGCGGCAACGCGGAGCGCATCATTGCCGCCATCGGCAAGGCGCGGGAGCGCGGGGCCGATCTTGTCCTGACACCAGAGCTGGCGCTTACCGGCTATCCGCCCGAGGATTTGCTCCTGCGCGAGGATTTTTACCGCGCCTGTGCCACCGAGTTGCAGCGCATCGTGGCGGCCACGGAAGATATTTGCGTGGTGGTCGGCCATCCCGAAAGACGGGGTGCGGCGCATTACAACGTGGCGAGCGTGATCCGCGACCGCCAGATCATCACCAGCTATTGCAAGCAGTCCCTGCCCAATCTGGATGTGTTCGATGAGAAGCGTTACTTCACTGCGGGCGCCGCGCCCTGTGTGTTCAGCGTCAACGGGCGCCGGATCGGCATCAACATCTGTGAAGATGTGTGGGATTCCGCCCCGGTGAGGCGTGCGCGCAGCGCCGGGGCCGAGCTGTTGCTGGTGCTCAATGCTTCCCCCTTCCATCTGGGCAAGCAGACCCTGCGCCACGACGTCCTGCGCGCACGGGTGGCCGAGACCGGCATGTCGGTGCTGTATTGCAACCTTGTTGGCGGGCAGGATGAGCTGGTGTTCGACGGCGCATCATTTGCGCTGGACCGCGACGGACGGCTCGCTTTCCAGAGCGCTTCGTTTACCGAGTGCATCGATGTCGTGACCTGGGCCAAGGGCTGTTGGGTGGATGGCGCCAAGGTCGTCAGCGGCCCGCTGGAAGCCGAAGCCTGGCGTGCGCTGACCACTGGCGTGCATGATTATCTGGGCAAAAACGGTTTCCCCGGCGCGATCATCGGCCTGTCCGGCGGCATCGATTCGGCCTTGACCCTCGCGGTGGCGGTCGACGCCCTGGGCGCGGAACGTGTGCGGGCGGTGATGATGCCTTCCCCCTACACGGCGCAAATGAGCCTGGATGACTCGCGTGCGATGGTTGAGCGGCTGGGGGTGCGTTACGACGAAATTCCAATCGTCCCGGCGATGAAAGCCTTCACCAAAATACTCGCGCCGCAGTTCGAGGGGCGGGCCGAGGACGCCACCGAAGAAAACCTGCAGAGCCGCATTCGCGGCATGATCCTGATGGCGCTCTCCAACAAGACCGGCGACATCGTGCTCACCACCGGCAACAAGAGCGAAATGGCGACCGGCTACGCCACCCTGTATGGCGATATGGCAGGCGGTTTCGCGGTGCTGAAAGATATCTACAAAACCATGGTCTACCGGTTGGCCAACTGGCGCAACGCCCAGCCCGGCGGCGCGGTGATTCCGCAAAACATCATAGATCGCCCGCCATCCGCCGAGCTCAAACCCGGCCAGTGCGATCAGGACAGTCTGCCGCCTTACGAAGTGCTCGACGCGATCATCGAAGCCTACATGGAGCGCAACGAATCCCCGCGCCAGATCATCGCCGCAGGCTACCCCGTGGACGCGGTGCAGCGCACGGTGTCGATGCTCAAGCGCAACGAATACAAACGCCGCCAGTCGCCGGTGGGCATCCGCGTGACCCCGCGCGGTTTCGGCAAGGATTGGCGTTATCCGATAACATCGTGTTATCAGGACGAGTTTTGACGAGTTTTGACGAGTTTTGAACAAGGAGGTGTGCAAATGAAGAAAATCGAAGCCATCATCAAGCCATTCAAGCTTGAAGAAGTGCGCGAAGCCCTGTCTGACGTTGGCGTGAGTGGTCTGACGGTGACGGAGGTCAAGGGTTTTGGCCGCCAGAAGGGGCACACCGAGCTGTACCGTGGGGCGGAATATGTCGTCGACTTTTTGCCCAAGGTCAAAGTCGAAGTCATCGTCGCTGACGATGTGCTCGATCAGGCGATCGAGTCCATCATCAAGGCCGCCCGCACGGGCAAGATTGGCGACGGCAAGATTTTCATCTTCCCCGTTGAGCAGGTGGTGCGCATTCGTACCGGCGAAACCGGCGAGGCCGCGATTTGAGCGCCCTTGGCGTGATCTGACAAGCCGCGTCAGGATTTGAAACAGGCTCGCCAAGTGTGGCGGGCCGTTTTTTTAGCTGCGCCGGAATGAGGGCGCACGCAGCAGCACGAGCAGTGCGCCCGCGCCGCCTTCGTGCGGATTGGCCTGGCAGAAGGCGAGGATTTCCTCGCGTTGGGCGAGCCAACTGCGCGACAGTTGTTTGAGAATCGACACGCCGCCGGGCGAGCCGAGACCCTTGCCGTGGATGACGCGGATGCAGCGTTTGCCCTGGGCGAGCGCCGTCGACAGGAAACGGGAGAGCGCGGCGCGGGCCTCGTCGCGGTTGAGGCCGTGAAGGTCGATCTTGTCTTGCGCTGTCCATCGTCCCCGGCGCAGGTCGGTGAGGACGCGGCGGCGCAGGCCGGGGCGCAGGAAGGCGTCTTCTTCGCCACTGTCGAGGCGATCGTCGAAACCCAGGCCCTGTACCAGTGATTCGGCCAGCGCGGCTTCTTCGTCCAACTGGCGTTGACGCGGCACGGGCAGCGGGCGTGGGGCGTTGATTTCCAGCCGGGCGGATGCGGTGAGCGGGCGGGCGTCGCCGACGACGGCGCGAAAAAGCGCAGCGGGGTCGTTGCTGTCGACGGGGGGCAGGATGACACGGGTGTGGTCAGCGAGGGCGGCGTCCATTTCGGCGGCGAGCGGGCGGGTGTGGTAGCGCCGTGGCAGGCCGATTTCTTCCGCACGGTCGCTGGTGCGCAGCCGGGTGACGCCGGCGTAGGCTTCGGTGAGCGGGTCAAGGCGGGCGCCTGGCTTGGGGGCAAGGGGGGCGTCATCCCCTGCTTCGTGCTTGCGACGCGGGCGGGGCACGGGCGCGGGGCGCGGGCGGCTCAGTTCGGCGCGGTCATGCTCCATCACCCTGGTGAGCTTGCCGATGGCACGGCGGAAGTCGACATCGTCTGCGATCGCGTCTGCGGGGGCTTGAGCTGGCGGCGCTGGGGGCGGCAGGGGCTTGGCCGTGAGCTGTGCGGGCGCGGGCGACGCCTGTTTCAGCGTCGCCAGGGCGGCAAACGGGCTGTCGCGGTGTTTCCCCGCCATGTTCAGCCCTTCAGGCTCAGACTGTCGAGATAGCGTTCGGCGTCGAGCGCGGCCTGACAGCCGCTGGCGGCGCTGGTGATGGCCTGTTTGTAGATTTGATCCTGCACGTCGCCTGCGGCGAACACGCCTTCGATGCTGGTCTGGGTGGCATTGCCCCGCCGCCCGCCACGGGTGACGAGGTAGCCGTTTTCCATTTCCAGTTGCCCGGTGAAGATGGCGGTGTTGGGCTGATGTCCAATGGCGATGAACACGCCGTGCACGTCCAGGTCGTGCGTCGCGCCGCCCGCAACCGCCTTGAGCCGGAGGCCGGTGACGCCGGAATCGTCGCCGAGCACCTCATCCACCGTCTGCTTGAGCGCCAGCTCGATCTTGCCGGCGGCGACTTTTTCCATGAGCTGGTCAACCATGATTTTTTCGGCGCTGAAGCTGTCGCGGCGGTGCACGAGGATGACTTTACGTGCGATGTTGGCGAGATAGAGCGCCTCTTCGACTGCGGTGTTGCCGCCACCGACCACGGCGACGTCCTGATTACGGTAGAAAAAGCCGTCACAGGTCGCGCACGCCGAAACCCCGCGCCCGGCGAATTTTTCTTCGGAGGGCAGGCCGAGGTAGCGGGCGGTGGCGCCGGTGGCGATGATGAGCGCATCGCAGGTGTATTCGCCTTCGTCGCCGCTCAGGCGAAACGGGTGCTCGAGCAGGTGCGCAGCGTGGATGTGATCAAAGATGACTTCGGTTTTGAAGCGTTCGGCATGTTTCTGGAAGCGCGCCATCAAATCCGGGCCGAGTACGCCGTCGGCATCGGCGGGCCAGTTATCGACTTCGGTGGTGGTCATCAACTGGCCGCCCTGGGCCAGACCTGTGATCAGCACCGGGGAGAGGTTGGCGCGGGCGGTATAGACCGCGGCGGTGTAACCGGCAGGGCCGGAGCCGAGGATGAGCAGGCGGGAGTGTCGGGTTGTCATGGGGAAGGCCGTAGGTATAGGTAGGAAGGTGTGTATAATTACATTATACCTGAGCACTTTAGCTTGAACGGTGCTCAGAAATGTGTTAGGGAAACCGGTTTTGGATTTTGTACTCGAACAGGGTAAGCGCATGGCATCGACGCTGTTTTTGTGCTTGTCGAACGATATGGCGTTGTGCAAAGATGCGCTTCATCTTTCATGTAATCCGTATTTTTTTGGCGACTGTACTCCATGAATCAATCCGGCGCGGTTTCGATCACTGCCCTGAAAACGTTCCCTCTGTTTGCCGGTCTGTCCGAGGATGTGCTGATTTCAATCTCACAGGCTGCGGCCATGCGGCGTTTCCCGCGCGGGCAGGTGGTGGTGCGCATCGGGGAGGTCTGCGATTTTGTGTATATCATCCTCACCGGCAGCCTCAAGGTTGCGGTGTGTGATGACAGCGGGCGCGAGGCGATTCTCTCCGTGCTCGGGCAGGGCGAAGTGTTTGGCGAGATGGGCATGTTCGACGATCAGGTGCGTTCGGCCTCGGTGGTGGCGATCACCGCCACGGATCTGGTGATGATCTCCCGTCAGGAGTTCCGCCTGTTGATGCAGGAGCATTTCGATATCTCGTGGCGCATGATGTGCAGCCTGGCCCAGCGCCTGCGCAAGGCGGATCGCAAGATCGAGAGTCTGGCGCTGATGGATGTCTATGGCCGGGTGGTGGGACTGCTGATCGAGATGTCCGAGGACGTGGCGGGCAAGCGGGTGGTGAAGACCAGGATATCCAAGCAGGATATCGCGCGCATGATCGGCGCTTCGCGTGAAATGGTGAGCCGGGTGATGAAAGACATCGTCCAGCAAGGGCAAATCGAGGAAACCCAGGACGGAATCGTGCTCAGCGATCATCTGGCCGAATTTTGATGACGCATGGATGACAACTAGCCTGGGGGCGCTTCGTCTATAATCAGCGCCTTCTCCTCGCTGCCCTTGTCCGATGCTGCCACGACCTTCTTTCCGTCCCCTGCCTGAAAAAATCTCACTGCTGCTGCAGGAAGCGCGCTGGCTGGCGCTGGGAGGGATGTCGCTCTATATCGGGCTGGTGCTGTTTGGCTACAACAAGGACGACTCCGGTTTCACGCGCTCTGCGGATGTAGTGATCGCCAATCCCGGCGGGCGCTTCGGCGCCTGGCTCGCCGATCTGCTGCTCTCGCTCCACGGCGTTTCGGCCTGGTGGTGGGTCGTGTTTCTCGGCGGCACGCTGCTGTGGGGCTTTCGCCGCTTGCGGAACCGTCTGACGCTGGATCGGCGCTCGTTTTTCTTTGTCATGCTCGGCTTCGCCATCGTGCTCATGACCAGCAGCGCGCTGGAAAATCTGCGCTTTCACAGTCTGGGCTGGGCGCTGCCGGAAGCGCCGGGGGGATGGCTGGGCGCCACCCTGGGCCGGGCGACGCTGGGCTATTTCGGTTATACCGGCGGCACCTTGCTGTTGCTGGCGCTGCTGGCGGCGGGCTTGTCGCTGTTTACCGGCGTCTCCTGGCTGGCTGCGGCGGAGGCCCTGGGTGGGCTGCTGGAGCGCATCGTGCTGGGGGCCGTTGCCGCCGTGCAGCGTTGGCGGGATCGTCAGCTCGGGCAGGAAGTCGCCCACAAGCGCGAGGAAGTGGTGCTCAAGCGCAAGAAAAAACGCGAAGAGATGCAGCCCCCGCCGCTCCGGATCGAGCCTGCGGTGACTGAAATTCCGCGCTCGCCCAGGGTGGAGAAGGAACGTCAGAGGGCGGAGATGGAACGTCAGGTTCCGCTGTTCGTCGAGCCCGGCGATGCTTCCGCCACGCTGCCGCCGCTCGCCTTGCTCGATGCCGTCAGCGGCAACACCGAGCGTCCTTCGGCGGAGACGCTGGAATACACCTCGCGCCTGATCGAGAACAAGCTGGCCAATTTTGGCGTTGAGGTTGAAGTGCTGGTGGCCTATCCGGGGCCGGTGATTACCCGCTACGAGATTCAACCCGCGCTCGGGGTCAAGGGCAGTCAGGTGGTGGGGCTGGCCAAGGATCTTGCCCGTGCGCTGTCGATGGTCTCGATCCGGGTGGTTGAAATCGTGCCGGGCAAATCGTGCATGGCGCTGGAATTGCCCAACGCGACGCGCCAGACCGTGCGCATCACCGAAATCCTTGGCTCCAAAACCTATAACGACATGGGCTCGCCGCTCACCGTGGCGCTGGGCAAGGACATCGGCGGTCAGCCGATCGTCGCCGATCTGGCGAAGATGCCCCACCTGCTGGTGGCCGGGACGACAGGCTCGGGTAAATCGGTCGGGATCAACGCGATGATTCTGTCGCTGCTCTACAAGAGCACGCCCGCCGATGTGCGCCTGATCATGGTCGACCCGAAAATGCTCGAACTGTCGATCTACGAGGGCATTCCCCATCTGCTCGCCCCGGTCGTCACCGACATGAAGCATGCCGCCAACGCGCTCAACTGGTGCGTGGGCGAGATGGAAAAACGCTACAAGCTGATGTCTGCGGTCGGGGTGAGGAATCTGTCCGGGTTCAACAAGGCCGTAGACGAGGCGAAAAAAGCCGGGACGCCGCTCGCCAATCCTTTCTCGATCACGCCGGAGCATCCCGAACCGCTCGAGCGCCAGCCCTATATCGTGGTGGTGATCGACGAGCTTGCCGACCTGATGATGGTGGTGGGCAAGAAGGTTGAAGAACTGATTGCCCGCATCGCGCAAAAAGCGCGGGCCGCAGGGATACACCTGATTCTCGCCACCCAGCGCCCGTCGGTGGACGTGATCACCGGCCTGATCAAGGCCAATGTGCCGACCCGGATTGCGTTCCAGGTGTCGAGCAAGATTGACTCCCGCACCATCCTCGACCAGATGGGGGCGGAAGCCCTGCTCGGCATGGGCGACATGCTCTACCTCGCGCCGGGGAGCGGGGTGCCGGTGCGGGTGCATGGCGCTTTCGTTTCCGATGACGAAGTGCACAAGGTGGTCGACCACCTGAAACGGCTCGGCCCGCCGAATTACGTGGATGGCATCATCACCGCGGGCGAAGACGGGGCGGAAGGCGGGGACGCGGATGACGAGGATGGCGAAGCCGATGATCTCTACGATCAGGCGGTCGAGATCGTGGTCAAGAGTCGGCGGGCGTCGATTTCACTGGTGCAGCGCCATCTGCGCATCGGTTACAACCGCGCCGCCCGCCTGATCGAACAAATGGAGCGCGCCGGGCTGGTGTCGCCGATGGGCGGTGGCGGCAACCGCGAAGTGCTGGCGCCGGCACGGGATAGCGAATGAAAAAATTGATTGGCGGCGTGTTGGCCGCAAGCCTGCTGATGATCGGCAATGTCGCGCGGGCGGACGACGCGCTCACCGCCTTGCGCCATTTCGTGGCGACGACCCAGGCCGCCGAAGGTGAATTTACCCAGACGGTGGGTTCCGAACGCGCCGCCCGCCGCCCGCAGCAGGCCGACGGGCGTTTTGCCTTTGCCCGCCCCGGCAAGTTTCGCTGGGAATACGTGCAGCCTTACCCGCAGTTGCTGGTGGGCGATGGCGAGCGTTTATGGTCATGGGACCGCGATCTCAATCAGGTGACGGTGCAGTTGATCGGTGATGCGTTGGGCGCAACCCCTGCGGCGATTCTGTTTGGTCAGGTCGATCTCGACCGCGAGTTTGAGCTGAACAATGTCGCCGATGCCGACGGGCTGGCGTGGGTCGAGGCGCGGCCCAAACCGCAGGGTGGGGCGGAGAGCGCCAACCGTTTCGAGCTCATCCGCTTCGGCTTCGCCGGAGAACGCCTGCAACAGGTGAGATTGCGCGACAACTTCGGTCAGGACACGGTCATCGTATTCACCCGCCTGGACGCCCGTGCGCTGGATGGGGCTTTGTTTCGTTTTGAGCCACCTGCCGGGGCCGATGTCATTGGCGATTTGCCGCCCCGGCAATGAGTGACGACCTGTTCGCGGCGGGCGACCCGCCCGCGTCGCGGGTGCCCCCTCTCCCCGTCCCTCCGGGCAGCAACGTGCCGCTGGCCGAACGCCTGCGCCCGTGCACGCTCGACGAAGTGGTCGGACAGGCGCATTTGCTCGGGCCGGGCAAACCGTTGCGGCTCGCCTTTGAAGCGGGCAAGCCGCATTCGATGATCCTGTGGGGGCCGCCCGGCGTCGGCAAGACCACGCTGGCGCGGCTCATGGCGCAGGGGTTCGATGCTGATTTCATTGCGCTCTCGGCGGTGTTTTCCGGCGTGAAGGAAATCCGCGCCGCGGTGGCGCAAGCCCAGGCCGCGCAGGCGCGGGGGCGGCATACCCTGCTGTTTGTCGACGAAGTTCACCGCTTCAACAAATCGCAGCAAGATGCGTTTTTGCCCTATGTCGAGCAGGGCGTGGTGACTTTCGTTGGCGCCACGACCGAAAATCCGTCGTTTGAGGTCAATGCCGCGCTGCTCTCGCGTGCCGCAGTCTATGTGCTGGAGGCGCTCGACCTCGACGCGATGGCAAAGCTGCTGGCGCGTGCGTGCGTGGCCGTGTGCCCGACGCTCGTGTTCGAGCCGGAGGCGTGCGCACGCCTCACCGGCTTTGCCGATGGCGACGCCCGGCGACTGATGAATCTGCTCGAACAAATCCAGACCGCCGCCGAGACGGCGGGCGTCAATCCGGTCGATGCGGCCTTTGTCGATCAGGCGCTGTCGAAGGACTTGCGCCGCTTCGACAAGGGCGGCGAAGCCTTCTACGACCAGATCTCCGCCCTGCACAAAGCGGTGCGCGGCTCCAACCCCGACGCCGCGCTGTACTGGATGTGTCGCATGCTCGATGGCGGGGCCGAACCGCTTTACCTCGGGCGTCGGCTGGTGCGGATGGCCTCGGAAGATATCGGCCTTGCCGACCCGCGTGCGCTGGAGATCACCCTCGACGCCTGCGCCGCCTACGAGCGCCTCGGTTCCCCCGAAGGCGAGCTGGCGCTGGCCGAAGCGGTCATCTTCCTTGCCTGCGCGGCAAAATCGAATGCGGTCTACGTCGCCTACAAGGCTGCGCGCCAGTTCATCTCGCAGAGCGGCTCGCTGCCGGTGCCGCTCCATTTGCGTAACGCCCCGACCAGGCTGATGAAGAATCTGGGCTACGGCGCAGCTTACCGCTATGCCCATGACGAACCCGGCGGCTACGCCGCTGGCGAGAATTATTTTCCGGAAGGGGTGGCGGCGCCGGGCTGGTATCAGCCCGTGCCACGCGGGATGGAGGCGAAAATCGCCGAAAAATTAGCCCACTTGCGTGGGCTGGATGAAGCGGCGCGGAACGAAGTGCGCAACGAGGAGCGCAGATGAATTTAGTGTGGCAAGGGATGAGCAGCCGTGAAATGGTCAAATTCCAGCCGTGCCAACGCGGCTTTTTCGATCATGCCCTGCGCGTCGGCAGATTCGATCAACTCCTGGAGCCAGTGCGCCAGCAGCGCCACCCCGTCGTCGGTCTGCACCAGACCGCACAGCACCTGCGCGGCGGAAATCTCCGGGATGCCCTCAAACTCGGCAATCAGATGGACTTCACCTTCGGTGAGGTCGCAGTAGTCCAGACAGTCGCGTACCGATAACATGTTTTGTCCTCCCCCTCAAACATCTTCCTTAAGGCTATGCCAAATTTTACCGATTGCAAGAAAAATTTTTCTTGCGTTAAGGGGTAAGCTATTGATTTTATTAATCAATTATTGCGATGCAACATGCGCGTATGTGCAACAAAATCCCTTGCTAATCCGTCGTCTACGCGGTAGACATGTGATTTTACTTTAACGATTTTTGACAACCCGACGAACCCCAACGCTCAGGATTTTTTGATGCTAGACATCCAGATGCTTCGCGGCCAGCTCGACACCGTGGCCACCCGTCTTGCCCTCCGTGGCTACACCCTCGACACCGCCGCCTTCCTCGCCCTCGAAGAAGAACGCAAGGCGCTCCAGGCCCGTACCCAGGCGCTGCAGGCCCAGCGCAATGCGCTCTCCAAACAGATCGGCATGCTCAAGGGCAAGGGCGAAGACGCCTCCGCTGTGCTCGCCGAAGTCGGCAAGCTCGGAGACGAGCTGACCGCGTGCGAACAGGACTTGCCCCCCCTGCTCGAACGGGTCAATGACTTTCTGGCGCGGATTCCCAATCTGCCGCAGGACAGCGTGCCGCCGGGGCCGGATGAGAGCGGCAATGTCGAAGTGCGGCGCTGGGGCACGCCCCCGGTGTTCGACTTCGAGGTGAAAGATCACGTCGATCTCGGCGCCGGGCTCGGGCTGGATTTTGACATCGCCGCCAAGCTCTCGGGCGCACGGTTTTCCTTCATGCGTGGCCAGATCGCCCACCTCCACCGGGCGCTGGCCCAGTTCATGCTCGACACCCACACCCGCGAGCACGGCTACACCGAGTGCTATACCCCCTACATCGTGAACCGCGAAGTGCTCGAAGGCACCGGGCAGTTGCCGAAATTCAAGGAAGACATGTTCTGGGTGTTGCGCGGCGGGGACGACGAGGCGCGCGAGCAATACCTGATCTCCACCGCCGAGATTTCGCTGACCAACAGCGTGCGCGACCAGATCCTCGCCCTCGACCGCCTGCCGATCAAGCTCACCGCGCATAGCCCCTGTTTCCGTTCCGAAGCGGGCAGCGGCGGGCGCGACGTGCACGGCATGATCCGTCAGCACCAGTTCGACAAGGTTGAGATGGTTCAGATCGTCCATCCCGACGCGAGCAACGCCGCGCTCGAAGAGATGGTGGGCCATGCCGAAGCCATCCTGCAGAAACTCAAGCTCCCTTACCGCGTGCTGGCGCTGTGCACGGGCGACATGGGCTTTTCCGCCGCCAAAACCTACGATCTCGAAGTGTGGCTGCCCGCGCAGAACACCTACCGCGAGATTTCCAGTTGCTCGAACTGCGAAGCCTTCCAGGCCCGGCGCATGCAAACCCGGTTCCGGCAGGCGCAGAACAAGAATGAGCTCGTGCATACCCTGAACGGCTCCGGGCTGGCGGTCGGGCGCACGCTGGTCGCGGTGCTGGAGAATTTCCAGCGCGCCGACGGCACGGTAGAAGTGCCCGAAGTCCTGCACCCCTATCTGGGCGGGCAAGCCGTGCTCGAACTGGAGGAGCCGGTTTAGGACAAGCGCAGAAGAACCGTTGGGGATTTCATCATGTCCATTCCTGATCGCCCGCAAAACCGCCCGGAACAGGGCTTGAAGCAGGCGCCTCTGTACACGAACGAAATCCCCGACCTGCCGCTGCGCCGCGAACGTAAATCCACCTACATTCTTGGCCTGGCGGTGGGCCTCCCGGTTCTGCTTGCGTACAGACTTGTCCGCATCCTTGTCCTGCTGATGCTGGTTTTGTTTCTGCTCACGAGCATTACCGCCATCTGGCGCGATGACGAGGAAGGCGGGGAAATCGAGGCCGCGCCCGTGGCGACATCAGCGCCTGCCGCCACGGTCGACGAAGCCGTCCCTGAGGATGCACATTGGGTTGATCTCATCGGGGCCAAGCGGCTGAAACTGGTCAGGATGGATGGCAAATATCTCTATCTCGACCCTCAACGCCAGCGCACGATTGCGCTGGGCGAGCTGCGCCTGTCCAGTTTTTCCGACCGCGATTATTTCAATGCCGAGGGGCGGGCGCAGGTCAAAGTCAACGGCAAAACGACCTGGATCAATCTCAAGGGCGAAGCGGTGGACTTGCCCCGGTTTGACAAGCAGTACCATTTCGGTCACTTCTACGATCTGGCAAGGGTTCAGCTCGATGGCAAATGGGGCTTTATCAACCGGAAAGTCGAAATCGTCATCCCCTTACACTATGATGAAGTGAATGACTTCAATGGAATAGGTCTTGCTCGGGTCGAGCTTGACGGTAAATATGGCTTTATCAACACCAAGGGCGAAGAAATCGTGCCCGTGCGTTTCGAGAGTATTTCCTATTTTTACGACGGGATAGTGATCGTAAAGGAAAACGGTAAATACGGATTTTTCAGTGAGCAAGGTAAAGAAGTATGTCCCCCGCGTTTTGACGTAGCCAAAAATTTTGATGACTACGGTCTGGCGATGATTAAAGTTGAAGGCAAATTCGGTTGGGTTAACAACACATGTGAAGCCGTCATTCCACCCCGGTTTGATGAGGCTTCTGAGTTTGATAAAAAGGGGCTGGCGAGTGTCCGCGAAGACCATGACACGTGGCGCAGAATCAATCGCAAGGGGCAGGAAGTCGTGTCCTTGTCTGAGTTCGAAGATCTGGATCTGAAGTTTACCGCCAATGGTCTGGCCGTGTATTTATCCAATGAAAAATACGGCTTTATCAATAAAGAGGGCATTGTTGTAATTCCGCGCCGCTTCGATACGGTCACGGCGTTTGACGCCAACGGTTTGGCGCTGGTGTCAGCGCAGGGAAAATGGGGGTATCTCAACACGCAGGGCAAGGAAATTACTCCGCTGCACTTTGATTATGCCGAAGCCTTTGCCGCCTATGGTTTGGCAGCCGTCAAGGCTGAGGGTAAAGTCGGCTGGATTAACCTCAAGGGCGAAACCGTCATTCCCCCGCGTTTCGATTCCACCTTGGGTTTTGCTGCCGATGGACAGACAAAAGGGCTGGCAAAGGTCGAAATTGGCGGCAAATACGGCTACATCAACGCCCAGGGCGAGACGGTGATTCCGCTGCGTTTTGACGATTTTTCCAGCTTTGCCGCCAACGGTCTGGCACGGGTGCAGGAAGAGGGGCGCTACGGTTTTATTGACACCACGGGAAAAATGATCATCCCGCCGCGCTTTGATGAGGCTTCCGGCTTCGGCCCCGATGGTCTGGCGCGGGTGCGGGAAAATGAAACGTGGTTCTCCATCAATGCACAAGGCGAAAGGGTGCAAGGAAAATGAAATACTTCTCCGGCAAGAAAATTTATCTGTGGCTTGTGCTTGGCGCAGGGCTGGCACTTTTGATTGACTACTGGAAAACGCTACCCGATTATCCGGTCTGGGCCAGCTATCCGCAGCAGGAATACAGGAACCTGGCGCTGAAGCCGAAAAGCGTCGACGGCAAATATGGTTATGCCAATGGTTCTGGAGAAATTATCATTCCGGCACGCTATGATGAAGTTGCTCCTGAAAACAGTTTCTTTTTTATGGGTAAAGCGCCTGCATGGGTCAAGCTGAATGGCAAATATGGTTATATTGACCGTGAGGGCAAAGAAGTGACGCCCTTGCGCTTTGATTTTGTCGAGGATTTCGATTATTTTGGTCTGGCCAAGGTCAGGGTGGGAGATAAATGGGGTTGGGTCAATCGGCGCGGCAAGGAGGTGATTCCGCCCCGCTTTGATGAAACAGGCAGTTTTCTGGGATATGTATCCATTAGTGTGAAAGATAAAGCTGAACCTCCTGGTTATGGGCTGCTCTGGTTGCTGAATATCAGTCCTGCGTTCTTTCGTGAATATTGCTGTCAGACTAAAGTCAGGATTGGGGAAAAATGGGGCTACATCAATATCCGCGGCAAAGAGATTGTGTCGCCGCGCTTTGATGAAGTCTACGACAATAAAAAACTGGTCGGCGACGAGGTTTTGGCCTTGGTTCGAGAAGGTGACAGATGGTTCTGGATTAATCACGCAGGCAAGGAAGTGACGCCTTCATACCTTGCCGTGAATAATCCCAAGCCCAAAAAATTTAACGGGAAATTTGCTTATGTGGATGAGCGTGGATTGATCGTCATCCCGCCGCGTTTCAACCGGGCGCAATATTTTCGTGATGGGTGGGCGTTCGCCATGCCGGACGATCAATGGCTTGCCATCAATGCCAAAGGCGAGGTGATCGAGACACCTGAATCGCTTGTAGGGCGCGTAATACTCACGAAATTTCAACGCTACGGAAAATTTGGCTATTGCAGTGGATCTCGCTCATCGTGTGAAATCATGATTCAGCCCCGTTTTGATGCTGCTTATGATTTTGCCGCCAACGACCGTGCGCGCGTCATGATGAATGGCAAGTGGGGCTATATCAATTCGATGGGCAAGGAAGTGATCCCGCTTCGTTTTGATTATGCCTTGGGCTTTTTCGCGGATGACCTAGCCGCAGTCCAATCCGACGGGAAATGGGGCTATATCAATGCCCGTGGCGAAACCATTATTTCGCCACGGTTTGATATGGCAGAAAAATCAGAGGTCAAGGGTTTTTCAAAGGTCATGGCGAATGGTCGCTATGGTTGGGTCAGCGCCGAAGGCAAAATCATCGAGCCACGGTTTGATGAAATATATGAAAACAATAATACAAATTACGATATTCTGGCAATGGTCAGACAGGGTGACAGATGGTTCTGGATTGACAAAAATGGCGAAGAATCTGCCCCCGCCTATTGCAATACAGAGGAAGCATGCAAGCTGAAACTGAGTCCCTTTTCACGAAGAATTGGCGCTTCTTATAAAGAAGTCGGCTATGGTTACTACGAAGAGGATCATGATCTTGACAACATGAACCGGATGTACGTAATTTTGCCGCAATTCGAGGAAGGCGCTGAATTCGGCAGCAACGGTCTGGCGAAAGTCAAGAAAGGCGGCTGGGGTTATATCAACCTCAGGGGCGAGGCAGTGGTTCCGCTGCGCTATGATGAAATTGGCGAGTTCGCGCCAAACGGGCTGGCGCGCATCATGGTGAACAGCCGATATGGTTATGTCGACACCAAGGGCAAGGAAATTATTCCACCACGTTTCTACGAAGTGCACCCATTCGGGCGGCAGGGACTGGCCTTGGTGCTGGATGATAAGGGGAAATACGGTTGGTTGAATACCCAGGGCGAGGCTGAGATTCCCGCGCGCTTTGACGTCGCCGATGATTTTGATGCGAATGGTTTGGCGAAAGTGGGTGTCAGGGGTAAATACGGACTCATCAATACATTGGGCGTGATGGTGGCGCCCTTGCGCTTCGATGCCATTTACGGTTTTGCGGAGAGCGGCATGGCAATCGTTAAACTTGACGGCAAATACGGCTATATCAACGCGCAGGGGCAGGAAGTGATTCCGCCGCAGTTCGACGAAGTGGAAGGCTTTGACGCCAAGGGCGTGGCGCGGGTTGCCGTTGACGGCAAATGGCGGCGCATCAACCGCAAGGGGGAGACCGTTGCAAATTAACGCTCACGGAGACCCAGACTCTCTTCCAGTTCCGTCAGCCTTCTCCTGACCCGAATCTGCAACCATTGCCCGTTAATGTTGGCAAAGACAGATTCCCGCTCCCCCATGCCGGAATACTGCGCTACGTGCCCCTGCAAAACCAGAAGATCGGCGACGCCATCACGGTTCAGGTCGATTTCATGCACGGTGACAGCCTTGTCTTCGTCCGTGTCAGGCAATTTGCGGGTCTTGACTTGCGCCTTGGCCGCCGCGCCGCCCGGCATGGGCTTTCCGGCCCAACGCACGAGGGGGGGTACGGGTGCGTAACCCGCTACGGAGGGGTTATTTCCTATGCTGTGCAATTGATCTGAATTGTCATAACGTGTGTCGCACGAACCGTCTTCTTTGCAGTTACGACCATAACTCATACGGAGGGTGATCGTTTTCAAATTCCTGGCGGTCGGCTCGCCACGCTCCGTAATGCCATACAGGAGCGCATCGCCATTGAAGGTGATGCGCACACCACCGACATCCCAAAGACCGATGACGGCAAATTCACGCTCTTCGTTCTCGTCCTCGTACTCGTCATCGGGCGCAGCAAAAAACGCCGGGGTGAGGATCTCCACCTGGAACGAAGTGCCGTTGTAAGCCGACAGGGCATCAATCAGGGGAATCTTGGCCAAAAAATTGTTTATTGGTGTGATGTATTCGAGGGCAGGAACAATGACGGGAATATCGTTCTTGAAATGAGAAGGTTTTATTTCGGGGAATTTTACCCGCTGGCGTACCTCGGCGATGGGCGGCAGGAGCACTTTCACATTCTTTGCCTGCTCTCCAAGTTGCGTATTGTGCAATATTTGCCACCACATCTCATGATAAGACTCCGGCGTAATCGTAATCCCCGCCGCCAGTCGTTGTTTCATCAGCTCAAATTCCTCTACCTTGAAGCGCGGGGGACGCATGGCTTCGATTTCTTTGTTGCGCGTGGCTTCGTCGAGATACAGCATTTCCAACGCCGTGCCGACGGCTGCCCAGCGCGTCAGAGAAGGCGCAATCCAAAAGGCGCGTGACTGCCAGTTGAGCAACTCGCGGGCATCCAGTTCGGCATTTGCGATTTGCGCCTCGACCTTCGCCAGCGTCAGCGGCTCCGCTGACAGCAGGCGGCAGGCGATGAAGCCGTGGATGTCCGGGGTTTGGGGTTCTGCTGGCGTCAGGATATCCCCGTTTGAGACTTCGACTTCGCACCATTCTTGCCGCTCGGCGAGCCGTTTTACCGGCGTGTTCGTGACGACCTGCGCCAGCGTTTTGGCGTCCGTGTCCGGCGCTGCCCGCACTCTGGCGAGTGAGGCTTGCACATAAGCCGTCGTTGCGTTCACTTTCGCGTCCGTTTCCACGCTGGCGGGATTCGCCGTGCTGGCTGTGCGGGGCACCAGGGCGCTTTCCGTGTCAGCTTGTGTGCCGACTTGCTGGCAGCCAGTCAGCGCGGCCAGCACACAAATTGCCACTCCGGTGAGGGCGGGGCCGATGGGGCGTGAAAACAGGGAGGGGGAAACGGTATTCATCGTGTGCGAGGGTGAAAATGCAAAATGCATCGCGCTGGCGCAGAGGCGGCAATGAATCAGCGCTGCCTTGGCTGCCTTGGCTACCTCAGGGCTCTGCCTGCGCATGGAGGCGCGGCCCGAGGTTCCGTTCGCCGAGGAGGGGCGGCGTGGGCTGTTGGAGCAGGATATCGTAATAGTTGCGGATGTTCTCGGTCATGATCAGGGCCTCGTAGCCGCGCGGGGAGCCTTTGAGGCGGTATTGGGGGCGGGAGATGAGCGGCAGCACCGATTTCATTTCCAGCCACGACGTGTTGTCCTTGCCCAACTGACGCGCCAGCGTGCGCGCGCCGTTGAAATGGCCCATGCCAAGGTTGTAGGCTGCGGTCGCCATCCACAGGCGGTCGGGGTCGGGCACCTCGTCGGGCAATTCGTTCTGGAGCATGGCGATGTAGCGCGCACCGCCAAGGATGCTCTGGCGCGGGTCGATGCGGTTGCGGATGCCGAGGCGGGAGGCGGTGTCGTTGGTGAGCATCATCAGCCCGCGCACGCCGGTACGCGATTCCGCGCCCGGGTTCCAGTGCGACTCCTGATAAGACAGCGCGGCCAGATAGCGCCAGTCGATGCCGGTGCGGGCGCTGGCGTCGAGAAAATGAGGCAGATATAGCGGCAGGCGTTGCTCGATATGGCCCAGAAAGGCGATGACATCCTGCCCGTTGAGGCGGCGCACATGTCCAAAATAACGGTCAGAGACGCGGGCGAGCAGGCCGCTTTCACGTGCTTCGGAGAGGAAAATGCTGATCTCGCGCGACAGCCCGCCATCAATGTTGGGCGGCAGCGCCCACACCACCTCGCTTTCGTGGGGCAGGTTAAAGGCGATCGTGAGTTGGGGCGAGGTGCGGGCGGCGAGGGCAAAATGCACGCGGTCGGTCGCGAGCAGATCAATTTGCCCGTTGGCGAGCCGGGTGAGCAAGGTCTGATCGTCAGCATCGGCGTAGACGACCTCCAGCGCAGGAACCTTCGCGGCGAGCTGCTCGATGGCGGACGCGGCCTGCGTGCCCGGCATCACCGTGACCACCCGCCCGGCAAGATCAGCCAGGCGCGAGATCTTGCGTCCGCCTTTTTGCCCGGCCAGAATGAAATCGAGTTCCCGCAGGGGCGTCGTCCACACCAGCGGCAGACTGGCATTGCGGGTCAGCCCGGCGGCGGCGAGATGGGCGTGACCATTGACCACCGCCTCAAGCGCATGTCCCGCATTCGGATACTCCACGAAGCGCACCGGCACGTTCAGGCGCTGCCCCAGATCCAGCAACAGATCATGCTCGAACCCGGACTGCGCGCCGTCCTCGTCGCGGCGATACGACAGCCCGTCCGCGACAGTTGCGACCCGCAGCTCCCCGTGAGTCTGGAAATCCTTCAGCCTCTCATCCTGACCACAGGCGGCGAGGAGGACGAGCAGCGCGGCAGAAACGAAGCGCACGGGCGCAAAGCGGGTAGAGGCCAAGTGTGCACTTTCCGAAACAGGATGTAACGATTGTGCATGCAAGCGCGACAAAAAGCATGCTGCGCCGCAGTGAAATCAGGCTGGTTGCGTGACACAAGTCTCGACCCGACTAGCTTTTTTCCCCTGTCTGGCTATAATTCCGCCCTTCGAGCGGAGAGGTGGCAGAGTGGTCGAATGTACCTGACTCGAAATCAGGCGTAGGTTCAAACCTACCGTGGGTTCGAATCCCACCCTCTCCGCCAGGAACATGTCCGCAGCAGTCCGCCAAAGGCCGGAAACCCAAGCAAACACAAGGGTTCCGGCCTTTTTCCTGTCCGTCGAAGTCCGGTACGTGCCGCTGACATCCGGCTGTTCACGAAAACCCGGATCCCGCCCCTTGAGAACAACAAATATGTTGCTTTTTCTTGGTAAAACACAACACATCTGTTATACTTTACCCCGTGAACTCGAAACAGATGAAGACATGGCTGGAACAACAAGGCGCGACCTTCGTGCAAGGCAAGGGACTTGAAGCTGCCATCAAGCGTCAACTTGATTTGAAATAAGGAGAAATTGAAATGTTTGACTACCCTGTGGCCCTGACCCCTGACGATAACGGCACCGTGCTTGTGACCTTTGTGGATGTGCCCGAGGCCATCACCTTCGGTGCAGATGAGGACGAAGCGCTGCTGAACGCGATTGACGCATTGGAAACCGGCCTCTCGTTTTACGTGGATGACCGTAAGCCGTTACCCGCTGCCAGCAAGCCCGCCAAAGGGCAAAAAACGGTGCGTCCATCCGCGCTCGAATGCGCAAAGCTGGGGGTGTATCAGTCCATGACTGAACAAGGCGTGAAAAAGTCAGAACTTGCCCGGCGTCTGGGTTGGCACATGCCGCAAGTTGATCGTCTGTTTGACCTGCGTCACGCCTCAAAATTTGACCAGATTGAAGCAGCGGCCAATGTGCTCGGCAAACAGGTTCTCGTCAAAATCGCCTGACCCTCAAGACCGGGCATGTCCGCCGCAGTCCGCCAAAGGCCGGAAACCCGAGCAAGCACAAGGGTTCCGGCCTTTTCCTTGTCCGGCGCCTGCGTGCGGAAGGCTTCCCTGATCTTCGCTTGCCTCAGTAATCCAGCAAGCTCTGGCAAGTCTCTTCGCGCCCGGTGATGCGGGCGAAGCGGTCCAGTCGGGCGCGGACGAAATCGTCCGGTACTTTCGGGTTGGCGCAGTAATCACGCAACTGCATCGCATAGGCCATGTTTTGCGCTGCGGCGACCGTGGTGGCGATCGCCGGGTAGAGGTAGCCCGTGGTGTCGCGCCAGTTGGCAGCAGGCGTGGGCGGGGCGGGCGGCGTTGCGGCGGGAGTCGCTTCGGGCGCAGGCGCTGGTGTCTCTGCCCCGGCTTGCGCTGCTGCGGGCGCAGCTTCCCCGCTCTCCTGCGCCAGGGCGAAGACGGGGAGCAAGGATAAAACGGGGAAAAGAAGCCAGTACCGCATCGGAACCGTCCTCGAGCACAAGCACGATACAAGGGATATCGGTCTGCCGCCGCGCGACTTGAGCTGTTTTACGCGGGCACTGCGCCGGGGAAAACCGGTGGCGCGGGGCAATCCAGGCTTTGGGCGAAGGCGCGCAGGAGCTCGGCTTCGGCGACGGTGATTTTGCCATCGTGTTCTACTGCGGCGACGCAGGCTTTGATGAGTTTTTCGCGGAAGCGCGGGGCGGCGTGGGCGAGGTGGTCGAGGGCGCTGGCGATGGCTTCGGGGCGCAGGGCTTTGGGTTCCGGGAAGGCGAGCGGGGTGGTGGTCGGGGCGAGGGTGGCGGCGTATTGGAACGCGGTGTGCATGGCGGCCTGGTCGGTGTTGCCGGCGCGGGCGAGCATCGCCAGCAGGAGGGCGATGTCGGTATTGATGCGTTCCAGACGCAGGGATGGCCACCTGGACGGGCACGGCTGGAGGCTGCTTTTGAGGATGTGGCGCAGGGCGAATTCTGCGGGGGAGAGGCGGCCATCGGCTTTGATCAGGGCGTCGATGCAGCTCAGGAAGCGTTGGCTGGCATCGGGCGACATTTCGCGCAGGGTGGGGGCGGTGAGGTCGAGTAGCGGCAGGCGGTATTGGGGGCCGTGCGCGGCGAGCCACCGGGCGTGCGTCAGGGCGGCGACGGCGGTGGGCGCGGTGTGCGTTTGTTCGATGATGTTCAGTTGCGTTTGGCGGATAGCGGCGGATTTGTCCAGCAGCAGGGCGTAGATGGCGGCGGCCGCGTCGGCGGGCTGGTGAATGGCTTCGCGCAGCTGCGGGGGGAGTTCGGCGATGAGGATTTGGGCGTATTCGAGCCGGGTCGGGTTGGTGGCATCGGCGGCGGCGGAGAGGCTGCTGGCGGCGAATGCTGCATCGGGCAAATCCGCCATTGAGGCGAGTTGTGCGCTTGATTGCGCGGCAGACGCTCCTTCCGCCGCCGGGCGGCGTGGGCTGAGGCGGGGATCGAAACTTTTGTCGAGGCGGGCGATGCGCTTTTCAAGCGGGGGATGGGTGGCGTAGAGGGCGGAGAAAAAGGGAATGATGCGACCGCTGGCGCCGAAAAACAGATGGCTGGCGGCTTCGGCGTTGGGGTGTTCGATGCGGGAGCCGTAGCCCGCGAGTTGGCGCAGGGCGCTGGCGAGTCCGTCAGGGTTGCGGGTGAATTGCACGGCGGAGGCGTCGGCGAGGTATTCGCGTTCGCGGGATACGGCGGACTGGATGAGGCGACAAAAAAAGACGCCGATGTAGCCGATGACGGTGAGCAGGAGGGCGAGCATGAGCAGCGGGAAGGCGTTTTTACCGTTGCGGTGCCTGCCGAAGTTCTGGAGCACAAAACGCCCGCCGATGGTGAGGAAGAGAATGCCGTGCAGGACGCCGATGAGGCGCAGATTGAGGCTGGAATCGCCGTTGGTGATATGGCCGATTTCGTGGCCGATGACGCCTTGCATCTGGTCACGGTTGAGGTGGTCGAGTAGCCCCCGGGTGACGGCGACGACGCTGTTGGCGGGGGTGGTGCCGGCGGCAAAGGCGTTGAGGCCGGGTTCTTCTGTCAGCACGAAAACCTGCGGCGCGGGGATGCCGGCGGCGATGGACATCTCGTCGACGATGTTGATGAGGCGCCTTTCCTGCGGGTCGCCGGTTTCGCGCAGCACCGGGCGGCCACCCAGTTCACGGGCGACAAATGCGCCGCCCTGGCGGGCGATCTGGGCGGATTTGTAGAGCGAGACCGCGACGATGCCGCCGCCGACGGTGATGAGCGTCCACACAAAGCGTTTGGCATTCCACCATATCCATATTGGCTCGTCGGCCAGGAGCGCAGGGGTGCGGAAGGTGGGCGCGACCAGGGTGACGGCAAAGTAGACGGCCGTGACGATGCCGAGCACGGCGAGCGCAAACCAGAACACCAGCCAGCGGGTTTTGCGCCGGGCGCGGGCTTGCTCGGCGAAGAAGTTCATGGTGTGGGAACCTCGGAGGTGGAGACAGCGCCGGGCAACAGTGGTGGCGCGGGGCAATCCAGGCTTTGGGCGAAGGCGCGCAGGAGCTCGGCTTCGGCGACGGTGATTTTGCCGTCGTGTTCTACTGCGGCGACGCAGGCGTCGAGCAGTTTGGCGCGGAAATGGCGCGAGGCATGGGCGAGGTTGGTCAGGGCGGCGTCGATGGCTGCGGGGCGCAGGGTGTGCATGGCCGGGAACGCCAGGGGAGCGCTCATGGGCGAGCGTTCGCGGGCGTGGTGGTAGGCTGCGGCGGCCGCTTTGTCGTGATTGCCGGCGTGGGCGAGGAAGGCGAGCAGGCAGGCGACATCGCGATCCAGCCGTTCCAGGCGCAGGGCGGGACGCACGGGGGCAGGCAGCAGCACCGCGTGCAGGATGTGTTGGAGGGCGAATTCCGCTGCGGATAGCCGCCCGTCGGCCCGGATCAGGGCGTCGACGCTGTCGAGGAAGGTTCTGATTTCAGTGGTGGACAGTTCGCGCAGGACGGGCAGGGCCAAATCCAGCAGGGGCAGGCGATAGCGCGGGCTTTGCCCGGCGAGCCACAGGGCGTGCTGGTCGCAGGCGGTGACGAGCGAATGGGGATGGGGGTGGGGGTGGGCTTTACGCAGGATGTCCAGTTGGCGCTGGCGGATGTCCGCCTGCGGGGTAATGAGCAGGGCGTAGGTGACGGCTTGCGCACCTGCGGGGGTGGCGAGGGCGGCACGTAGCGGCGCGGGCAGGGTGGCGAGGAGCGTTTGCGCGTGAGCCAGTGGCGTGGGCGCGGACGCATCACAATCTTCCAGCAGGTCGGCGATGGTGGCGGTGATGGTGGCGACCGGAGCGGCAGTAACGACGATGGGGGCTGGCGCGGGCTGCGGCGGGGTCGGCACAGCAGGAGAGGGAATGCGTTCCAGGCGGGCGAGGCGGTGCGGGATGGGCGGGTGGGTGGCGAACCCGTGCGAGAAGAGCGACGGCTTTTTGCCGTTGCCGAAGAACAGGTGGCTGGCGGCTTCGGCGTAGGGGTGCTGAATGCGGGAGCCGAAGTTGTCGAGTTGGCGTAACGCGGAAGCCAGCCCGTCGGGATTGCGGGTGAATTGCACGGCGGAAGCGTCCGCCAGATATTCGCGTTCGCGGGAGACGGCGGCTTGAATGAGCCGGGCAAAAAAGGCGCCGATGTAACCGATGATGACGAGCAGTAAACCGAACAGCCCGAAGAAGATGGCGAAGAGCAGGGAAAACAGGTCGTTGATGGAGTGGGCGGCGATGTTGAGTAGTGTGCGTCCGGCGATGGGCAGAAAAAGGATGCCGTGCAGGGCGCCAACGAGCCGGAGATTGAGGTGGGCGTCGCCGTTGATGATATGGCTGATTTCGTGGCCGATTACGCCCTGAAGCGAGTCGCGGTCGAGGTGGTCGAGCAGACCACGGGTGACGGCGATGACGCCGTTGGCGGCGGTGGTGCCAGCGGCAAAGGCGTTGAGGCTGGATTCGTTGTCCAGCACAAAAACCTGCGGCGCGGGGATGCCGGCGGCGATGGACATTTCGTCGACGACATTGATGAGCCGTTTTTCCAGTGAGTCGTCGGTCTGGCGCTGCACCAGGCGTCCGCCCAGTTTGAGGGCGACGAAAGCGCCACCTTTGCGGGCGATCTGGAAAGTTTTGTAGAGTGAGGCGAGGACAACGCTGCCGCCGATCAGGAGAAGCGTCCATAAAAAGCGGTGGGTATCCCACAGCGCCAGCATCGTGCCTCCCGGCCTGGGCGTCCAGCCAAATATCAGGGTGATGGCAAGATAGACGGCCGCGATGATGCCGAGCACGGCGAGCGCAAACCAGCACACCAGCCAGCGGCTGTTACGCCGTGCTCGGGTTTGCGCGCCAAAGAAGTCCATGAGGGTTGTCCGGGCAAAGTCAGGGCGGGTGGCTCAGGAAAAACTGACCTTGACCGCCTGACGCACGGCGGCAGGTTCCTCTGTGATCCATTGCGCGGCGGGCTTGAAGCCGAAGCGCGAGGCGATCAGCGTATCGGGGAAGGATTCGCGTTTGGTGTTGTAGCTCATCACCGCGTCGTTATAAGCCTGACGGGCGAAGGCGATGCGGTTTTCGGTGGAGGCGAGTTCTTCCTGCAACTGCGCCATGTTCTGATTGGCTTTGAGGTCGGGATAGGCTTCGGAGAGGGCGAAAAATTTGGTGAGCAGTCCGCCCAGTGCGGATTCCGCGCCGGAGAGTTCCCCCACGGCGGCAGCAGAGGGGTCGGCTTCCGCCTTTTTTGCGGCGGCCTGCGCGGTATTGCGGGCGGCGATGACGGCTTCCAGCGTTTCGCGTTCGTGCTTCAGATAGCCTTTGGCGGTTTCGACCAGATTGGGGATGAGGTCGTAACGGCGTTGCAGTTGCACGTCGATTTGGGCGAAGGCATTGCGAATCTGGTTCGAGAGGGCAACCAGGCCGTTGTAGATGGCGACCAGCCACAGACCGATGGCGACCAACAGGGCAATGACAATCAGGAATTGCATGGCAGCTTGCTCCAGGAGGAGAGTTCAGGCGGGAAAGCCCCGCAACAGGGGATGATCCGGCATTTTAAGGGTGTTGTGCGCGGGCAGCTTCGGCCTCTGCTGAACGCTGAGCTTCAGCCTGCATGCGGGCAAGTTTTTTGGGGCAGGGCTGGTCGCAGTCGCACTCCAGCCCCAGCCGGGCCAGCCCGCCGCAACTGCCCGCGATCGGGCGCCGACCAAAGATGACGCCGATTGCCATGAGAGCGACGACGGCAAGGATGACGATGAGGGTGGTGAGGAAAGTGCTCATGGCGGTTTGGCGTACAGGAGGGATGAATTAAATAATCGTATACTTTCACAGTTTTATTGTTCGTGATGCGCCCAGGAAACGGGGCGCATGTGCGCCCCGTTCGGTTTTTGCTGTGTTCTCAGTTCTTCGACTGATCCACCAGTTTGTTCTTCTTGATCCACGGCATCATGTCGCGCAACTGGCCACCGACTTTTTCCACCTGATGTTCGGCGGTGAGGCGACGGCGGGCGGTCATCGCGGGGTAGTTGAGTCGTCCTTCCAGGATGAACTGCTTGGCGTAGTCGCCGTTCTGGATGCGCTTGAGGGCGTTACGCATGGCTTCGCGCGAGGTGGCGTTGATCACTTCGGGGCCGGTGACGTATTCGCCGAATTCGGCATTGTTGGAGATCGAGTAGTTCATGTTGGCAATGCCGCCTTCGTAGATCAGGTCCACGATCAGCTTCAGTTCGTGCACACACTCGAAGTACGCCATCTCCGGCGCGTAACCGGCTTCCACCAGGGTCTCAAAGCCCGTCTTCATCAGTTCAACGGCGCCGCCACAGAGCACGGCCTGTTCGCCGAAGAGGTCGGTTTCGGTTTCTTCGCGGAAGGTGGTCTCGATGACGCCGCCCTTGGTGCCGCCATTGGCCGCGGCGTAGGAGAGGGCGATGTCTTTGGCTTTGCCGGATTTGTCCTGATAGACCGCGATCAGGGAGGGCACGCCGCCGCCTTTGAGGTATTCGGAGCGCACGGTGTGGCCCGGGCCTTTGGGGGCGATCATGATGACGTCGATGTCGTCACGCGGGATGACCTGGTTGTAATGGATGTTGAAGCCGTGGGCGAAGGCGAGCGCGGTGCCTTTCTTGAGGTTGGGGGCAACGTCGTTTTTGTAGACGTCAGGGATGTTTTCGTCGGGCAGGAGCAGCATCACCACGTCGGCGTCCTTGACGGCATTGGCGATTTCATCCACCTTCAGCCCGGCCGCTTTGGCCTTCTTCCAGGAGCTGCCGCTTTTGCGCAGGCCAACCGTGACCTTGACGCCGGAGTCGTGCAGGTTCTGGGCGTGGGCGTGGCCTTGGGAGCCGTAGCCGACGATGGTGACTTTTTTGCCTTTGATCAGGGAGAGATCGGCGTCTTTGTCGTAATAGACCTTCATGGTTTTCCTTTTAAGGGTTCAGGAGCGGGTGGGGTGTGAATGCACGGCATCATAGCGGCAGCCGGGCGGGGGGAGTGAATAATGAGGAACGATGAGGAAGATGGGGTCAGACTTTGAGGATGCGGTCGCCGCGACCGATGCCACACACGCCCGAGCGCACCGTCTCCAGGATCTGTTCGGGGGCGATGGCGGCGAGGAAGGCGTCGAGTTTGGCCTGATTGCCGGTGACTTCGATGACGTAGGAGGCATCGGTGACATCGAGGATGCGGGCGCGGAAGATGTCGGCCATGCGCTTCATCTCTTCGCGGGCTGCGCCGGTCGCGCGCACTTTGGCGAGCAGCAGTTCGCGTTCGATGTTGGCGGCTTCAGACAGGTCGACCACTTTCACCACGTCGATGAGCTTGTTCAGTTGCTTGGTGATCTGCTCGATGATCTCGTCGGAACCGGAGGTGACGAGGGTCATGCGTGACATCGACGCGTCCTCGGTCGGTGCCACGGTGAGGGATTCGATGTTGTAGCCGCGCGCGGAGAAAAGCCCCGACACCCGTGACAGGGCGCCGGATTCGTTTTCGAGCAGAAGGGAAATGACGTGACGCATGGTGCGCTCCAGAAATTCGGCAGAGATAAGCTCAGAGATCTTCGGACGACAGGATCATCTCGGTGAGACCCTTGCCGCCCTGAACCATCGGATAGACGTTTTCCGAGCGGTCGATCTGGAAGTCGAGCAGGACGAGTTCGTTCTTGTGTTGGGTGAAGGCTTCGCGCAGCGCGGGTTCGACATCGGCGGGGCGGTCGACGCGGATGCCGACGTGCCCGTAAGCCTCGGCGAGCTTCACAAAGTCGGGCAGCGAATCCATGTAGGAGCCGGAGTAACGCTGGCCGTGGAACATCTGCTGCCATTGCCGCACCATGCCCAGATAGCGGTTGTTGAGCAGACAGAGCTTGAGCGGCAGGCGGAACTGGCGACAGGTCGACAGCTCCTGGATGTTCATCTGGATCGAGCCTTCGCCGGTGACGCAGGCGACCTGCGCCTCGGGGTGGGCAAGCTGCGCCCCCATCGCGTAAGGCAGGCCGACGCCCATCGTGCCCAGCCCGCCCGAATTGAGCCAGCGCCGCGGCTGCTCGAAGCGGTAATACTGCGCCGCCCACATCTGGTGCTGGCCCACGTCGGAGGCGACGATGGCGTCCCCCTGGGTGACTTCCCACAGCTTCTGGATCACGAACTGCGGTTTGATCAGGTCGGGCGAGAGCTTGTAGTCGAGGCACTTGCGCGCCCGCCAGCCTTCCACCTGCTGCCACCAGGCGGCGGTGTGCGCGGGGTCGGGCTTGGCGCCGGCTTCGAGCTGCTGGATCAATTGCCCGAGCACGTCCTTGACGTTGCCGACGACGGGAATGTCGACCTTCACCCGCTTCGAGATCGAAGTCGGGTCGATGTCGATGTGGATGATGGTTCTGGGGTCGGAGGCGAAGTGCTCGATGTTGCCGATCACACGGTCATCAAACCGTGCGCCGATGGCGAGCAGCACATCGCAATGCTGCATCGCCATGTTGGCTTCATAGGTGCCGTGCATGCCCGGCATGCCGAGATATTGACGGTCGCTTGCCGGATAGCCGCCCAGCCCCATCAGGGTGTTGGTGATGGGGGCGCCGAGCAGACGGGTAAATTTGGTCAGCTCCGGCGCCGCATCCGACAGAATGACCCCGCCGCCGGTATAGATCATCGGGCGGCGGGCGGCGAGCAGCGTCTGCAACGCCTTCTTGATCTGGCCCATGTGGCCGCGAATCACCGGGTTGTACGAGCGCATGGTGACGTGCGCCGGGTAGCTGTATTCACACCTGGCCGCCGACACATCCTTGGGAATGTCGACCAACACCGGCCCCGGTCGCCCGCTATGCGCAAGGTAGAACGCTTTTTTCAGGGTGCAGGCCAGATCGGCGACATCGCGCACGAGGAAATTGTGTTTGGTACAGGGGCGGGTGATGCCCACGGTATCGACTTCCTGAAACGCATCCTGGCCGATGGTCGGCGTCGGCGTCTGGCCGGAAATCACCACCAGCGGAACCGAGTCGCAATAAGCAGTGGCGATGCCGGTGAGCGCGTTGGTCGAGCCCGGCCCGGAAGTCACCAGCGCCACGCCCACTTTCTGCGTGCTGCGCGCATAGCCGTCAGCCGCGTGCACGGCGGCCTGCTCGTGGCGCACCAGCACGTGGCGGATCTTGTCCTGTTGAAAAAGTGCGTCGTAAAGATAGAGCACCGCGCCGCCGGGATAGCCGAAGACGTACTCCACCTTCTCTTCCTGCAAGCACCTGATTAGAATCTCCGCCCCAGTCAGCTCCATCGCGAACCGCCTTGTTAACGTGTTTGGGAAAACCGAAAACGTTACCGCGAGGGGGCGCGTTGGTCAAGGCAGGGCGTTCCCTAGTATTGTCCACCGCAGTCGCCGCGCCCCTGTCCCCTGTATGCTGTCGCCACCTTCCGTTTCCCGCACGAGGCCACATTTTTCCATGAGCATCCCTGACGATTTCCCGCAGGCGACGACCTCCAAACGCCCCGTCGTCGAGCTCGCCAGCCGCCGCCGCCGTCTGGTGAGCATGGTGTACGAATCGCTGCTGCTGCTTGGCGTGCTGGGCGTTGCCGTGATGCTGCCCTGCGTCATCGCTGGCATGGTGTGGGAATGGGCGCCGCCGGGCTGGCTGCTCTGGTCGTACATCTTCGTGGTGTTTGGCTTTTATTTTGTCGGCTACTGGCATCGCCTGGGCCGAACCCTGGCGATGCAGACCTGGCGGCTGCAAGTCGTCACCGCCGCCGATGGCGGTAAACCCACGCTTGAGCGTGCGCTCCTGCGCTATGTGCTGGCGTGGCCGTCGGTGCTGCTGTGCGGGGTCGGGCTGCTGTGGTCGCTGTTTGATCTGGATGATCTGTTTTTGCACGACCGGCTGGCGGGGACTCGGGTGGTGGTGTTGCCCAGGTAGACGGAAGCACTGGCGTCTCGTCCGCATCCGGGGCTAAGGGCGGAGATTGCAAAATGCGGCCAGGCCGTTGATGGCAAAATCACTCATTTTCTGAAATTTTGGGGGGACGACGGTTTCACCATTGATGTGGATGACGCCATATTTCCAGTCCCGTTTGGCGATGGCAAAGCCGTTGGTGGAAAAGTCTCCTATCCACTGAAATCTCGGCGCAATGACGATTTTGCCTTTTTCGTTGATGATGCCGTGGTGGCGGTCGGCAAAATTGATTACCGTGGCCAGGCCCTCTGCGGAAAAGTCGCCGATCATCCCATATTTGGGCGCTGCGACGACTTCATTCTTGTCGTTGATGATGCCCCATCTGACGCCCGATTTCCTGGTTTCCATGATCGCCGCCACACCGTTGACGGAGAAAGTGGTGATGCCGTCAAATTTTGGCGCGATAATGATTTCATCCTTTTCGTTAATGACGCCCCATTTCCCATTCTCTTGCACTCCTGCCAGACCATTGGCAGAAAAACTGTTGGCGCCCTCATATTTTGGCGCGATAACAGTCTCACTCTGACCGTTGATATAGCCATATTTTCCATGATCCTTGATCAAGGCCAAACCGTTGACGGCGAAATTGCCGATTTGCTCATATTGGGGTGTGACCAGGATTTTGCCTTGGCTGTTGATAATCCCCCATTTCTTGTTTTCGACCACCATCGCAGTACCGATGTCGTTAAATTCGCCGATAAAGTCATATTTTGCCGGGATAACGATTTCGCCCTTTACGTTGATAGCGCCCTTTTTTCCATTGTCGACAATGATCGCCAGATCGTTGGCGGCAAAACTTTCGGCGTCCTCATACTTCGGCGCAATAACGGTTTCGCCCTTGCCGTTGATGTAGCCATATTTCCCGTTTTCTTGCACTGGCGCCAAATCATGAGCGGCAAAGCCGGTGATCGGGCGGGATTCCGTGATGTTGAATTTAGTGGGCTTGATCACGATCTCGTCGCGGGCGTTGATGAAGGCCAATTTCCCGTTTATTTCAACCGCAGCCAAACCGTTGGCGGCAAAACTCCCGGCGCTCTTGTACTTTGGTGCAATAACGATTTTGCCTCTTTCGTTGATGTAGCCACATTCCAGCGCTTCAGCCTGGCTCTGTCCCGCCAAGGCGGTAGCAATTGCTGCTGCGGCGAGATACTTCCACATGGTGATACTCCTTGAACGTACCGGTTCCGTGCATTCTGCCGACATCACGACATGCTACTCAAAAATGATTGCCTGTCGACGGATTGGCCCCTGTCACGTGCGCGAGCGACCGCGCAAGTTGTTCCTGCACCACAGCGCGCACCGCATCGACCACGTCCGGGCGCAGGCAGTCGATCTCGGCCCAATCCGGCCACTGTTCGCGGAACTGGCGCTGCCAGGTCAATTGCCGCTTCGCCAGTTGTCGGGTGGCGGCGATGCCGGTTTCGCGCAGGGCGGCGCCGTCCAGTGCGCCGTCGAGATAGGCCCACGCCTGCCGGTAGCCGACTGCGCGCATCGAGGGCAGATCCGGGTTGAGCCGCCAGCGTTGCCGCAGCCCGGCGACTTCATCGACCAGCCCGGCGGCGAGCATCTGGTCGAAACGTGCGGCGATGCGCGTGTGCAGCACGCTGCGCTCGGAAGGCGCGAGCGCGACCGTGATCAGCCGACAGGGCAGGGGGTGTGCCGGATGCCGGGCCTGCGCCTCGGCCAGCGGCTTGCCGCCGACGAGGTTGATTTCAAGCGCACGCTGAATGCGTTGCGCATCGTTGGGCGCGAGGCGTGCGGCGGCGGCGGGGTCGAGACGGGCCAGCGCCGCATGCAGCGCGGGCCAGCCCTCGATGCGGGCGCGCTGGTCGATGGTGGCGCGCAGGGTGGCGTCGGCGTGCGGCAATTCGGCCAGCCCCTCGCGCAGCGCCTTGAAGTACAGCATGGTGCCGCCGACGAGCAGGGGAATGCGCCCGCGTGCGCTGATTTCCGCCATCAGTTGGCGCGCATCGCTACAGAATCTCGCCGCTGAATAGCGCTCTTCCGGGCTGATGAGGTCGATCAGGTGGTGCGGACAGACGGCGCGCTCGGTCGCATCCGGCTTGGCGGTGCCGATGTCCATCTCGCGGTAAACCAGCGCCGAATCCACGCTGATGATCTCTACTGGCAGTTCCCGCGCCAAGGCCAGCGCACAGGCGGTTTTGCCGCTGGCGGTGGGGCCGGGGATGAGCAGGGCAGGAGGGAGCATCGGCGCTACAGTGGGTTGCCGGGTTTTTATCGCGCCGCGCCCGATTCGCCCGGCTTGTTCGAGCACTCGTCTGCTTGCAGCGTCGGCGCGGCATTGGCCGACATCCGGTGTTTGAGGTAGCCAACCAGCACCGGCAGCAGGGAGACGACGACGATGCCGACGATCAAGAGGGTCAGGTTCTGTTTCACCCAGGGCAGGTTGCCAAACCAGTAGCCGAGGAAGGTCAGCGCGAATACCCAGCCTGCGCCGCCCATCAGGTTGAAGAGGAAAAAGCGGGGGTAGGGCATGGAGCCGATGCCGGCCACGAAAGGCGCAAAGGTGCGGAAGAGGGGCAGGAAGCGGGACAGCACCAGGGTCTTGCCGCCGTGGCGTTCGTAGAACGCATGGGTTTTGATCAGCGCGTCACGGTTGAAAATGCGCGATTGCGGCCACTGGAACACCTTTGGCCCCAGGAGGCGGCCGATCTGGTAATTGACCATGTTGCCGAGCACGGCGGCCAGAGTCAGGGCGCCCACCAGGGGCCAGATTGCCAGCCCGGCGTCTCCGCCCAGCGCCGCCAGCGCGCCCGCCACGAACAGCAGGGAGTCGCCGGGCAGGAAGGGCGTGACCACAAAGCCGGTTTCGGCAAAAATGATGGCAAACAAAATGGCATAAACCCAGAGGCCGTACTGCGCCGCCATGTCCGTGAGGTGGACGTCCAGATGGAGGACGATGTCGAAGAACTGGGCGATGAATTCCATGTTTGGCGGGCCGGTGGGTGAAAGGTCAGGCGTCGTATTCTACTCATGGATGCCGGGTGAGATGCGCATTCCCGCGCCGTGTTAGACTTGTGGCTCCGTTGTTGGGGTTCGTGGGTGGCTGGTGTGGCTGTGGCCGTGTCTGGTGGCGGGGTTTGTGTGTCATGATTCCCCATCCTGTTATGACTCTCGGAGGAAGCGAGGATGATGAGAGCGAAGACCATCGCGCTGTATGTCGTTGTTTTGGGTGTCGGTATCGGGCTTGCCGCATGCGGGAGTGAGCGGGATGTCAGCAAGCGCAATTTTCACCGCATTATCCAGGCCCATCTGGATGGCAAGGATAATGCGGTATGTATATCCGGTCAGTCGAAAAAATTCCCGTTTGAAGAAGAAAGAAACTCGACTTCGGCAACGCGGCTGAAAAGTCTTGATGCGCTGTCTTATGCCGGCTTGCTCAAGCGCACCGAAACGGAAGTCGAGAAGACGTCGAGCAAAGGGAAAACAAGAGCCGTCACGGTATTGAGTTATGATCTGACCGAAACGGGAAGGCAGTATCATCATGAAGGGCCGTCGGGCGGGTTTTGCTTCGGGAAAACCCGGATACAGACCGTCGATCTTTATACCGAGCCTGCTGACGCGATGGGGATAAAGGTCGCACGTGTGTATTACACCTATAAGCTGGAAGATGTTCCGGATTGGGTACGTTCGCCGGCACTTAAAAACGTGGAGCCGACATTGATCGGAAATCTGGATAATCATCAAAAAGGCGTGTCTGTTCTCGTGCTGACCAGCGACGGTTGGGTGCCGGAGAGTGAGATCAAGTAGGAGCCTGTTTTCCCCTCGCCCGCTTGCGGGAGAGGGGGCTTGCTGGTCGTATTCTCTTTTAGTGAGGCTTGCCATGAAAAAAATCGCTGTGGCCGTGCTGACGCTCCTCGCTATGCTGGGTGCGCTGGGTGCGCTGAGTGCGTACTTTTTGCAGGATGAGCCGCTGGCGCTTTTGGAGCCCCCTAAAGCGTATTTTGTAAATGCCATGCGGGGAGAGCAGGTATTTCTAGCCAAGGCGATTTGGAATAGTGATCAACCTGCCTACAGCCGGGATAAAGGCAAGCAGGTGGAAATCCGCCTGCATTCACAAGACAAGGCAAGGGAGTGATCGTTTGAGGCCAACGCATGGACGCGCCATCCGGCCGCTGACGGGTTTTATCGTTCTGCTGCTGGCGGTGGCGGGGGCGCTGGGGTGGGCGCTGGCGGCGGGCAGCATGACGGTGACGGTGGCCGACGTGTTTTCCGCGCTGTTCGGCGCCGGGGACAGCATGGGGGCGCAGGTGGTGCGCGAGCTGCGGTTTTCGCGTGCGCTGTCGGCGTTTGCCTGTGGCGGGCTGCTTGGTCTGGCCGGGGCGCTGATGCAGGTGTTGCTGCGCAATCCACTGGCCGACCCTTACATTCTGGGCATTTCCGGGGGCGCGGCGCTGGGCGCGTTGGGCGGCATCCTGGCCGGGCTGACCGCGCTGTGGGTGGATGCGGGTGCGTTGGGTGGGGCGCTGGCGGCGACCTTGCTGGTGTTCGGCCTGGCTCACGGTGACGGGAGTTGGACCCAGACCCGCCTTCTGCTCACCGGGGTGATCGTCGCCGCGGGCTGCGGAGCGGGGGTGACGTTGATGCTGGCGCTGGCGCCTGCGGGGCAGGTGCACTCGATGCTGTTCTGGCTGATGGGGGATGCCAGCGCGGCGAACCGTCCATGGACGGTGCTCGCGGTGCTGGGCGCGGCGCTGGCGCTGGTGCTGCCGTTTGGGCGTGATCTCAATGTGCTGGCGCGTGGCGGCTTGAGCGCCGCGGCGCTGGGGGTGAATGTGGGCCGAATGCGGCGGGCCTTGTACGGGCTGGCGTCCTTGTGTACGGCGGCGGCGGTGACGACGGTGGGGGCGGTGGGCTTTGTCGGGCTGGTGGTGCCGCATCTGGTGCGGCTGGTGCTCGGCAACGATCAGCGCATCCTGCTGCCGGCAACGGTGCTGGGCGGGGGGATATTGCTCACCGTGGCCGATACGCTGGCACGCACCGTGGTGGCGCCGCGCCAGCTTCCGGTCGGAGTGCTCACGGCCTTGATCGGGGTGCCGGTGTTTCTGTTCTTGCTCGCACGCCAGCCGGAGCGGGGGTGAAGATGTCCGGAACTCATCTGGCAGCTCATTTGCCAACTCATTTGCCAACTCATTTGCCCCCTGAACTCGCGTACTCATCGCCGTGGCCCGATTGGGCGCAGCCTCTGCTCTCTGCCCGTCAGCTTGTGCTCAAACGGGGCGGGCGCGGCTTGTGTGCCAATTTCGATTTCGAGATTCACGCGGGGGAGTGTGTGGCCATCCTCGGCCCCAATGGCGCGGGCAAGACGACCTTGCTCCATGCCCTGGCGGGTTTGCGTGCGGCGGACGGCGGGGCGGTGTCATTGGGCGGCAAGCCTTATGCGCAATGGGCGCTGGCGGAGGCGGCGCGCTTGCGTGGGCTGTTGCCGCAACACGCGCCCGCCCACTTCGCCGCCACGGTGCTGGAGACGGTGCTGATCGGGCGTCATCCGCATCTCGGGCGCTGGGGGTGGGAGAGTGAGCGCGATGAACGCATCGCCCGCGCCGCGCTGGCCTGCGTGGGCCTCGCCGGGTTTGAGGTGCGCGAGGTGAGTGCGCTCTCCGGTGGCGAGAATCAGCGCGTGGCGCTGGCGACGCTGCTGGCGCAGACGCCACGGCTTTTCCTCCTCGACGAACCGCTCAATCATCTCGACCTCCATCACCAGATCGTCGTGCTCGACTTGCTGCGCGTGCTGGCCGATGGCGGGGGCGCGGTGGTGATGGCGGTGCACGATCTCGATCTCGCCGCCCGTTACGCCGACCGCGTCATCCTGTTCGATGGCGCTGGCGGAGTGGTGGCGGGCACCCATGCCGAAGTGATGAGCGACGCACGCCTCTCCCATGCCTTTGCCCACCCTCTGCGCCGGGTTGAAATCGAGGGGCAGGCGGTGTTCCTGCCGGGCTGAGGGCGGCGGACAAGTCCGTTTGACCAGCGCATTCGCAGGAATTATTTCCCGTCAGCCTCACGCAAAAGAGACTAAAACCGCCCGCCGCGTTCCGCGCTGGCGGCTCTGTCCGTTTCGCCCCTATAATACCCCGGTTCACAACACGGATACACTGGGAGTACTGGAAATGAAACAAGCCCGACAACCCTGCAAGCCCGCACGCCATCCCTTGGCCTTGGCGGTCGCCTCTGCGCTGGCGCTGGTGGCCTTACCCGTAGCGGCGCAAACATCGCAATGGCGTGACCTTGGCGCTTCTTCGGCTCCCGCAGTTCCCACGACCGCAGTCAACACCACGCAGATCAACTTTGGCGGGCATGAATGGGTCGTGATCGGGAACGATACCAAGGACATTTACCAAGGCACGATTACGGGTGGTATTTACTTTAGCGGTGCTTACGGCAATACAGAAGCATCAGCAAAACAACCGAACGGCAGCGTGACCCTGTTGCTGAGTAGTAGCAATGGGGGTACGGGTTATGAGGCTGGAAACGGGTTTGGCAATTCGGCGTACCGCAGCGACGCATGCGGCACAACTCCAGGAGACTGTAAAGCGAATAGACGCAACGAATACAACGGCAGCACCTTGCAAGGTGCGATGGATGCGATAGCAGTGGGACTCGACAAAGAGCAGGACGTGATCAATGCGCGGACTTTGAAGCCGATGGATGCGGAGCTTCCTGGTAGTGAGGATGATTGGAAGCAAAACGACGGAATAAATGGTAATGCTGCACCTGACCAATTGCACTGGGCGCTCTCCTTTGCGGAATGGGAAGCCATTGGTAATAATGACATCCGAAAATACCCTTCTTCGTGGTGGCTGCGCTCGCCGGGCAACCTCGATGACTACGCCCTTGCCGGGTAGTCTGGCGGCGGCGACCTCGACTACGACTACGTCGATTCTTCGGCGTATGTTGTCCGCCCCGCTTTCAATTTAGATCTGACATCTGTTCTCTTCACATCTGAAACATCCAGCGCCATAGGCGCTGCTAAATTTGGCGTCACCGTAGGTGACGCC